>CAZNUS010000006.1:0-61488 GCA_964576385.1 uncultured Methanosarcinales archaeon | reverse complement strand
GCCATTCATCCAGCGACTAAAGTCGCTGGTTTTCTGGCTATTTTTTGCATAATAGAGATTGAAGATCTATTCAAAACAATTTACTTCTTCTCTCGTAACCAACGCTCTACTTCTAATGCAGCCATACAGCCGGAGCCAGCTGCAGTAATTGCCTGCCTATAGCGATAATCCTGCACATCGCCTGCAGCAAATATTCCTGGAACGGACGTGTGCATATAATTATCTGCCTTCAAGTACCCTTGTTGATTTAGATCTACAACACCAGTTAAGAATATAGTATTAGGGATATGCCCTATTGCCAGAAAAATACCATTGCAAGCAAAATCTTCTGTCTTGTTAGTTTTATTATCTTTTAATTTAACTCCGGTAACCTTTTTCCCATCACCAAGCACTTCCTGCACTTCCTTATTCCACATCACTTTTATTTTGGGATTAGCAAAGGTCTTTTCCTGCATAATTACACTGGCATTAAATTTATCCCGGCGGTGGATGATCGTCACTTTATTAGCAAAATGGCTTAATACATTCGCTTCTTCCATAGCTGAATCGCCGCCACCAATTACAATTACCTCTTTGTTTTTATAAAAAGCAGCATCACAAGTGGCGCAAGTGCTTACTCCCCGACCTTTATATTTCTCTTCAGAAGGGATGCCAAGCCAGCGCGCAGAAGCGCCGGTAGCAATAATTATGCTTTTTGTTTCTAATATGCTATGGTCATCTAAACTTAAAGTAAATGAATCTTTCTTAACTTTTATTTGTTCTACTAACGCAAGCTTAAACTTGGCACCAAAACGTTCTGCCTGTTTTTTACAACGCTCAATCAATTCTGGACCTTTAATACCATCGGGAAAACCTGGAAAGTTTTCTACATCAGTTGTTAAGGTCAGCTGACCGCCATCTTCCGGACCAGAGATAACCAGAGGAGAAAGCTCAGCGCGGGCAGTATAGATCGCGGCAGTTAATCCGGCAATGCCCGTACCTAAGATGATAAGATTTTCCATTTTTTGTGATTAGAATGGATTGTTTATTAAATTTATGCTTCAGGAAAATCAATCAAAGATTGATAAAAATACTTGATTGGGTTTAAGCCATCGCAAAAAGAGATGCTCAAAAAAGTTAAGCTTTTTTTGTGTGTATAAATAAAGGTTCGATACTTTATTTACAATAAAAAAATAGCTATACTCAGAAAAAAGACTGCACTCAACGAAGTATACTTGTCAACAATTAAAGATTGAATTTTGCCTCCTAGAACCCTACCTGCCATTAAAGCCAACGCCTTATCTCTTTTGCAATAATATCTAATTCTGTTCTTTCCATCATCAAAAAATGTTTCTTTTTGTTATACTTAAACCCAAAACCATCCTTTTTAAATCTAGGGTAGACATGAAGATGAAAATGAAAAATTTCTTGTTGAGCAGCTTTACCATCAGCTAAAAACCAATTTATCCCTTCACATTTATAGGAAGATTTCCGGATAGCTGAAGTCATCTTACGGGCGATTTTGATAATATGTACATTTGTTTTTTCATCTAGATCAGCTAAATAAGACACATGCTTTTTAGGTACAATGAGTACATGCCCTTTATTTACTGGCTGAAGTGGAGGAAACACTAAAACGGTATTATCTTCATAAATGATACTACATGGTGATTTTCCAGAAGTAATTTTACAAAAGATACAATTAGCCTTGTCTTCTTTCATAATTATCTCTTTTAGTATACTAAGACTCCTTTCACCATCCCATGAAATAATAAACTAATAACCTCACGCCAGCACCAGTTGCATATTTGGGCTGATAGTCACTATCTAAAGGAGTATAAGCTCTTCCGGCGATGTCCAAATGCGCCCAACGGGCTTTTTCTACAAATTTACTTAAGAAAACCCCTCCAGTGATTGAGCCTGCTTCATACCCTTTACCTTTGGTAGAAATATTGTTTAAGTCAGAAATTGTCCCGTCCATATAATCTTGATACTCTTCTAAAAAAGGCAATTTCCAAATTAGATCATGACTTCTTTTTCCAGCTTTTTCAAGATCAGCAATTAACTGATCATCTTTGCCCATGACACCAGCAATTTCATATCCCAACGCTACTACGCAAGCGCCAGTTAAGGTAGCTAAGTCAACCATAATTTCCGGATGATACTTTTTTTCTGTGTAAGCCAAAGCGTCAGCTAAAACTAAACGCCCTTCTGCATCAGTATTACCTATCTCGATGGTTTTCCCGTTGTAAGCTTTTACGATATCTCCCGGTTTCTGAGCTCTGGAGCCAATCATGTTTTCGCACAAAGGCATTACTCCCAGAATATTTTTTTTAATACCTAATTCTGCAGCTACTTTGATAGTAGCAAGAACTGCAGCAGCGCCAGCCATATCTGATTTCATATCTTCTATATATTTCGTAGGCTTCAAATTGTATCCGCCGCTGTCAAATGTTATACCTTTACCTACAACAGCAGTATACTCTCCTTTGCCCCCAGTATACTCAAGAAAAACAAGCTTTGGCGGCAGAGCGCTCCCAGAAGCTACACCTAAAAGAGTATTTAATCCTTCTTTTTCCATATCTTTTTGGTTTAAAACACGAACCTTTACCAATTTACCTGCTAATTTCTTCGCTTCATGCTCTAGATATTCAGGAGTAACAACTTTAGCAGGTTCGTTGACTAAATCACGAACATAATTGGTAGCATCAGCTAGGACTATTCCTTGGCGAAGACCTTCCTGAAATAAAGCAGAGTCTGGTAAGTAGACTACGGAAACTTCCTTAATCGACTTCATCTCTTTTCTTTTTTCTTCAGAGAAATATTTAGTAAATCCATAATTTGCTAGCAGTAACCCTTCCGCTGAACAGCGTCCTAACTCTTGGGCGGAGAACTTATTTGCTGAAGATAAAAGGGAAACAACATTTGTAGAGAATGAGTCTAACTTTAGGTTTTTAACTGCTTTAACCGCTTTGCCTAAAGCACGACGCAAATGGTTTAATGTAAAGTCCTCTTTTTTTCCTAATGCTAATACAATGCATTTTTTACCTTGCAGAAGAGTGGCGTATGTTTGTCCAAATTTACTAGGATCAACTATTTTTCTCCTGACCGCTTCTTGCGCATCAGAAGGCAATTCGGTGACCTTGTCATCAGCAAACAAACCATAAACTAGAACATCTTGTTCTTTATCCATCTCTTTTTTAATTTTAATTTCCATAGCACCAGGGAAAGAGCTTAAGTTTAAAAGTTTTTTGTTGAGATACGCATAATACAGAGAGTATCAAAAGTAATCTACCAATATTTTTCTACTTTGATATTCTCTTTTGGAACATGCTTCCATTCTAGTAACGCTTTGGTATCGTTTACTAACTCCGGGCTGCCGCAGATATAGAACATCTTTCCTTGGAAATCAACGCCTAAATGCTGCTGCACCCTCCCTTTTGGACCATTCCACATTTCTTCCCGTGTTAAGGTTATCAGGTAATCAAAATGAGAATATTTCTGTTTCCAATCCTTAAAATCTTCTTCAAAAAAAATATCTTTTTTGTTCCTTAATCCAAAAAATAGCTTAAATTTTTTCTGAGGGTAGCGTGGTAAGAACTCTTTAAGCATAGAGTAAAAGGGAACTACGCCGGTTCCGGTAGCAATAAACCAATGCTCTTCTTCCTGATCCTGAAAGAGCATATTTCCAAAAGGACCTTTTACCATGAAAGTATCACCTACCTTACTATTCCTAAAAACTTCAGAAGCATACCCATTTTCTACTAATCGTATGCACAGATCTAACTTACCAACATCGGACGGAGAGTTTAGTATAGAGTAAAGGCGCGGCTTCGACCCCGTAGCAGATACTATGGTTAAAGCAACATATTGCCCTGCTTTGAACGTGAAATCAGCAGGGCAGGTGAGTGATAAGAAAATAGTAGTATCGGTTAATTTCCTAACTTCCTTAACCTCAGATTTAAAAGCAATAACCATCGAGAAATTTATTTTTAAGATATTTATAAAATTATGGGAATAATAATCTCTTTGGCCTATCCAAAAATTATTCTCCTAAAAAATTCCTTGAAGAGTAGATTTCAGAAAATATTATATACGACCTAAACGTTACGAAGATCTATGGAATTTTTTGACTCTACAATGTTCACTTGGATCATTCTCCCAGGACTCATATTTTTAGCAAGAATAGTTGATGTTTCTTTAGGCACAATTAGAGTCATTTTTATTTCCAAAGGATATAAGGGATTAGCATTCTTTTTAGGTTTCTTTGAGGTATTGATCTGGCTGATGGCCATCCGGCAGATTATGACTCATCTGACCAACCCAGTTATTTTTGTTGCTTACGCCTTGGGATTTGCTACCGGTAATTATGTAGGGATCTATCTAGAAAGTAAATTGCCGTTAGGAAAAGCGATGATACGAATAATCACCAATGACAAAACACAGATCTTGTTGAAGACGCTTAAAAAATCGGAACATGCCATCACCTGTACTGATGCTCAGGGAAGCAACGGAAAAGTGAAGATTATTTTTATTGTATGCGATAGAGTACATGTGATGAAACTAATCTCCATCTTAAAAAAGCATGATCCTAAAGCTTATTATTCTATAGCTGATGTGCGATATGCCAGCCAGGATGATAAAGGGCATCTCCCATGGTATAAAAGAAGTGTTTTAAAACAACTGATGTATAAAAAGAAGTAGATTTTGTTAAAGAAACCGCTAAATAGCAGTATACAATCCCCATTTTAACCATTATTTTCTTTGAAGAGTGTCTACATGGGACTTTATGCGCTGTTCCCCTTTAGGCATAGCTGATTTTCCCAAGCAGTAGATCTTTTTCTCAACTTCAGTACCCCAAGAGAATTCGCCCTGTTCACGCTGAATTTCTTTCAGCTCAATCTCTTTAGTTTGAATACCTTTCTGAAGATGATAGTAGACTACCCGCTGAGTCACTTTAGGGAATATTTCGTTATAGATCCTACTGATCTGGTAGCCATAGCCTTTTTCCAAATAGTAAAGGATTTCCACTATATTCTGTCGAATCACGCTACGTACAGGCCGGCCTTTTTTTGGAGAAATATTTACCATAACATTTGATGAATTATTGAGAACCAGTTATATATACTTTTCTAGTAAGGAGAAGATAGGTTTTTATAGTGTTTAAGCATCAAATAAATAATGACCAAACCAAGGATCAGCAAGAGTAAGCAGCAGAGCATTGCCAAGGAGCATATCGATAACCTCTTTACGCTAGCGGAAAGTGTTTTTTCAGAGAATAAAACGTTAGCTAACCGCTATGTTTCCCTTGCCAGAAAGATAGCCATGAAGACAAAAACAAAGCTTCCAAAAGATTTAAAGAGAAAATTCTGCAAACATTGTTACCGTTTTTTGATGCCAGGAGTAAATTCCAGGATACGCACCCGCGGAGGCAAGGTGATTATCTCTTGTTTTGAATGTAAAAAATTTATGAGAATACCTTTGAGATGATTAATAGGTTGATAATCCTAAATTTTATGGGATGATTATTAACTAACAAAATAAGCTCCTAAAACCATCGAAGAAACTGCTAGAAGTTTCATCAAAATTACTTGTTTATCTACCTCTTCCTGAATGATGCGTGGGAAAAAGACGCTTAAGAAAACTGTTATTATCAGCAAGAATAAAGACTGCAGGGAGAGCATGCTCTCTACTAATGTGATATAACCAACACTAGCAGCTAAGGTGACAAACAATACTGCAAGTACATTCAATGCTTCACTAGAAGAGATAATAGCCAGACCCTTCCACCCGTTCTCTTGAATTGTTTCTTTCAATTTATAAAAATGAAGCCAGTATATGGGGATTAAAACAAAAATACCACCTATCCTATTATAAGAAAATACCGTCCAAAAATCAACATCAATTAGAAGATATTTGGTAAGAGCAAGATAAATGGAGAAGGATACCACCGAAAGAATCATAAGCCAAAATGATCTGTTAAGCTGCAACTTAAATCCCTTTAAGGAAATCAGCATAGCTCCGCTAACTAACAAAAAAATACCGATATATTTCTGGAAAGTTAATACCTCCCCTAAGAATAATACACCAGGGATAAGTAAGCATAAAGGAACTAATTTTAATAAAGGAACTACCCGGGATATCTCTTCTAGTTTTGCTGCTTGAAAATAAAATAAATTCCCTAGGATGTAACAGATTCCTCCAAAGAGGTTTAAAATGAGAAGCCATAACGGCAAAACAGAATATCCTTTTACAAAAAAGACTACGGCTGCAGAAAACAACCCAACACCCCCCAATATCATGATAGGAATTATCGGGTGTTTTGCGATACGATTAAGAATGAACTTATCTATTGTGTTGACTATAGAAAAAATTAATGCTGCCATTAATGAATAAACAATCCAGGACATTAGGTCAAGAGAATAAGGAGAGTTAATAAATATTTAGAAGGAGTTAGGCAGAAATAGTTGATAAGAAGAAATAATTGATACGAATAAACATGGTGAACAATGAACAATTATTAAAAGCTAGTATTTCTCTCTTCTAGGCGTTCGCTTTTTCCACAATATGGGCATTTGAGGTTATAAAAAATACCTGCCTTAGATTTATCTACTTTAAACTTATATTTACAGCGAGTACAGAAATAGGTGGAAAAAGGAGAAGCTACCTGTCTTTTACTTTTTTCCTTTGGCTTAGCGCTTTTTTTCATGAACGTACAGCAATCTTCGCAAAAGACATAATTAGTCGTACTATCTTTAGGAAGGAAGCGTACTTTATCAAAAGGAACGATCTTCTTACAACGGTTACAGATACGTGCATGTTTTGATTCCATTTTTTATTAGGAAAATGAGGAAATATTTAAAGGTTAAGGAATAAAAAAAACTAGAATCATCTTAAAGAGTATAATTGCTTTAATCTTGTTAGTTCACTTCTTGCTTCTTGACTAGAAGTAATTCTCGGACTTTGTGTTATTCCTTCGTTAACAAGACGTTTTAAATATATTAGAACATTTTCTGAAATGAGTTCTGGAGTTTGCTTAGAAACATAACAATCCATTCCTGCAGACCTCCAGTCAAAATCTTCTTCATCCCTCGATGTAAAGCAAACTAAATAAGGATCACGATCAAGAGTTATTTTTTTTCTAAGTATTTGAGCAAATTCTGCACCAGATAAAACAGGCATAGCAGTATCTAAAAAGACAATATCAGAAGGGCTTTCCAAAAATGTTTCCAACCCAACTAATCCATTCTCAGCAAGGTCAAACCGAGAAAAACTAGCTAGAGATAATACTGCCTTTAAGCTTGATGCTACCGCAGGATAATCATCAACTATCAAACAAGAGGGGGAATACGGCTTTAAGCGTTTAAGGTAATCACGAACTTCCACCAAGGCTTTATTTTCTAATGGCATAATCTTGTCCTAGAGGGATTATTTAAAAATGTTTCCACTAGTCACTCTTAAGAAGTAAGAAAATAGACCTTGAAGCCACTATATTCCGGTTGTATTTAGTGTCCTAGTAGAAAAATGATGCAGTATTTTTCAAGATAGATACTGTAGGACTTTTTTTGCAGCCGTTATAGCATCTTTAAAATCAATAACCACGCCATTTTTGATTAAGTTTAACTCTTTTTCTAGATGTTTAAGGGCTTCTTCCAGCTCTTGGTCTTTTTTAGGAATTTTTCCTGCAGTAGAGGGACTAAGATTGTTGATTACTTTCTTAAATAGTCTTCCTTGAATGACTTGATACTGCACGAACCTTTTGAACCCAGCTATCTTTTCTTTATCATTAGAGATATTAATATAGACCCCATTACAGATGGTATGCAGATCACGCAAGTATCTTACCCTCTTATAAATTTGTAATTTTTGTATATTTTTTTCATATTTTTCTTGATGGACATCTTCCGTTATGAGATTATCTAATTGTACAAGATACCGAAGAGCAGTAGACATCGCTGCAGGATTACCCCTTAAGGCCTTTTCACAATTAAGAACGATTAGGTTGGTTATATTTAACAAGAGTGGGATATTTTTTGGCGGTGTTATAATACTAGCAAACTTGATATCGACATCTTCGACGAGAGCTACAAATTGCTGTGCTTTATCTAAATCTAGTGATGATATTGGCCCACTTAAAAAAAGGACAATATGCTTAAATTGAGCAATAACCGGGTGTAGTTCTGGAGGGATGTGATCATTCATTGTATCCAAGTCCCTATTTACCTTAATGACCGCTCTCGCTATTCTCCTAGCCAAACGATAATCTTTCCAATCAGTATATCTCTGAGCAACAAATTTTAGGATATTCATCGTTCCTTCTCCAACAACAGTTTTCTTTCTGTCTTTGCGACGACTAATCTGATCTGGTCAACAGCATCAGCATTAGCAGAGATACTGTCTACACCTTGGTGCACTAAAAATTCAGCCATTTCCGGCCTAGAACCTGCTTGCCCACATATAGATGTTTTTACTTTATACTTCTTGCAAACCCGGACTACTTTAGCAATCTCTCCTAGAACTGCCGGATGCATCTCATCAAATAATTTTTGGATCTTTTGGTTATTCCTATCTATCCCTAACGTTAATTGCGTTAAATCATTAGTGCCAAAGCTGACGAAAGAAATCCCTTCCCTGCATAAATCCTCAATGATCCAACAAGATGCTGGAGTTTCAACCATGACACCAAATTCAATATTTCTGCATGGTTCTAAGCCTAAGCTGCGCATGATTTCTTTAGCTTCCTTCAATTCATCAGCACGTATCACAAACGGAAGCATTATTCCCACATTTTTCATCCCTTCATAATGCAGCTCTCTAACTGCTTGGAACTCTGCTTTTAATATTGCTGGTTCATCTAACAATCTTCTGATTCCATGCCAGCCGATCATCGGATCAGTTTCTTTTGGTTCAAGATTGCCACCCTCTAAATTACGATATTCATCACTGCGCATGTCAGAACAACGTACCCACACTGGCTTTCCTTGGAAAGCTTTAGCAATTTTGCCAATTCCATCTTTTAATAACTGGATGTAATCCACCTCTCTTGATTGCCTGATATACTCTGCTGGATGAATCCCCCCATTAGCAATCATAATTTCTAATCTAACTAACCCTACCCCGTCAGCCCCAGTCTCAGCAGCTCTTTCTGCAACATCGGGAAGATCCATAATAACTTTAATTTCGGTAGCAGTAATGATATCTCTGCTTAAAGAAGGCGCAGCTGCTTTAGGCGCGATTTCTTGTTTCGATTCCACGCGCCCTTCGTAAACTATTCCACGGGAAGCGTGTACAGTAACAATCTGCCCATCATTAAGAATCTCTGTAGCGTGTTCTGTTCCAACAAGACAAGGAGTGCCCATCTCCCGTGATACGATGGCTGCATGGCAAGTCATACCACCCTCATCGGTGATGATTGCGCCAGCTTTCTGCATCGCCGGAACCATGTCAGGAGTGGTCATGATGGTAACTAACACATCTCCTTTTTCTATCTTCTTTAATTCAGCGATATCACGGATAACTTTTACTTTTCCAGTGTAAGAACCACCAGAAGCAGTTTCTCCCTTCAATAATATTTTTCCTTCCTCTTCAGCAATTTCAGGAGGAAGTTCCTCCTTCTTAGATTTAAACGTAGTTACTGCGCGTGATTGCACAATGTACACCTGTCCTTGTTCTACTGCCCACTCGATATCTTGGGGACGACCATAATGCTCTTCAATCTTCTTGCCTAATCTTGCCAATTCCTGAACTTGCCGTTCATCTAATACCCGGCGTTCTTGCTTCTCTTTTGGAATCCTTAATTTCTCGTTTTGTCCTAAGTCATTGCGGAATAAGCCATAATCTTGTTTTTTTATTTCAATTTTCTTTACCTGTTTAGTGTTTTTATCGACAATGTAAAGATTAGGATTAGCTTCTCCACCAACGACCATCTCCCCTAAGCCATAAATTGCTTCAATGACAATCTCGTCTTCTTGATTAGTAGACGGATTGATAGTAAACATTATTCCTGATTTTTCAGAGTCGACCATCCGCTGTACTATAGCAGAAATTAAAACTTTAGAATGGTCAAAATTATTCTTTTGTCGATAATAGACTGCTCGAGCGGTAAACAAAGAAGCCCAGCAGGCCAGTACAGCATAAACAACATTATCTTTGCCTTTAACATTAAGGAAAGTTGCTTGCTGTCCAGCAAAGGAGGCACTTGGCAAATCTTCCGCAGTTGCCGAGGAACGTACAGCTACAAATACTTCTTCAGCAGAGACTAAACTGTCGGCAGTCTTTTTAGCTCCCAGCAGCTCATAATTATCTTTTATATCCTCAACGATATCCTCTGGGATAGGAGTTGCTATGATTAGGTCTCTGACATTTTTTGCTACTTCCTGCAATTTTTCGGTGTCTTCAACATCCAGCCCTTGCAGCAGTTGGGCAATCTTATTCTTTAAGCCGGTTCGTTCTAAATATTCTTGATAGGTTTGAGCAGAAACAGCAAACCCATTAGGCACGGGCAACCCGATATTGATCATCTCTCCCAAATTAGCGCCTTTTCCTCCGGCAGTAGGGATGGAATCTTTATTTAAATCTTTGAACCAGACGATATGCGACATATGAACACCTCTTTGATGTAAGCATAAGAGAGAATTAAGGATATATAAATACTTTGTTTAAGGAAAAGTAGTTACTGTGGGAAATTAACTGTTATAAATAATTGTCTTTTGTTAGGCACTATCCAAAAAGTGAGTGATAGCAGGTCGTTCGCCTCGCGCTTTTCTTGTTAGTAGTATTGTCCAAAAGAGGTTTGTTTAGTCAGAAACAGAATTCTTATTCTATTATTATGTTTCTTCCTAATAGTAAAGTGCCTATTCATTTGGAACGGAATTTGTGCACTTGACTATTTTATCGTATAGAAAGCGCCTATTAATTCTCATGAACGATAGCAATTTTCGGCTCACCTATTGACCAAGCTATCACTCACAAAAAGGATAGTGCCTTTTGTTACAGCCCTTTAGCTTCACGATAAAAGAATAACCACCGTGCCAAGAAAAGGAGAAGCGCAGCAGTGATAAAAATGATACATAGTTTTAGTAGAGAAAACCAAAGGAAGCTAAAAGGAACACCATAAAACATGCTTTGCTGCAATAAGGAAATTCCAGTCGTAAAGGGAATTGCTTGCGCTATAATTGACATAAAAGAAGCCATGCGTTCTGTAGGATAGAGTATCCCGCCGAGAAGCAAATTGAGCAACAGAAAAAAAGCGCTTACCAACAAGGACGTCGTCTTTGTTTTGATAAGATAAGCAAAAGTAGCTCCGAAAAGACTATATGTCCCTATGAGCAAGAAAAGAACCATGAGCAGAATGGGAATAGTTTTCCATAAATCTAGGAAAAACACTACATATCCAACCCCTAGAATAACAAAACTTTGAGTTAAAGTAACTGCATTGATGGTAACAAACTGTGATAGGAAAGGAACAACCCAAGTAGTTGGTGTAAGGCGGTTGCGCAGGAATGCAGAAGAATGAATTTCATCTAAAGTCATAATATTTCCCAAAATAGTAGCAATGAAACTAACTAGAAGTAGGATGACAATTGGTAGGAATGTCTGCAATGTTCCAAAGTTAATCAGTCGCTGTTTCTCTTCCGGCGCTAGATCCTTGTCTAATTTTATCTGTTGAAGACGCTTGGAAGCTAAAAATTGTGGCTGATAATCTACAGAGATAGGATTAGTGATATCTTCTACACTCATTCCGTTGACTTTATCAATACCTCTTCTTTGATCACGCAGCTGATCCTGTAAATTCCTTAATTCAACACTTCTTTGATCAATAGTTCTAATAGCTTGACCAATCTTTTCTTCTCGCTCAGATAAAAAATCTTCCGCCTGCTGTATGTTGATAACTGCATCGTCTACATTCTCCATCAGCGCATCAAATAAGTCTAAAGATGAACCTACGGTGGTTTGCAATAACAAAATTTCCTGATAGGACTGCTGTATTTTTGTTCTTGTTACTGATAAATCATTAGCTGTCGGTTGATCACCAACTGCAACTGCCCGCTGATAAGCTTGTGCTACGCTAGCTTCAGCAACTTGCAAGGCCTGAAGCGCATCATTAGTGTCTATCTGTAGGGAATTCCCCAAGGAAGCCCGCTGGTCAGAGATAAGAGAACGTAATTGTTGCAATTCTTGCCGTTTATTTGTTACCTCTTGACGTAGAAAATGTAGATCTTCCTGTTCTTGGACTAGATCTTGACGCTGATCCTGTAAATCATGAAGAACAGTATCAGAAAATTTTTCGGCAGAACCGAGAAAATCATCGACCTCGCGCACTTCACCAAGAAAACTTGTAGCTTGTACTTTTACGAGAGCTTCTTTTTCTAAGGTAACAGCAATACGGATCTGATTCAAAAGAATCAAAGAAATAACTTCACGAGTGTTATCGAAATGCACTCGCAGTGTAGTTGTGGTAGGCTCCAGACAAAGGTGAATCTTTTGCGAACGTAAATCCTGCGTGCAATCAGTCACAGTAGGATAGAGTACAAAATTACCCAGATAACCTATTTTAGGAATAAATTCACTATACTTAGTATTCTCCGCAGGTTGTGTATATCCAATAGTTATGTCAGTAAATCCTATGTTAGAAAAAGCTAGCATAAGCACCAAGATTAGCGCTAATGGTCCAATGACTATCAAAAATAAAGAGGCCCAACTACGAAATAGTAATTTGAAATCTTTTTGCAAAGCAGCTTTAAAGGTTTTCAGCATAACTAATCTTCCGGAAGAGCTCTTCCAAATGGTAACGTTTTTGTATAATCTTCAGTGAACCAGCAGTAATGACTTTTCCATAAGCAAGGAACGCAACGTGAGTGCAATATTTTTCTATTTCCTCTAAGTTATGGCTTGAAATGATGATAGTTTTCCCCAATTGGTGAATTTTTAAGATAAAATCCCAAATGTGCTCATTTAAAAAAATATCCAAACCAGTTGTAGGCTCATCAAGAATGAGCAACTCGGGATCATGAATTAAAGCAAGAGCTAGATCTAGCCTGCGTTTCATACCTCCGGAAAGATTTTTTGCTAAAGTTTTTCTTGCTTCTTGCAATTGCATGAATTTTAATAAGTAATCTATACGTTCTTCAATACTTTTTCTGGATAAAGAATACATCGCTCCAAAATATCGCAGATTTTCTTCGACAGAAAGGGACTCATAAAAAGAATTTTCCTGGCTAGCAAACCCGATGGACTGTTTTATTTTTTGCCGTAAGGTTTTGCCATTAAGCAAGACACTCCCTGAATAAGGCAGATAAATTCCAAGAAGAAGACGAAAAAGGGTGGTCTTCCCTGCGCCGCTTCTTCCAACTATTCCGAGAATCTGATGGTGTTCTATACGTAAATCTACATCCTGCAGAACTACCTTCTTTCTGAAGTAATGGGAAACATTTCTAAACTCTACTAATGACATCTATAGAAGAATAAGTTAAGAGTATTTAAAGGTATTTTAGTTGGTAGGAAACTAAAGAAATTAATGATCTGTTAAGAAATGAAGTATGGAAATATTTAGTTTAAAATTATTCAAACTTATCTTAACTATCCACAAAATTAAACTTCTTTAGTTCTCGATAGATAGATCCTTTCTCCGTCAAGATACTTTCGTATAGGACTAATGAATCAATCAGCATCTTTCCGAAATGATCCTTTTGGTGTTTCTCAACAAATTTAATGAGCTTATCTTTATTTTTATCAGATTTAACTCTAGCAACGGTTAAATGCGGTATTTCTTCCTGGTGTTCGTTTTTTCTTACAAAATCTAACAGGATATTGGTTTCCTTAAGCAAATGAACAAACTCCTTGTTCTCTGCACCAATCCAAATAACCCGAATGTTTCTTAAAGAAGAAAAAACACCTACTTCAGCTAATTCTACAGAAAAAGGTTTTTTACTGCAGGCTAACTGGTTAAGGACTTCTTTGATACGTAAGATTTTACTTTCAGAAACTTCATCTAAATATTTAATAGTAAAATGTAAGTTCTCAGGAGGCACTAGAGAAAGAGCAGCCCCTGAAACTTTTAACTCCTCTGATAAAGGTAAAATTTTCTTTTTAATATCTTCTAAAATAGGAATACCAATAAAAAGCCGTTTCAATTTTTCTCCCATCAGATCTTTCTAAGATGAAGAACTATTCCTCCTCACCAAAATTTTCGGTGTCTTCATAATGCTCAGATACTTCTTCTTCCGCCGCCATCTCTTTTTCTGTAACAGTAGCAAATTTCTGCGGACGCGGTTGAAATTCGGCCTTTCCGACAACTTCAGCAAATCCTACTTTAGGCAGGACTTTAGTTACTTTAATCTTTACTTGGTCGCCTTTCTTGACTTTAGGCACAAATAAAACAAAGCCCTTGATTCTAGCGATACCATCACCTTTTCCACCAACGGATTCTATCTCCACATCATATGTATCTCCCACGTTCACGGGAGGAGTCTGTTCATTCATTTAGATATACCCCCAAATCTGTTTATTAAGTCCACTATTTGATCTAGCATAGTTGCTATATTAGAATTAGACATAGTATTTTATATTATCAGTAATCATAACTTTTTAAGCTAAAGAAAGGAGTTTATTTAAATGTTGCGGGGGATTTTACTTAAAGGTAATAGTCTTCTAGGATATACTAAAAGTAATAAATAATCAAACAAGAGAATTATTGCTTTTAGATATAGTTAACGCAAAAATATACAGGAATATGATGCGTTAACCATATATCAAAAAAAGATCAAAGAGAAGATAGATTACGAGAGAAAAAAATAAGCGAAGAAAAAGATAAACACTCAAAAATTTCTTCTGATTCCTCCGCCCATATTATACGCGAACTTTCCTTCTGGGCCTTTTTCTAAAAGATTAACTGCTAAGCCAGCACAAACTTGATCTAAACAAACTTCAACTCTTAAATGCTGTCGGCTCAAACGATGACCCTCTTCCCCTAAATTAGTTAAATTTTCGACACCAAAATACCCCCTAACCCCTTCCACAAACTGAGGACTATACAACAAATTAGTCACAGAAAGAAGATTTGGCCTTGTTTCCGTAGAAGCCAGAACCATTTGAAACAATTTTAAGTTAGCTTCTTCAATTTTACGGCCATATTGTACTCCAGCTTGTGGTCTAAACGGATTAGATCCGCCTAAAAAACCTACAGTTACTCCTACCCCTGGAGCTCCAAAATGTTCACCTACATTATAATTTCCTCTTAAGAATTCAACAAAAGCAGTGACCTCTCCGCTATAATCCACCTCAACAAATGTCCTATTGCTGATAGTGGTATTAGATACTACGGCTACATTAACTGCAGCATCAAAAAATCCACCTTGGTTTCCAATTACTAATTCAATATTACCATTGATATTAGGAGCAGTGGTTTTTTCTATATGTTCTACTTGCTTTTCGGATACATTTTCTGCCGCGGTCGGTTGTTCTTCAGCTTTAACTGGTGCAGATAATATTAATGCCAACCCTAAAGTCCCTGCCAATAATCTATTTTTCATGTTTATACAGCTCACGCTATCCTCCATACAACCAAGAACACACCCTAAAAATAGATTTAGTTTAACTAGAAATATTTATAAATATTACATCCCCCTAAGGGGGGAGAAATGAAAAATAAACTAGAACTGCTGGAGGAAATAGGGTTAACTAAATCGGAAATAAAGGTTTATCTTGCTTTATTAGAATTAGGAAGCTCTACGACCGGGAAAATAA
This sequence comes from uncultured Methanosarcinales archaeon, assembly GCA_964576385.1. GTDB lineage: Archaea > Nanobdellota > Nanobdellia > Woesearchaeales > GW2011-AR9 > JACOZM01. The sequence goes on along the minus strand of CAZNUS010000006.1, from coordinate 45,765 downwards.
TTGAACAGTCTGAAATTGCTTCTTCAAAAGTTTATGAAATTTTGGAGAAATTGATCCAGAAAGGTTTAGCTTCCTTTGTAATCAAGGCAGGAACAAAATACTTTGAGGGGGCAGACCCAAAAAGGATAATGGACTATTTTAAAGAAAAAGAGGATCAATTGTTTATACAGAAAGAAGAGCTTAAAGAGCTTATCCCGCAATTAGAATTAAAAAAAAACCTTTCAAAAAATAAGTCAGAGGCAACAATATTTAAGGGTATTAATGGAGTTAAAACTGCTTTTGACGATGTTCTTAAAACTATGAAAAAAGGAGAAGAATATCAGGTAATAGTGGGATTGCCAGCTAAAGAACCATTGTTTAGTTTTATTAAGAATTATCATAAAAAAAGAGAAAAGGCAGGTATACGAGTAAAATTATTATACTCTCAAAAGAGTACAAAATGGTTGGAAACAGTTAAAGACCTTCCATTAGCTACTACTAAAGTAACGCCACAACAATTACTTTCTTCTGCGTTTATTTTGATTTATAAAAATAAGACTATGATAGTTATAGCAGATGAAAATGATATTACCGTATTTCAACTGGGGAGTAAAAATGCGGCCGAGTCGTTTAGAACCAATTTTAATTCGTTGTGGAATCAGGAAACTTATGTATTAGAGGGATTAGATGCGGTACAATTAGCCTTTGAAGAGATGTTAAAGGCAGGTAGCGCTGATGTTATCGGAGCGAGAGGCTATTTTTTAGATGCTCGTCCAAAATACATTGACGAATGGGAGAAAAAAGCTCTTGAAACTGGATTTAAACTAAGGAATGTTGTTGATCCAGAGACTAAAGGACATAGAATTACCAAATTTTCTTTTGCTGAAACTAAATATTTATTACCAAAAGAATTTAGCAATTTGAGTGTTTTCTGGATTTATGGAAATAAAGTCACTATCAGTAATTGGGTAGGAAAAGAACCAATAGTTTTGTTTATTGAGAATAAAAGAATACATGATTTGTATAAAAAACAATTTGAAGTATTGTGGAGTAAAACTAAAACAATTTGATATTTTAAACAAATTAGATAAACACCGAAAGAAAAAATAAAGGAAAATAGAATCATTTAACGTTTTAAAAACGAAAAAAATTAATAAAAAATAAGTAAAAATACTTAATTAACGTCCTTCAGGCCTTCCTTCTGGACTTCAAAGCAGCATTCGGAATCCGCGATGTTTGGCGCGTCAACCAGTTTAGCCACTCTTGTGCCTTTCTTGCCCTTTCTCAGGTAGATTCTAAACGTTGAAGCATGTCCTACAACGTGACCACCTATGGCGGTAGTAGGATCACCAAAAAATTGATCGGGTTTAGCCATAACTTGGTTAGTTACATAAACACAGATGTTATGGCTGCTGGCAATTTTAGAAAGTACATGCATATGCCTATTTAATTTCTGCTGCCTCTCAGCTAAAGTACCACGGCCGATAAATTCTGCGCGGAAGTGGGAAGTTAAAGAATCTACCACCACCAATTTAACTTTCTTTTTCTGCTCAGTAATAATATTATCGACTTTTTCCGCGAGAAGCATCTGGTGGTCAGAGTTATAAGCGCGAGCTACCATGATCCTGCTCAAAGCATCATCACAATCTAAACCTGCGCCTAAAGCCAACTGCTGCAATCGTTCTGGGCGAAAAGTATTTTCTGTGTCAATGTATACAACTACTGCTTCTGAATCTTCCTTGAGAGCATTAACAGCTAGGGCATGTCCGATTTGCGTTTTCCCACAGCCAAATTCTCCAAAACATTCAGTTATCGCACCAGTTTCAAAGCCACCTTCCATCATAGCATCAAAATTTCTAGCGCCGGTGCTAATTTTGGTAACTAATTGCCTTTTTTTAAGAACTTCTGTACCTGTCTCAAAATCCATCTTCATGCTTTCTCGGGCAGTGTTAATCATCTTTCTCGCAACAGCTTCTGATACACCTGTAGTTTCAATCAATTCTCCTAATGTAGACACGGCAACAGACATCAAATCGCGATATCCGGCAGATTCTAGTTTTTCAGCAGTTGCTGCACCTACCCCGGGCAGATCTTGTATAGTTAATTTTTCCATAGTTAATCTCTCCTTGGGCATAGTTTCCAATTCTAATTCCTCTCTCATCGCTTGTTCTCTAACCATTTTAGTTACCTCCATTAAATAATTTTTGTTCGTTTAACACTAAAAATTCGTAAGCCTTCTGCAGAACTACGGTAGCCCTAGGCAAATCATTTATCCGTAAGGAATTAGAGCTTTGCCATTTTCCTTCCTTATCTGTATAACTTCGTTCTATAGAAATAGTGCGATATTCTGCTTCTTCACCATCTGTTTTTTGGCCTTTGTTTAGCCAGACAGTAGCCGATACGGCACCTGCTCTAAATTTTTTTTCCGGCATATTTCCCATGCTAGAAATTGTGTTTCTTACTAGATTTTTAGTAGAAACAATATTTTTGGCAAAATTATCTGCCACTTTTGTTGTTGTGTTCATCCTATCTCCTCTTTCCTTTCGGTTTTTATTTCAAACCCAGAACAATTATGCCCTGAGCGAGGTGCAACGCTTTTCAGCTGCAGAATCTTATCTGCTCTAGGATGTTTATATAATCTAGTCGAGGTTGTCTAGTGGGAAAATGCTAGTTCAAAATAGATGCATTAAACCGCAAAATCAAGAAATTTTGGTTAATGAAAGGTTGGCGAGTGGTGAAGAATCAGATAAAAAATAGATTCTTAAATAATCATCCAGATGATGAACAATAACAACAAGCCCATTAATAATTTTTCAGTTATACTTCCTGTCCTAATCTTTCCACGAATAGTATACTGAGAAAAAGGATAAAAGATCTGTACTCCCATAGGAGTTAGTCCATCACCTAGAAGATGGGCAAAGTATCCTAAAGAAACAGCTAACCCATAATACCAATGCCAAAAATTTGTTGCAATTAAGAATAAAAGAAAAACAAAGAGTAAGGAGTGAAATAAACCTCGGTGGCGAAAAAAGAAGGCAGTTATTTTTCCAAGAAACCCACTCCATTGGTTAATCTTACTACTCCGTTCATCGATGTCGGGAAGGATGCTTCCTAAAAGTAAGAGGACGAGAAATAAAGGATGATTAATTCCCTGGATGATCTCTCTAATTAAAAGGAAAAAAGAAACCCCAATAAGTAAATGAGTGTAGAAGAGCATAAATTAGAAGAAATAATAGCAATATAAAAATTATTTGTTCATTAGTATGAATTTAGTTGGCTGTCAATAGTGAAGATTCTGCTTAAAGGTAGCGCTTTAAGAATAAGAGATTATTAAGATATCAGCTTAGTGGGCAATCATAAAGGTAGTGGAGCTTTTTACCTTCTAAAAGTTCTTCATGGCATTGATATTCTAGGCTTTCGGCATTCTGACTTTCTAATTCTTCGATAGGTACTACATCTCCAACTATCTGACTAAATCTTTTTGCGGCCTGCTCAATAGTTTCACTATGCGCAACAGTTAATTCATAAAGAGTAGGGCACGAGGAATATACCCCTTGACCATGGGAAGAAATTCCCAGCAATAACAGACTAACACTTAACCCCTTTCTAAAACTAGACACCTACTTCGCCTCCAACCTTTTTGCTTCTTCGACAGGATTGGCTTTCTCTACCATCTGCACATTGAACTCTAAGCGGTCGAACATCTCATTCCGTCTAGCGTTTCCGATTAACTTTAACTGTTCACCAAGCAAATCCGTTTTGATGGACTCAAATCTTCCCGGTTCGCTTTGGTAAACAGTCAAATCTTTTTCCTCTTTCCCCAGCAGGTGATTTACTTGATTTTTCCAAAAAACACTGCGGATTGTTCCCGTACCATCATCAAGAACCAAATTAAGCACGTAAGAAAAACTAGGCGGTACTTCTCCATGTTCTTGACAGCGGAAACTACCTTCTGATTCCAATACTTTACGATTACAACGCGAACACACCTTAAAAAAACGAGGATCAAATATCTGTACTACCGTACCAACTAATTCTGCACCTAATCCATCCTGCAATTCTTCGATCTTCCTACGTTCATAAGAGACCGCTTGCCTAACAGAAGTGATGGATGCCCCTTCAGGATTGATTTTTATTTCGCTTCTTTCTCCCAGATGAAGCTCACGATTATTGTTATTTTCTTTAACGTAAGCATGTTTTATCTGTAAAACATCTTCTTCCTGAACTTTTTGCAATAGGTCCACCTGAGTGTTCCAGAATACTGCTCTGATAGTTCCCGTTTCGTCTCCCAAAATGATAGAACAAACTTTTCCCTTTCTTTCTTCTTTAGCAAATTCTCTTACTTCGAACTTTTTTAATACTTTACCGATAGTAGAAACATCCTTCATTCCAGCATAGATCTGCTTTACTTTTAACTTCTCTTCTTTTGGAACAAGAGAAATACCTAATTCATTAGCGATGATATGGGCGGCACCCTCTTCCGAAATTAGCCCCGATAGCTCATTGATCTTATTTTTAATCTTTAGTTCTAATTCAACAGCTGTTATTTTCTTGCTGGTTAAAATACTTTCTTTCAAATCAGCGAGAGGAATTTTAAACATGAAATAAAAACAGAATTAATTGTTTATATAGTTTTGTATCATTGAGTGGATAGGATAAATAACTTGAAGAAAAATTCTCTGGATTTAAGATTCAACCTTCTTAATTCTCTTCGGAAGGGCTTACTTCTGCCCATTTTTTAATCTCAGATTCAGTAATTTGTCCTTCAGAATTAACCAAGAGGGTAGTTGCAGCTATAGCTGCCTTCTCGGAAAGAGAACTTTTATCTAACACGTAAATAACCTGTCCATCACATAAATAAGCGTTGTTAGGCTGGCGGGAACTTGGAGTACAAGAAGTATCATCTGGGATCAATTTAGTATTCTCCTGGATCAATTCTTTAATAGGATAAACATTCCAAGAATAAAAATGCGATATTTTTTCTTGAAAGTATTCTGCTGTTCCTGTTTGCTCTAGGAGATCAGGGAAATTTAAGATATAATCAGTAATATAAATATTATAAGATACTGCTTCGTTATCTTCAGGAAATTTAATCTCTACATTACCTTCTGCATTAAAGGTAGCAGTGATCTCATCAACAGCAAATGGTTGGGAGGATGTAAAATCCAAAGCAAATGAGTAAGAGAGAGATACGTAAGAAAGAGTGGTCTTACTGGAGGTACTGTCACTAGTCTTCTCGAAAGGAATAGTGTAAAGCGAAGGACTAGTCACACAAAAGGATATTTTTCTGCCTAATACAGGAAATAGTTCTTGTTCAGGATTGCAGCTAGAATACTTCCAATACTCAAGTTTTTTCGCATCTAAGCATTCTTTTAATTTTTTAATATTACGACAGTCGGCAACTAATCGTGAAGCGGTCTGCTGCAAAACTGAATATTCATCAAAGGAATAGCCCAAATCTACGGCAAAACTATCATTGAAACGGTACGTTCCTATTTTTGATTTTACTTCACGCATAGGGCCGTTCGCAGTAAAAAAAGTCCCATCCATGCTTATTTCAAAAAACTCATTTCCGGGCAAAGCTAAATCTAATTTATTTTTTCCTAATTGAGCAATATTATCTTTAAGATCAGGAAGACACCATTGCTCTTCTTTGTTCCAAACATTGGATGTTCCTAGTATTCCACATTCTGAAGAGTCTCCGGGAACAAACCCGCCTTGGGCCGCCAATTCCAATATCACTTCTCGACCAACAGTTCTGGCCAGAGCATTATTTTTAACTAATATTTTCTGCGCTTCTAAGAAATTCTCTCTTAAAAAATTGGTTTGCCATTCGCCTTTGATATTCGAAGCTCCTATCTTCATAAAGTTTATACTAATAAAGAACAAAAAAGCTAACGCTATTAAAATAACTCCCCATTTCAACTCTGCCCCATGTTTATTCATCTTGTTTTACCACATTACTTGATTGAATATCAGTTTATTAATATATTACTTAAGTTAAGATACATTACTTAAGTTAAGACACGACGGTTTCTTCCTTACCTCTGTAATTAGATACTGAAACCTTAACATTATAGATATAATCTTGCACTCCTTCTTCCCCTCCACAGTCAGAAGCAGGACAATATTTTGGTATTATCTTATCTATCGTTGTTAAGCCTGCACCAACGTATGTTCTTCCAGAGATTAATTCGTACCAAGTCCTGATACTCTTCTCCCAGGAATCATAACCGCAATAAAACCCATTAATCTTGCTATAATGCACAAAATCACAAGCATCATCAGAACAAGATACGTCACATCTTCCACCATCAGGCATACTGAGCTTACAATTCTCCTGATCAAAATAGCAGCTTCGCGGCACCCTTCTATTTCCTATACTGTTAGTGTTTACAGCAATACCTTTAGTTCCATAATTTGATTCCTGTTTAAAAAAAGCCAAAGCTATAGCCGGATCAACGTTAAAATTAACCCCTTCATTATAAAAAACATCAGAAAATAATACTGCGGGAGAATCTACAGTTTGTAAAATCTCTCTAATCCTACCTGTTGTAATTGTCGGAGCACCATTTATATTTAACTCTGAAGCATCGAGAGGATCAACAGATATCTCAGAGATAGTATTCTTTTGCTCTTCTAACGGCTTTTCAGACAAAATAGTTTCTCCCAACTCTATTTCTGATCTATAAATAGTCAACGCTAAAACATAATAATCACCTATCCTGTTTAAGGAAGCTTTCTCTACTTGGCTCTGGTTAAAAAATAACACAAACCCTAGAAGAAAATATAATAAGATAGAAAATAAGAAAATAAAAATTAAGTCAGAAATGTCCATGGCGAATTGCGCTTTTTTATTGACTTTTATCATTTTAAGAGGTTTGATGGTTTTATTTTAACTAGCTTCTTCTTGTACATGAATAAACAATTTGTCCTTGCTTAGCTGATGGTCTTTGCTGACGATAACATCGTGCTCTAAGGTAAAGGCATCGCGATGATAATATTTATCCGTAGTTATTTCTACTCCAGCATTTTCTAACCTTAAACGGAAATTAAAGGTTTTGAAACCGCCGATAGTTTGGGTATGATAACATCGGAATAATTGTTCTTCGGTAAATTTATTTAAATCGATAACACCTGGATAAATCCGGCCTTTTTCCGTGGAGTAAGCAAAACATTCAGGAAGGTTAAAAAATCGCAAAGCGATAAATTCTGCTTTCATCTCCGGAGGGACGGAAGCCACTTTATCAGCATAAGCAGTTAGAGAAAAACCTAAAGCAAATAATAGGGCAGTGAAAATAAGTCCTACCACTAAAAAATAGACGATCTTTCCCCCTTGGGCTTTACGGTTAATTATGGATATCATCTTCTTTACCTGTAACAACTTCTACGTTGATCCTGTATTTGCTGTTTCTTCTACAATCTTCTCTTCTGCTATCATTTCCCCGGCAATTTTAGTAGAATCTTCAAATATTGGACAGTCATCTAAAACAATAGTCCTCTTTTCTTTATTTAGGCAGAACTGGTTCTTATTTTCAATAACTCCAAACGCTCGATAACCTTCAGGCAGAAAGAAGATGCGCTTTATTTGCTTGTGAATTGATTCTCCTGATTTAAATACAACAATGCTATTCTCATTGAGAATTAAATTATAACCTGTAACATTTTGAGGATATTTTACCACCCCATCTCCTGGAACTGCTACTAACGTATTTATCATCATCTGAATATCATCAGCAATAGCATTTTTATATATTGTTTCCTGTTCAGCAAAAAGGGAAGCGTTGCGGAAAGCTAAGAAGCCAACTAATACGACGACTAATAGTTCCATCACCATCATCAATGTTAAATCACCGTGCTTGTTCATAGTAAATCAGTATGTTATACTATTGAGATTTTTGAATAACTCTGTTTAATTCCACATTATCTCTTGTTTTTATTGTGGTGCTAGAGAAATGGCATTCTCTTCTTTTGTCAATGTTAAAGCTAAATGTTGAGGCGCTTCAAAATAAGCTGACGGTATATGCTCAGATTCAGCTAATTCTTTAACCAATAATCGTTCGATCAAAAAGCCGTCAGTGCAAGTGTAAAAACCTTCACCAGCAGTGGAAACAGTGTCCAAATAGGACAAGATATTATCTTTGCCTATGGCGCATTTTTCTAATCTTAAATCGATATCCTGCACACATTTAACTTTGGTTAATTCAACATTAAAATTACGGATGTTAGATGAGACAGTACTTTCATATTTTTTTTCTTTGATAAGACAAAGACAGCTTTTTTCTGGACCGCAAGAGGCAGGACGCTGAAAGTCAACTATAAAAGCTAGGCTATCAGAAGCATAATTAACCGCTAAAGACATCTTGACTTTAAATGGCTCGAAATAAATGATACCTTTACCATCTTCCAGGAAAACCCTTGTTCCGGCAGTTGCGCCGACCGATTGTGATTGATCTGATTTAAAGGTTTTGATATCATTAAGAAATTCAGCAAAATTTTTGTCTCCTTGGTCGCTAGTGCCCTGGATAACGTTAAGGATTTGTGCTCCGCAGGAAATAAGGACCGCTAAAGAAAGAACTACAAAAATCAACTCTAAAGTGTTCCGGAGAACTAATGCTTTTTTGTTCATGAATTTAATTAAAGAGTTTAGTAGGTATTTATGTAAATATTTTTTGAAGTTATTTTTGAGGTTATCTCTCTATGTACTGATTATGGTTGGTCTTTAACCCAATGTAGATTTTGACAATGGTATCTTATTTGGTTAATGGTCAACAATTGCTCGTTATTTTCTTCATCGCATTGATGCCAGCTTCCCTGCTTACAAATCAAAGCGCCAGAAGGCCGAGCATACCATGTTTGTCGTAATGCTTCTTGAACGTTTTCGGGAGTTCCTAAAGAAAAGTCAGTGGGTGTTAAGGGTTTATTTTCAGTTACGCCTGAATAAATGATATCTCCTTGATTAAATATGCCGGCGCCATTATCACTATTAAGCTGGTCTTGCTCTATTGCAAGAATTAGACAATTTCCAGCTTCCGGCTTACTTTGTGGAAATAATTCTGCAGTTAAACCATTATAATTTAAGTCCTCACCAGCATACGTAAAGAATTTTTTGCTGCAAGAAGCGTAATCATCAGTAGATGTTTCTTCACAGTACCATTCTATAATCCCCCCTTGTTCCCCGCCAGTAATCGATGCAGTTCTTCCTCCAGTACTATCACCATTAAACACACCTATCTGAAATTTTTTGAAGTTTTTAGTCTCTTCCTGTCCTTCTAATCTTAATAATAGGAACTGCACATTATTAGCTTCATCAGGTTCATCTAATAATTCCTCAGCGTCAACTACTACCTTCAGATAACATTCGCGGGCATTTCCACCTTTGCTTACATCTGGCTCACCTTCACAATAATCTCCGTTAGTTCCAACAGGTAAAACTATTTCAACAGTCTCTTCTTTTCTAGCAGATAATGCACTAACAGATTTGCCTATTTTCTCTACGCAATGCTCTTGCCTATCAGTGCAGATATAGAATCTTACCCAAAAGGTGTCGGCAATGTTTTCTGTGCCTTGGTTGCTAATCTTTACTATTAAAGGAAGATTAGCAAGGGAAACACCACCAACTGAAATTGTTGCTCTTTCGGCTGGTTTGATTGTTACTTTTTCATCAGCTACAGTTATAAGATCACTAGGCGTAATCTTCAAAGGATTGACCACTAAATCACCTTGAGTCTTAACTCCTGGTTTCTTCCCTGCAGAGACTTCAGCAGCAGTACCCTGAACTTCTTCACAGCGGGTAGGGCAATTTTTACCCTCAGGACATTTGCTGCCGTAAACATCTTTTCCTAATACAAATTGATAACAAGTTTCCCGGTCTTTAGCTGCCTCAGCAGCACTTATTCCTTTAGGACAGCCGATAAATGAATTTCTGGTGTCTCCTTCTTCGCCAGTTGTTCGACAAGGACAGCGGTCAAACTCGTTACCGATCTGGTCCTTATCACAATCACCAAAAGCTAACCCTGTTCTTTCTCCGACATCAGTCAACTGCCCCCTTATGGCTGCGATAGCTGGTCCACCATAAAAAATAATCGCTAAAAGAGCTATAACGCCGCTGAAAATAGTGCCCCAAAGAATACTTGATCCTAATTTTTGATGAGATAGTGATTTTGACATCTTCGGTACCTCTTTTATGTTTGTAGTTATACTGACTGGTGATTAAAGGAGTACTACCTATCCTAGTAATAGCAAATCTCATTAATTATTGAACATTTGTGAGATTTGCTAAATAGTAAATTGCATATAAAAAGTTCCATTATTTTTGCAATTTACTATAATAGCAGTGTAATTTACTAAAGGTTATAAATTTATTCTTTAATTGTACGTATTTAGTTGGCCGTCAATTTAGGTGAAAATTCGATGTTACATCAATGAGATCTAGTAGTGATCTCGATGATTTTCACATTTGTGCCTGTCACAATAGCTAAGCAAAATTGACTTCTTGGCTATCTAAATAAATACGTACCTTTAATTATTCATCGCGTAGAACATCGCAGTGAGCATTATTCTCTAGGACATTAATATCGTCAACTACAATCATGCTGATGTCTCTGTCAGCTTCATAAAATTTTGATTTGATAGCATTAACAGCATGTGCTCCTTCATATCCGGCAGCAGCAACAGTAGCTGCTATGACTCCCGCCTTAGCAGTTATAACCGCAGCAGTACCACCTACTGCTCCAACTACAGTGCTTACTCCAGCTACTATTGCACCACAAGGCTCAAGGATTGCACAAGCAATAACACCTGCGCCTGCCAAGGCAACAACTATAGCTGCCGCATCGATGGTTTGAAATTCAGAATTATCTTTATTTCTAGATAAAAAAGCCACACCATAGCTCTGCTGCGGCTTGATAGAATCCATAATGGCTACTTTTCCTGGTCCACCATAAGTCTGGATATAATCCAGATAGGTTTTGCCTTTGATGCGGTAATGGTCATTCTTATAGAGGTATTGGAACATTTCCGGCGCTTCTATCGAGCCACCTTCAATCTCTTTATTTGTTATTTTAGGAATGTAACAGAGAGCACATTCATTAGTATTATCTTCCCAGCCTAATGCTCTCAACACGCCAGCTGGCTCTAAAACTTCATCCTGCCGCGCTTCGTTATACATATACCAACATTTAGCCATCATCTGAGCCATCTGTTCTTTTATCTCTTCCCTATCTCCACCGATCTCCGGCTCAATCACCGGACAGAGCAAGGGAGCCCAATAAGTTTTTGTTTCACTGTTATCAAAGCTCATGCCAGTAGAAGTCCTTAAGATAACACTGCTTCTACAAAGCTCAACATCTTTCTTATCACCAAATAAAGAAGGATAAAGAAATATAAAGAAAACAGTAGCAATGACGGCAAACCCAGCTATCGCTAAAATTACTTTTCCCAGCCAGCCTAAAACCATATCTCCTTTTTTTGTTCTGGAAATGAATCTTAACATGAATCTTGAAATTAAATGAGCCCTTCTTAACATACCTCTAATCCTCCTTCTAATTTCCCCTTAGCTATTCTTTCTCGGATACCTGTTTCTTCTGTTCCCGAAATGTAATCATCGTCAATACCTGCAGGATCATTATTATTAACATCAACCGTAGGGATAAAACAGATGTGCTTATTATCAGGAGTGAACAACCAACCACCGTCTAAAAGGTTATTACATTCAGAATTAACACCTTCCAAGCCATTTACTCTTATTGAATTTCCTCCGTTACAAGTTACCCCTTTATCTTCATAGCTTATTTCTAAATTACTTACTTGCGAATAATAGTTTTTATCTTGAGATATATCTTTTTGTTCAATAAATTTCTGAAAAAAAGTGATGGTGGAAGAGCCGGCAATGACGCAGGGATACATTCCTTTAATAGAAAATAAAAGATCAGTTACTAATTGCTGTCCCGTTGCTCCACCGTAAACTTTGAATTTTGTTTGATCTTCAGCAAAATCATATTCCATGATGATTTGTGTCCCTTTCTCCCCTAAATTAGGAAACCCGCTATAAGTACCAGTTTCTGGAGTTCCACCATAATTAGCAAAGCAATTCTGTTTTGAAGAAGTTTGCATTTTAGTAATAGTTGATCTTAATCGTTCAATAGCTTGGCGGTGAATAGTAGGGATGTCAGCATTTTCAGAAGAATCAGTACCAGTAGTAGTTTCATCCAGATATTTAGAAGTAGTACCTTTATAACCGGAAAGGACTCTGCCAGCGAAACCAAAATCTAGATTAAATACACTCAAAATTATTACTCCAACCACTAAGGCAATCATGATCAAACTAATAATATTAGTGAAAAGGGACATTCATTTACCTTCAGTAGTTGATATTTTTAACTTAATCAAGGATCTAACCAAATAAATTTAATAATCGGCTGCCTACTTCCTTCAAGTCGGCACCAAAAATAACGAAAAGTAAGATAAACAAAACCAACATTCCTACTAAAAAAAGGATTAATTTACCTAAGGTGGAACTAAGCATATCTTCTCCTTTTTTTCCAATGGATGGTTTTTTTCCTTGTTTCATGTTAAACTTATCTTATTTTTATTCTCTATTGAAATTTATAAGAGGGATATTTTTTAATTTATTAGTGCTCATGGCTTGAAGGCTTCTGCTGCACGGTAGATAACAAAAAAAAGAATTCCAGTGGCTAATACTATCAAGACAATAGTTATTAATTTCCCAATGATATCTCCCCGTTTATTGATGAACAACATATTAATTATAGCCAGATGCCTGCGGATCGATGGGGCCGTTACTTTGGAAAACAGCAATACCCTGAAGGGTTGCTTGACTCGGAACAGCTGAACGTACCGGAAGGGGTCCCACCGGCTGTCTTACATTGCTCTGCATTAGAATTGGTGCACGTTCCACCTTTGCTTTCGCAATCCAATAGTCCTCTGCTTACTCCTCCGGTCTTGTCAGTAAACATCACCATCAGAATGATCATAACAACTAGAGCAATTACTGCTCCGATAATGATCCACCACATCTCTGCGCCTGCTTTTTTCATTTTAGTTAATCGCTTTTGTTTAAATGGTAATATTTTACTGTTTAATTATTTTACTTTTGAAATATTTTATTTTTTAAACATGATAACAAATTAAATAATAAAAGAAAAAATAAATTACCAGCGGCAACCTGCGCTTTCACAAGTAGCTTTATCACTGCTAAAATCTTTGCACCTACTTATCTCTTCCTTAAAAACAGATTCTACATTAGCTTTACCATCTTCACCGGCTTTAGCATATTCTGAGGAAAAACTAGTCTCTAACGAAGCCGAAGGCTTGCAAGAACCATAGGTTATTTTCATCTTAATTAGTTCAGCCTGGCCTTCTTTCTCTAACCCTGTCTGGAAAATACCAATTCTTCCAGTAAAAATCATAATTAATACTACTAGAACAATCAAAGCTAAGGCCGCTACGATAATGACATTCATAGTCAGCGTATCCCCTTTTTTATCGATCATTTTTACACCTCATTTTAAAATTATTTTTAAATACAGTCTTAACCTAAATTAAGGAATAATTCTAATATTTATTTGATAAAGAAAATCGATATATAAATGTTGCGAAGAGTTTAGATGAAAAAATGAGGCATTCTTGGAATGAACTATATTCTAGAAGTAAAAAATTCCAATCGCAGCAGATCAGAAACTGCGGTTTCTGGGGTTTCTTAGCAGAAACAGCTGCGGGACATTCATTACCCGAGGCTGTGGAATTTTTACTCCCAGAAATGGGAATCGAAAGCCGCAGTAGAACTGTTGGGTATAAAACCAATTTCTCAGGAATTAATCAGAGATTATCTAATAAATGATAAGGTAATTTTAGTCTTTAATACAGCGAGTATAATTATTTTCAGTATTTTCTACACAAGTACTGCTGCAGCTTGGACTAAACTGAACCACCGTATGAGAAGGAGAACCACAATCCTCTGAACCCCAGTACGTAGAACAAGGGCCTACAAAAATTGATGGCAAATGACATCCACTTTCAAAACAGGCAGTAAATAAATCTAACTGTTCTGAACTTGTAGGCAAACGCCAGGAGGAACTGCCACCTAAACTTAAATCTGCACAGTAGCCAGACGCTGACTCCCATTGGCTAATCATTAAAGGGGCTTCCCTCTGCCAAATTTTTTCAGTTAGAGTATCTCTTAAAGTTCCATTGCCTAAATCAATAAATCTACCTGTTGTATTTTCAACACAGCCTACCCCCTCCTCACAATACTCAGCAGTAGTACAATAATCTGCAATATCGCCCCAGACACCACAACTATCTAACCAACGGGAATTGCCATCAAAACAGCGAATACTGGCATTAGGAGTGCACTCTGGCTCTTCAGGGATACACTCACCTTCGTAGCAATACCCGTTAGAGCATTCTTCAACAAACCCCACCATCTCTCCGCAAGTGTCCCTCAACCAAACATTATCATCTTCATCACAAACCCTTTCTCTATCTGGCGTGCAGTAATTAATATCCGCGCAGTTAAAATCACTCCTACAGTCCGCATCAGAATAACAAGACTTGAGGCACAAAGCTAGATCATCAGCATATTCTTCCCAGGGAAAACAGAGCCAATCACTGGGACAATCAGAATTAGTAATACATTCGTGACAATAAGCATCAATAGGAATTTCATAATCTTGACAAACTTGCTGTCTGGAGCCAACATACACTGGTACGGGTACTAAAAAGGAAGCAAAAAAATTCCCATTTACCTGGGGCGAAATTAAAGTATAATGAAATTCAACTTCTTGCAAATTGAACCGCTCATTAGGATTCAGAAAATTATTTAATGCTGTTCCTAATTCTAAACCGCCGCGAATAGAATTGATCACCAAGGAAATATCTGAAACACCGGGAAGTCCAACAAAATTAAATATTGTTGTATACACTTCATTTTTTGTCTTCAGTTCTTCATAAGAGAAACAACCAATCTCTTCACCAAAAGGCTGGCTTGTACGGAGCATAACAGCTATCGCTTCTTGTTCTTCATCATGATATGCCCTAGTGATTAATCTAGAGGAAGGATGTATGACCGCAGGGGTTAAGCTAAATTCATGAGCGCTATTGTGAGCAAAGCAGCGCGTCTCCGGCCAATACGTTATCTCTTGGCCATCTGTTTTTCCTAGGAAAAAACATTCAGAGTCATTCCCATCGCGATAAGTGACCATAACACTTTCTAATGGTCGCTGATCTTCTTCATCAAAAACAACTATTTTTACTTTTTCTTCTGGTTTTTCATGATCGGGAAAGTAAACTATACCTGCGCCATTGGTAAGACCAAAATGTTCACGATAATTTCCTCTTACGACTGTTTCTAAATCGGGCTGAGCTTCCTCTTCTGTGATGCAGACATTATTTTCACAAATTTCCCCAGCACTGCAATCTAAATCGCGGCCATGACATTCTTTTCTTCGGCTACCGGGAGAACAAGTTATTGCTAAGGCTACAATCAAGCTGATACTGCGTGCAAATCTTCCAAAATATGACATCTAAAAAAAGAAAGGGATACTTTTTAAAAAAGTTATCGAAAAAAAAGAGGACCACATATAATGCATAGTACTAAAAAACATAATTAATGATCTAAATTGTTATGTTTTTTATACCTAGTAGCGACAAATTATTAGAATGGAATAATGTTCGCTACTAAGTACCATGGATAGTATTAAACATTATATTATAATTAATATTAAATTATTATCTTTTTTTATTAGAATACTACTAATCGCACACCAATAATTGCGCCTCTATCAATCCAGCATCACCAGCCTGAATAGGGAATAACCCAGAAGAGTCTGCTTCTCCTAGACAACCGCTATTCCTCTCATCCTTGATAGTTAAAAGAGTCGTAGGCTCACCACCTTCGGTAAGTAATTTAGCAGTAAAAGAATAATGTTTACCCCAGCTGCCTAATGTCTGATTTAATAAGTCTCCAAATTGCTCCTTAAAGAACTGGCAGCTGTGTTTACTTTGACAACGGAATAAAGAATATCCTTCAGGATTTACAGAGCCAGAAGAGCGATGATATTCACTAAAAAATAAGGCGCAATCTTCTAGAATGTCATCTCCAAACTGAGGTAGATCTCTTCTACCAGCATAACCAGCAGTGCACCCTGCGGAAGCGCTAACCGTAGTTTTAAGTCCAGCACTCATAGTACTAGAAGCTAGCCCTTTTCGAGTAAACACTTTTTTTGGTACATCTTCCTGAAAAGCAAACATCGCCATAAAAAGCATACCTAAAGTTATTAGGATAACGATAACTACTAACCCCATCAGTTCCATCTGTGCTTTGTGGGTAATCCCCATTTGCCTTACATCATTTTTATTGAATGGTTCTTTCATGAGTAAACCTCAACCTTTAGATAACCAAAACCGTACTGCGGCACACCTCGTTCTCCCAACGTTTCATCACGTAATGCTACAATAAAAAAAGTATTTTCTTTCTTTTTAATATCAAGTTTAGGACTATCATAAAGAACTAATTCTTGGTTATTGGGATAAAGCTCCTGAATGGAAATTTTTGAAAAAGAAAATAGTTCAAAGTAGGTTTCATTAAATTCGTCATGTAAAGCTTCTTGGAAATGCCTAGCTTTAAGCATATCAACACAATTCTCCTCCGGTTCGGCATCTCCCCTACTACAGATAACCTCTGGAAGAAACAGCGCTTTTAATGTAGTACGGATAGCTCGAGCCTGTACCATTTCTTCTTTACTCTCTTCGAAAGAAACTTCACGATACTTGGCGTAGAAAGATATCCCTAAAGCTACTAAGATAAAGAAGATGAAAAGAATAGCAATTGTTTCAGCCATCCTGATTTGAGCTTGTTTCTTTAGAGGTTTAAGTTTTAACATTTTTTCATTTTTAATATTTTTGAGTTGTTATATAGTTGCGGACATAACTATTCTTTCCGTAAGGAAAGTCACGAACGAAACAAAGTGGAGTGAATTGATGGTAGATTATTCATATCCTTTACTATATTTGCTCTATTAAATTTCCAATCGCGACATAAATCATTAAGGAGTACGTCGCAGTGTTTAAGATTAAATCATCTATTGGCATTGCTTTAATCTTATAGATTATCCAAATACTAGCTAAGATGACACTTAATATTTCTGCAAAAATAAGTGTTATCTTGTAACTATTCATCTTAAAACACCTGATTTAAAAATAAACAATATTAGTGCTACAACTGCAAAAGCAATAATAACCCAGCCAATAGCAGTTAAGACCCCTTTTAATCTTTCATTTGAAATCTTACCCATATTTATCACCTTTTCATTATCTACATTTTTAAATTCAAACTCTTCTCACAATATCCGTAATAAACTTTCTTAATAAAGAGGCATATCCTCAACCATAATCATTTTTCTGATTATATGTATATTACTGTTTCGGGATATATC
Source organism: uncultured Methanosarcinales archaeon (assembly GCA_964576385.1). GTDB lineage: Archaea > Nanobdellota > Nanobdellia > Woesearchaeales > GW2011-AR9 > JACOZM01. The sequence goes on along the minus strand of CAZNUS010000006.1, from coordinate 28,330 downwards.
AATACAGAGGAATACAATTTAAGCTCATTTTGTTATTTAATTCTTGAAGAGTTTGTATATCATCTAAAAAGTTGCATCCCCCTGTTAATTTACATGCTTGTAATGATGATGCAACAGCCCTCAAAGATAATTTAATATTTTCATCTGCTCCGCTGACCAAGGTAATACATTCTCCTGTAGGGCTCCTTGCGCGATAATATTCTTCTAATTCTTCAGCTCTGGCGAAATAAAGAGAGGTAACTAATTCTAGCCGTTGATAGGCTTTTTGCATATTGCATTGATAAGATCCAGGACTACCGGCAAAGATAGCTGCATATCTCGCTGCATCGCGCTCGCCCCCTAAGGAAATAATACTTAACGGTTCAGTATTCAATTTTTTCCATTGGCTACCTTGCTTCTGGTAATAGTCTAATAAGTCACCTTGCAACACTACTGCAGATACTTTCTCATCTTCTAATTTACGAATTTTTTCTGGAACTCCTCTATTGAGAACTAAACTTCCATCCAAATCAACCATGCGTAAGTGAAAATAGTTTTCTGAAGAGATAATATCATAATCTTCTACTTGAGTAATCCTCAGGAAATTACCAAAATCTTTAGATTGTTTTTCCAACTCATCAGCAAATTCATCCACCCCCCAGAAATAGTATTTTATATTAGGAGAAGTGATAAATAAGAAATCAGCAGCTTTGTAAGGCAAAAGATATGGCAGGCTCCAAGCAATCAATTGAGTGCTTTTTATTTGAAGGGGTGCAAAAAGTGGATCAATAGTATTCTGGACTTTAGCCGAACGGCCTTCTAAGCCATACTCTCCCACACCATCGGTGCAGTCAAAGTAAATAGTACTCCCTTTTAGCCCACTGGTATCTATAAAATTTTTTGTTTTCTCAGAGACTCCTGCCCCAGTGAAAATTGTATCCATCACTCTAACTACATCAGTTGCAAGATATTCCTCAGAAGAGGCTTTCTGCTTTAAAGCAATGCTGGCAAAAAAGATTAAGATTACTGCCCCAGCTATTAGAACAAAAATCCAGTTGAAACTGAATTGAACTTGAGCATGCTTATCACTCTTTCGTTTAGACCATGTACGTTTTAGCTTATTTATCATCATTTTAGTCGCAATAATTTCAATTATTAAATTTTAAAATATGTCGTAATACTCTGCTGTGGACATAAACTGTTTTTAAAGTTACATTTATTTCACATTTGTGTTATAATTGTTTTAATTAAATAACCTGTTCGGTTAATTTCGGCTGGAAACTGCTTCAGGAAGAGGAATCTCGGAGATTTCCGTTCGATCTCCTTTACCTTCTAATCTTAGAGAAAAGCTGCCTAGAGTAGTCTTTAAACAGAGATATCCCCGGGAACCAGACTCATCGTCAGCTATAGAGATTTTATATACTTTTATTTTTATACCTTCAGGAGTGAGGAAAACATTCTGTTCAGAAGCAATATATCCCCCCTCCGCAAGAACGTCTTCCCAAGCATTGTATGCAACTGGATCTTTTTCACGTAATCCATCCATAGTCTGCTCAGTGGTATAATCCATATCTACAAAACAGACTTGCCCATACCTACCTGGAAGATGGAATGTCCGTTCTCTTACTGATCCAAATTCACTATAGATTCTCTTAATGGATGTTTCTAAGTCATTCTTAAACTGAACAAAAGCAACTTCTTCTCCACTTTTTAAAAAGTCGCCAATTGCTTTATATCCAAAAATAGTAATAACTGCAAAAGTTAGAGCTACAAGGATGAAGATAAAAACTTGATTAATCCCTTCTGCTTTTTTGTTAGACATGAGTATAAAAAAATATTAAATTTCTGAATAGGATATTCGTGATTATTTTTTTTTCTTAATTATTATTCTTGTTTTAAATTATTACTCTTGTTCTTACTTTTTTCTTTTCTTGCTAATAGCCTGCAACTTGGAAAATAAATCAGGTTTTTTCTCTACAATTCCTTTGGAAGTAACTAATTCTTCAACTTTTCTCTTTTCTCCTGGTTTAGAAAGACTTTCCAGCTGCTTGAATAACCCTGCTGGCTTTTTTAGAACAGCAATATCCTCACCTTTTCCTGCTGCCTCTTTTTCTAATCCTTCTTCTAGTTTTTTCTCTTCTTTTAAGATAGCCGCAGATCCTTTGCCCTTTTCAAATTCACCAAAAAGAGTTCTCCTAGTTTTTGATTTTAGGCGATCACTGCGAATACGTTTTGATTCAGTGGGCTTAGATTCAGCTCCTTCTCTTTCTTCTCCCCTGATTACTTGTTGTTCCTTAGTACGAAAATTAGTACGTGAAGGTGGAAGAGGTGAAGCAGCTTTCTGAACGGATTTCTCTTCTGATTGATAAAAATAAATCAAATATCCTGCACCTCCAAACACTAAGAATATTCCTAAGAACAGCAACGCCCAAGCAAAAATCTGACTTTCTTCAGGAGAAGGAGGCGTGGAAGGCTCTGGCTCTGAAGTAGGTTTAGTATCTAACTCACTATTATCAGAAGCAGAAGTACATCCAGCATCATCAGGATAGTCAATTAATTTATCACCATCGTTATCCTGCTTATCAGAGCATTGAAAAGCTAAAGGTGATTCTATTCCGCAAGGATCAGTTCCGGCAACCATCTCATCAAAATTGATAAATTCATCCTTATCATAATCATCCTGCGCATCAGAGAGACCGTTATTATCAGTATCAGGAGAAGCATAATTAAACTGGCACTCATCAGTATTAAATGTTTTTTCCCAGGAATCTGGAAGACCATCTTCATCTGTATCATCTCCCATTTCTATATCTTTAACTTGGCCATGAGCACAGCCCCCTATATCTACAACTTTGCCTGCTTCAGTCTTAGAACACAAATCACAATGGTCAGCAATGCTGTCCCCATCTTCATCTTCAAAGAGCACTTTTTTCTTATCAGAAGCTTTATACCCCAAATAATCTTCCCCAGAATAACAAACAAATTCACTTTTGCTGAAGCTTATTTTTTTCCCTTGGTAAGGAAGCGTGATATTGCAGCTTAGTTCATTTTCACTTTGCCCATAAGAGATATTCTTACAGCCGCTAACATCAGTGCATTGAACTTCAGCAGTTGTTTCAGTACATTTCTTCTCTATGATAACATCCAATTCCGGTGGAGAACTGTCATTAAGGCAAACAGAATTATTTCTACTGACAACGATAACACCATTACTTTCTTTAGGCATACTTTCGTAGCCAGCAGCGTCAACGACTTTTGCTCTTACAAAATATTTATTGCCCAAAGTAAGATTAATAGTAGATAATTGTAATCCGCTGTTAAAACTAGCCGTTCCATTAGCAACCATCATATTAAGACTGCGCCCCATACTGCTAGAACTGCTAGAAAGGGAGCCGCTTAAAATAGGTGCGCTGGCATTAATTTTGCTAGCACTGGAAGATCTTGCAGCACTAGAAGAACTAGCCTCACTGGTACCTAATTTACTGGTGTTAGAACTGGATGATGCTGGGAGGGATGGTGTAGCTGTATTTTGCAGTAATATCTGCGGACCAAGGTCATAAAATTCATAGTAGTAAGAAGAAACATTTTTTTCAGAAGTGTAGACTGTTACGTAAATTAAGTCACTGCCACAAGTAAAATTCCCATCTTCTACTGCAGTAATATTAGGAGGAGTTAAATCTATAATAAAACTTATTTTTCCTTCAGCAATATGCCCTCCGCTCATCTTACATCGTATGGGTATTTGGTAAGAGCCTTCTTTAACATCCGCTAGGCTAGAGCTATGCACCTTACCATCTCCTTCAAAAGCAATAAACGTATCATTGAATTCGTAAGAGCAGATAGCTTGTTTAGAAGTTTCTACCCTTAACGGTACAGTAGTAGAATAAATGTATTCTCCTGAAGGAGAAGTGCTTTTGATGTAGCCTACGTCAGCATAATCAACAGTGAAATTTATAGTGGACATCTCAGAAAATTTTCCTGCGCCAGAGGCACATAACGTATTAAAGGAAAATTCTTTTTTCCCATCAGTGCTGACAAAGTTATTGATACTATAGATATCTTCATGGATCAAATAGAGTATCCGCTCCTTAACACCTGGAAAAGAGTATTCCATACTTGCAAATTCAGAACTGCCTGTTCCTTCAGAATTATCGCTGTACTTACAGATAGACTTTCTATCAGTGACGTCAAATAAGCTGGTTTTAGTTTCTTCATAGATAACATTAGGATTGGCATATGATTGCAGGATAGTGGGTGCATTGGGATCATATTCTAAGTATATATTCTGCTCAGGACTGATTTGATCCCCTAAACTTAAACACTTAATGTACACGAGATAAACTCCTCCATCTACCGGATAAGAGCGGAAGACATTGCTAGGAAAGTTTAGTACATTATATCTTCCATAAATATCCGGGGTAAGTATTTGCGCCCCTGGAATATCATTATAATCAAATTCTGATTTAAAATCAAACCGACATTCTTTAGTAGGAATAATGGTAGAGAAATGCCAGTCAAAAATGGGCTGGTCACTAATTATCCAGGATTCATCTAGGTAGAAGTAAGGAAAAGGGTCTTCAAAAGTTATCCCGTACCCTTTGATGAACACCGTTCCGCAGTTAGCAGAATAAACCTTGTTGCCGGCAGTATCAGTAGAATAATAGCATATCCGTGAATCTTCAGTGATGCTTAGAGGGCTAGCAGGCGTGTACTCTTGGTAGTTCCCGTTCGGGAAGGGAGGGCAGGATGTAAGGTCATCAGGAGAAGAAAGGCAGAAATAGATCTTGTCACAGCTAAATCCCTCCGATTCACATTCTAACTGTATGTCTGCAGACTTAATAAAGGACGCTTCCCAAATCCGTTCCAGAGGGGTAAAGGAATAATTCTGTTCTATAAGAGTAATTTTTGTTTTAGGTGATGTGATATCTATAGTGAAATCAAAATAATCAGTGAAGGATTCGCCAATAAAGGACTGGCAGACTACCTTATATTCATGAGCATATTCTCTTGGAATAAACCCAACCAATAAATCCGTGCTATGCTTTTTTCTGGAATCGTCATCCCAAGAAAACTTAGCTACCTCTTGGTCAGTTGACACTAATTGCAAGGAACATTCGGCTTCTAAAGTAGTAAGTACAGAAAATATAACTTCGGTAGAAGAGAGCATTCCGTGTACTTCAGGAGAGATTATTTCAATGCGTTCTTCCAAGTCAAAGGTATAACTTTTTTTCTGTGAGAAAGTATTACCGGCAGTATCAGTACAAGTGACGTTTAAATCAGCCCAAACTATATTGCTAAACTCATCGAAATCAACATTCTTAACATCTTCTTCTCCGCGTGAAAAAGATTGCAATGGTTCAGCTATTCCTGGAAGATATAATCCAAAAGTACAGGACATCAGCTCGCTGGGATTGTCCAGCCAAATGCTTAATTTCACCGTATCTTCCTTAATACCTATGCTTTCATTAATGGAAAAGTGCGGAAGAACATTGTCTATGTAAACAAAAGTCTCTTTTATCGACTCGCGGTTAGAATACTGGTCTTCAGAGAAGAAACTGATCTTATAAATTCCACCATCTACTAGCTCGGCAACTTTTGGTAAGATAGAAATAGTTAGATTATCTTTCTTCTTTGTTCCGCTGTAAGGCACTTCAGTAAATTGGCTTCTAGTACAGGCTTGAGGAACTCCTACAGGAAGCACACAGTAACCAAATTTGTTTAATTTGCTTTGTTGCCGGGAACTGGCGCTAACGGTATCATCAGCGAAAAAAGATAGACCAGTATGAGCATAAGAGACTATAGGAAGAGCTGCTTCATCTAGAACAGTCAAAGGAGGCGTATTATCTACTTTACAATTTTCTCGGTCAGCTTCAGCTAATGAATCGCAGTCACCGACACCATCAACATTGCTATCCTTAATACAACTGCTTCCATCCCAAGTGCATCGACCCCAGCCACAATTATCCTCTGAAGGAGTTATTTTCCCATAAGCTTCCTGGATGGCTGAACCAGCAGTACACTCCAGTTCGTTAGTATATTGGTAGCAGTTTGATCTAGATGAAGGAAATTCTTCACATTGCGAGCATTTAGTCAATTCAGAGTTAGAGAAGCATCGTCCTAATCCAGTGCAAACATCGGGAGTGCACAAGTAATTTTCAAATATTTCTGTTCCAGTAACTTTAGTACCCGGCTGTTTTTCTCCTTCAGGGTCACATAATCCGCAGTAATCATCTTTTGGATAGTCGGCATCAGCGCAAAAACCTGCTCCTGTTTCGGGAGTAACTGCTAACGGCCGTTCTAATCCCATACCTAAAGATGAAAAGAGGGAAGCATAATTTACCAATGGCGATTCCGTAGAAGCGGCATCTACCCAAAGACATTCTTTAGTCAAACAGCTGTTGATAGTACAAGCTCTTTCGCTATTATAATCAAAACAGCTTTGTACTTGGGCACAACTATGGCATTGATCAGTAATAGTGGAAGTGGAATCATAATAACAAAAATTTATAGGAGCAGGTTTAGTAAGCAACCCAGCAAAAGAATCTAAATCGCCGATAATTATCCCATAACAAGCATCTTCTTGATAATACAAGCCAAAAGGGTTTCCTGCTGTCGAACAAACGTTTTCACTACGACATATCGGTCCACTGCTTCCTGGACCACAACTCAGGCCTTCCTCACAAGCAGTAGCAACCTCGACTAAGTTCTGGTCGTTACAATTATAGATGGAACTGGAAATAGAAGATGACCCTGATAAGCCAGAGCTAGAACTGGGGAGACAGAAAGATTCATCAACATTATCAGCGCATTGTTCACTACCTAAAGTTATGCTGGCAGTCTCTTCAGTTGAGTAATAAGTTCTTCCCCCATAGGAATAGGTTGCAACGATAGTGTACTCATAAGTTTGCTCCCATTCAACGTCGTTGTCGAAAAGGAAAGTTGTGCCTCCCGGCAGGGATTGAGTGAATGATTCTTCTGCGCCATCTGTGGATTGCAACATTCTAGTAAACTGATAACTAACAACTTCTGGACAGGGCTGCTGCCAAGTAAGAAGCACTTGTTCTTTCCCGGGAACATGCTGGGCTATAAAACTTTGAGGGCTCATCCAATTATCTAAAGTACAAACATTAGTGACTTTGTGCAAGTAGAGATTAACTTCTAGGACCGACTGTGAAGCAGTAATGATAAAGTCGCCTTCTGCTTCATAAATGCCGGCATACGTAGCTTTAAGTTGATGCGGCGTGCCATCAGCTAAAAAAGGTATTTGAAAAATGCCGCTTCCTTGCGATCGCCTAGTATACACTCCATCAACGTATATGTTTGCTCCTGGAACAGGAGCATCATCCAAGTATACTACACCTGTAACTCCCTGAAAAATTTCTTGTTTTAAGACAAAATCAATATTAGTCAAAACTTCTCCTTCAGTTAAAGTTACAGGGATACGTTCAGAACCATAATCTGGATGGCTGGCAATAACTTCATAAACACCAGGGATAAGATTTTCCGCAACATAAACACCAGCAGAGTTAGAAGTTAATTCTAAAGTAGAAGGTTTGTGCGACGGCCCTTGAACAACTATTTCTGCATCTGGTAAAATAGAGAGTATGCCTGCTTCAGAAAAAGAAACTTTTCCTTGAATCTGTCCAGGCAAACCAGGGGCAATCAGAGTGATTTCACGAAATATATCATCTCCAGGACTAAGGGAAAGAGAAAGGGTTTGCGTCTCAAATCCCGCCGCTTCAATCCTTAAAGAATATATTCCAGCAAGTAATCCGCTAAGTATAGAAGTTCCGGAAGAATCAGCATTAGTGGTGGTTTCGCCTAAAGTAAGAACGGCACCGTTTATCCCTTGGCCATTGCTATCTACAACATTAATGGTAACTTTCGCAGTAGCTAATTCTACACCACATTGGTTTAAACAAACTTCTTGGGTGGTATGGAAAAAATTGTTAGGCAATCCGCTTTGTCCGAGAAAATTTACGGCAATCTGCTTGCATTGATAATAATCGGGAACGTATTCACATAATTGTTCCCTTCCCGGAATGTCTACCTGACAGCATCCTGGGAAACATTTAGTAGGAACATCTTCTTCAGGAACTACGGTCGGACATAAGCCGGCATAATAAGGAAACTTGCACCCTTCAGACGTTCCACAGGTGACTAATCTACATTGTTCAAGATAATCACAGGCAACTGGATTCGTACGGCAGTTGGGGTCAGCAGCGCAAGCTTGTTCTAATTCACCAGTATTCTCTACACAATAGAGTTCTTCATTAGTAGGATGTAATATGCAGCCTACCGCTTGAGCTGAAGAAGAGATTAGTCCTAAAGAAAATATTAAAAATAAACCTAAAAGTACAAAAATCAAACCTCTTTTTTTACTTCCCATGAATAATCAGAATAAAACCTTTTTGGTTTATAAAGTTTCCGAGATTAAGCGAAGTAATTATTTTTAAAAATAGTTAAGTTAAAGAATAGTAGCGAACATTAATTTATTCTAATTATTTATCGCTACTATACTCTAAAATAACTTGCAGTTATTTTATGTACAAAAATGAATAGGTTTTCATTTTTTGTATATAAAAAGATAACTATTTAGATTATTAATTCTGTTAATTCTGTTTTTTAGTAAATACAAAGCAAATACACAACATTTATTATATTTTGGTGTTATTTTAGCAGCATGATTATTCGAATACTTTGTTTTGGCGATTCAAATACTTGGGGGTGTATTCCGGGAACAAAATTTCAAAGATTTTCTGAAAGAGAAAGATTTCCAAAATTATTACAACAGAAATTAGGAAATCGTTATGAAATAATAGAAGAGGGACTGAACAGCAGAACATTGGCATCGGAGTATAAAAGACCAAACAAAGAAGGAAGAAATGGAAGCACTTATTTTATCCCCTGCTTATATTCACATGAACCATTAGATTTAGTTATCCTTATGCTTGGAACCACGGAATTAAAAGAGGAGTTTAACTATTCTCCAGAAGAAGTAGGAATATTACTAGAAAAATACTATGTAGAGGTTATATCAAAAACAACATCTGTATTTAAAAAAAAGTCACCGAAGTTATTGATTATCTGTCCTCCTATAATCAAAGAAATAAAAGCTTCTGAAAGATATAAAAGAGGAGAAGAAAAAGCTAGATTATTGAGCTCTATTTATTCAAGAATTGCTAAAGCCAACAACTATGAATTTGTTGATGCAAGCAAATTAGACGTTGGTTCTGATGGAGTCCATATGATTAAAGAAAGCCATGCTAAACTTGCAAAAATCCTAGCCAATAAAGTAAAATTAATAAAACTTTAGCGCCTGTTTTCACTTATTACCCAATTCCTGAAGTTTCTCAAATAATTCTTTTTGATTATTTTTACCGGAAACTTCCTCTGCATATTCTGCGGGTTCCTTAGTTTCTGTTTCTTGGCCTTTTGTTTTTCTAGTTATTATCTCCTTGGCCTTTTTATCTTGATCTTTTGCCTCTGGCTTTTTTGTTTCCTGATCTTTTTTATCTTTAAAAATATCCTCCGGTTCATTTTCCATCTTATTTCTGCGTTCATGCTTTTTAATAATTTTATTTAATTTCTGAAAATGTGTTTCAACAGCTTTTTCTTCGTTTTTTTCAGCTAAAAGATTCTGCTCAGCTAAAAACTCTTCACGATGCTGATGTTTTACTTTCTTTAGGTGCTCATCCTTTAATCGTTTAATCTTTCTAGCAGTGAAGGGATTAGAGACAAAGGGAGAAAAAAAGCGCCAGCGCGATTTTGGTTCTCTAGGTTTTTCTTTAGGTGTAAGCAATACACGTAATTTATCTAAGATTTTTTTTCTGAAAAGGTATACAAAAATTATAAAAAATATAATCGCCCCCGCAACCAAAAACCATTTTATCGCAAATTGTTTAGGCGTTTCTTCCGGGTCAGCTATTTCAGTCTGATTTACTTTTACCAGCAGTTCTACCGAAGCAGAAAGAAGTACTTTTTTTTTGCATTGCTCATGACACTCAGTTATTTGTAGTGCATCAGTAAAGCGATAGGAGATAGCTTCGCGATTTTTTGCTTCAACTTCACAAATCCCTTTTCCGGCGGTGGGCTCACAAAATTCCCCGTCAAAATAAGAAAACTGACAGCACCCTGGAGCGCACCAGCTAGAATTGGCAATCCCTGAAGCGCATCTTCCGGCGTATTCTTCCTGACAAGTATCTTTACATAGGATTGTAAAGCATTCCGGTAAGGATGAGCAGGGTGCTTCTTTAAATACTCGTTCAACACTGCAGCGATTAAATACAGAACACTCTTCTTGTGCTTGTTCTAAACTAATTTGCTGGCAGAAAAATGGGCTTTCAGGATAGAGAAAACAGCCGGTTTGAGCAGAAGCTAAAGAAATTACTAGTAAGATGATCAGTGTACTCAACCAGATTAAATGTTTAATATTGTTCATTTTAGATTAATTAGCTCAACTATTAGATATGCAGTTTCCAGCATTGCAATGACCTTCAAACTGCCCATCACGGTTAAGATCACAGGGTTTTCCTTCAAGATCAGTTCCGGTTCCACACCCGCAAACTACTCCTAAACCAAACGGACCTTTGTTATCAATAATAGCAGGAGTTTCAAAAGCAAATTGATTCATCGATCTAGTGTTATATACTACATCAAAATTAGAGGCGGTTCCAGTAGTAGAGATTACAGGGGGAGAGGGACAAAAATCAGAGCAGCCCATCTTTCCATTACACCAACCATCTTTGATCCCGTCCTTGTTAGTATCCGCGTATCCCCAGGAGAGATTCCCTTGACATTGAGCAGCGATATTTGCGCACCCCCCTTTATCATTAACTCCGCAGCGCAATTCTGTCAATTGATAATTTTTATGCTCTACATCAGCTCCACAAACGTTACCCCTCTGTCCATTACAGGTAGCGATAAGCTGTTCTGCAATCTTGTTTTTGTAATTAACATCAGCAACACTAAGAAATCGATCACTTTTACCAGAACATATCGGCTCACTACTACGAAAACATTCTGTACCTTCCGCTTTAAACTTATAATCGTCATCGCAGCAGGTATGATTGGCAAGCAATGGTGAAACCAAGTTATCTTTGCTAAGGAAGGAAAATCCCGTTCCTTCGGCGCGATATTTATTTTGATAGAAATCTGTTTCCGGAATAAAGGGGTCAGGATATTCTGTACTGCGATGAGGGATACAGGATTTTATTTGCAGCTGTACTTCCCTAGAGCTTTCAACAGTGGTTTCTCTCCCGCAATAAGTTGCTGAAAAATCGACTTTAAGCGCTCGTGGACTACCATCAGTAGAAGCACTGGTCAGTTTGTCATAATTTTCTTTTTGTATAAACGTAGAAGGGAAATTAAACAGATTTGGTGAAGGTAATCCTGTAATCCAATCTTTAGTAACAGAAGCAGTGTATTGAGAATTGTAAGAGGCAGAGTCGCAGCCAGTACCGGAAGGAAAATCTATACAGCTATCGGAATCACCAGGAACGTCTATCTCAAAACTGTTTGTTCCTGAAACGTAAGTTACCTTGCTAAGCTCTACTTCAGAAAGGGTGGAGAATTCTGGCATTTTTACACCAACGACCACCGGATCTTCTGGGGAGATATAATAAGCATCACCTACCGAAGCATAATCAACCAAACCAGTACCACTACGAACCTTATAGGGCAAGGAAATCTGCACATCAACTTCTGCATCTGATTCAATAGAACGATCAACCGCGATCTTAACCGTTTGATAATCTTGCTGCCCATATTTGTCTTTAGCAAACGCAGTTAATTCGTAGTTTCCTAATGGAAGAGCAGTAAGTATCTCTTCCTGATCAGCATAAAGGTAATTTCCAAGTATTCCGGAACCGGTAGGCCCTGGTTGAGTTGAAGTAGCTGAAGGTGAAGTACCTGAAGGATTTGGAGAATCATAAATATGAGAATTAATAAAAGAATCAGTTGATTCAATCCAGTATTTAATCTGATCATCATCGGCGATATCTTCATCAGGATCACGAGCTTGCAGAAGAATATCAATATCTCCATATTGTTCATCCCCTCGGACAACTAGATAATCATAGGATTGAGCCGCTTCAGTACATTCTCCACGATGGATATAATCTAGCGCCGGAGCACGATTCTGTCGGGCAATATTCAAAATGAATTCTTCAGGCGTGTCTAAGATGTGGGGAAAGGGTGATTTAAAAGTAAAGATTGTGTCACCATTAGCCATTCTTTTTCTATCAGTGGTTATTTCTAAATTATGCACATCTTGGCTATAGGTTGGTAGGATCAGAGCTGAACCGTCTATGCCGACAACTTGAAAACTGTTCTGCTGCAATGTTTCTGAGCTATAATTAAAATCCACATAACGCCAGTCCATTTCCAGTGGATAAAAAAATGATGCACGAAGCATTTTTTTTAATTTAGTAGGATAAAAAAAGTCAAACACAGAAAGATGAAAAAAATCCTCATTTCCTAACTTGAAGCCCAAGGGATAAAAAGCATCAACTAAAACACCACCTTCTTGAAGATCAACATCAAGATTAAAATCCTTTGGCTGAAAAATTGCTCCTTTAGCATGTTCTTTCAGATAATCATCAATACATTTCTGAGCAGTGGCTTTTAGATAAGACTCTATCTCTTTCTCCCAGAAGAATTCCCATCTTTGCACCTCTCCAAATTTTACATTGATGCCAGGATAAGCATATTTACAAAAAAAGGAAGGATTAGACTCATCTAAGCAAGGGTAGGCATTAACGCTGGAAAGGTAGTTTTTCCTAGTTAAGGCATAGCTTATTTCTAGATCTTCTTCTGAGATATATATCCCATTAACTCCTTCAGCAAAGGCTTCTTTTCCTCCTGGCTGAGCATTCCAGACACGACCCTGCTTACCAATTAAAAGAATTGCGCTGCGCAACTCATCACGTAAGCAGTCTTCTACAAAAATACGCAAAGCTTCTTTCTTAAAAGTCTTAGAAAGAACATCTTCTTGACTAGTCTCTAGTTTAGCTTTGACTAATTTCTGGTTAAATTGGATAAGAAAAATAAAGATGAATAAGATGATGATCCCCAAGGCTATGAATATAGTAAGTTGTCCTTTTTTTCCTTTTAGAAGCACTGTCCTGCTTTCTTTATTTATCTTACTTTCTTTAGACATAATCCTCTTTTTTGTGTACACTGTAATTATTTAAACTACAATTTCTCTTAACAAGTTAGCTAATGGAATGTAAGCAGTTTTATTAAACTTATTCTAATGTATTGTATCCCTGCCCTTAATAACTGGTTCTATTTCCTTTCGCTGATACCCATAATTTAACAGCGCTGATTCAATCTGCTCAAGGGAATATCCTCTTTGTAAATTTTGAGCAACGTAATTTTCTATTTCTTGGCCGCGATGTTTCCGGTACAAGTGATGGAATAAAAAGATTAGGGATAACAGAATTAAAAACAAGATGAGTAAAAATAGTGACCAAGAGCTTATAGTTTTTTCTTCTACAAGTGGTTTTGGAGGAGATGCAGGTATGGTAGAAGAAGGAGTTTCTGACTCTGAAATTTTTGGCTCTTCTTTAGGTTGGGAGGCGGATAAGGAAGTACAATCAGGATCTTGGTTATTATCTAAGTTATTGTCTTGGTGATTATCTTTGCTATTGCAATCTGGATCACAAGCATTATCTGCACTATAATCACAAAAATTATCACGCTGAGTTATCGGACAATCCCATGGGCAAAGCAAAGAATTCTCTGTGTTCTGACAAATGTTGTCGCCACAACTGTCAATGAAGTGTCCTGTAGGTAAATTATAGAGAGCAATATTATCCTTATCTTTAATGATTATTTGATTGCCATTAGCGAAGTATGGTAAAACCAGAGTAAACTGCCCTAACGGATAATCAAATCTCGTTTTATAACGAACTTTGTTTTCTAAATCGATAATTTCGGCAGTATAATCTCCCTCTTCCTTTGGCCCAGGAAGATTACCATTTCCCAGATGTAGAGAGGAATAACTTAACCCCTTATCTGTCTTTGTCAATTCAACATAATAAACTTGCGCTGCCTGAACTAAAGGCAGTGAAACTATAATAAAAACTAATAAAATTAATTTCAGTGATAATCTGGGAGGTATTATTTTAGTTATTATTTTAGTTATCATCTTAGTTATTAATTTGTTCATGATACTCCTCCAGAATCGGTCCCACCTTCAGAACTTTCTGAACCCCTTGCGAATTCCGGATAAGCAGCAATCAACATAGGTTCTTGGTCAGTTCCTACCTCAATATAATAAGGCAAAGAAGACGCGCTATATCCCTCGCTGTCGTTAGCAGTAATATAGATAGTATATTCTCCCGGATTAATATTAGTAGGAATGGTCTGTGGGAGATTAATTTCTACAGTTCCAGTCTTCCATTCCGTAGCATCAATACTACTCTCGATATTTAATTGGTAATTGATATAATTGTCCTGATCAGTGATTAGATGATGGATAGTAAAAGTTATATTTGGAGATTGTAAATAGGTGATGCGTTCTAATGAGGTTATCTCAATATAGAACTCGCGTACTGATTTCTTAACCTTCAAGGGAGAAGAGACTGCATAATTGCTATCGCTGTCTACGGCCTGTACGACAAGAATATGTTCGCCATCGGGAACAGAAATGGTTAAATCTTGTTGCTGGCCTGCGGTGGCCAGTCCTTCGGCTAGATAAAGAATAGGATTATCCAGGTCATAATAGATGGTGTAATTTATTTGGGCATCACGATTATCATTGAGGATGAAACTGATGGTGATATTAGGATTATCTTCTTCTAATTCGCTGAAGGCAGTAACTTGTACCGTTGGCGGGATAGTTTTAGCGATGAGCTCTTCTTTCAAAGCCTCTTCAGTAATAACTCGGGAACAGAAATTGTCTAAAAATTCTTCCTGTGTTTGTAAAGAATTATTTTTCATCAAGTAGAACGCGGGATTGAGAGAAATAAAAGAACCTTCTTGCTGGCAAACTTTTGTTTCAGGATTTAGATTGATGATGAAATTTGTTAAATTATGATTACCACTAGAATTTGCAAGAGGATTTAAAGAATTGTTTAGGGTGCACTCTTTTTCGGAAATAGACCGGATCATGGCGGGATCTTCTTCCAAAAGGCCTTGCTCAATCAGATAATAATCGTAATCATTTTTAGAAAATATGCTATTTAAGGAACTGTCGTTGGTAATATTGAGACCTATGCCCAGCATATAAGCTGCTACGCTTTGAGCTTTAAGGAAAAATTGGTTGATGCTTTCAGTATTTTCAGTTTGGGTAAAAATTATATCACTTTTCTTTTCTGAGATCAAGCCAGAGATAAGTGGTAAACAGTAAGAAGAAGAAACTATAAAGTTAGTCTGCATGCCTTGTGCTTCCACCAGCATGTTCCTAAACCCGGTAAAATTTAGGTTATTGTTATTTTCAGACCAAACACCGGCAAACAGGCCATCTTTTGCATTGCTATCTCCATGCCACCCATCATCGAATAAAAGAATTTCTTTAGAATAATTTTCGTTTTTTACAATAGCAGTGAGATTACTATAATTAACCGGTTCTAGGCTCTTTACTTTTATCAATATAGGCATACCTAAGGAAACCGCTGCTGGCTCGGTCATGATCAAATCTTTTTGGTGATAAATGATCGGTATTCCTGTATCTCCAGCTGCGCTGCCGACTGGCTTTTCTACTGTACATTGCAGATTGTTAAGACAGCTGCCAGGATAGAAAGAACCTTTTTTTGTACAGCTGTCACGCAGATAATTATCGTAGCAGTACCCTTCTTCATCCACGCAGCAGCCGATATGGCATTCGCTTAATTCCTTACAGAAAAATCCTTCCACTACTTCGCCAGAGCATTCGCCGAGTAAGGTTTCTTGACAAGTAGCAAGGCAGCAGTGGACATTGGCAAAAGCAGCTTTTCCTGGTTCTACAGGGTGTAGTGAAAAAAGGAAAAGAGCTAAAACTATTACAGAGATTATTTCGGAGATATTTCTCAGCCATTGGAAGTGAACAGCCTTAGTCCTAGGATGACTGATCTTGTGATGAATATTTTTAGGCCTTCCTTGTTTCTGTTCAGCTTTTCTTTTTTTCATGTTTTTATTTTTTAAATTCCTTATTTTGAGTCTTATTTCCGAATACTGTCTGATATTTTTTGGATTTTGATATTTTCACCACATAATCTTTATTTGTAATACGTACTGCATTTGATGCTGCAAGGAATACAAAACATAGTCCTAGCAAGATTACATTTCTGGATATTAGACTGCAAAGTGATTGGCCTGCCTCTATCCACTGATTGTTGGCCTTCGTAACTGCACGTTCCTGATCCACCGTCAGTACTGTAATGAAAATTAATCTCCTGAGTACAAGAGGGAGTAAAAGTAATGGAATCTTCTGCTGTGCCGTAGCCAATGGCAGTGTTAATGGCAAAACCGCCGACGATGCCTCCGGCGACCGCTAGAACAACTCCGATGGTACCAACAGACACACTAAATGCTGTACCAAACCCTATCCCCCCAGCAATACTTGCAGTAAAGGTGACAGCTCCGCCTGCACCAATGGAACCAGAAGACCCAGCCAACCCTGCCCCAAGTAATGCAAATCCACCTCCTACTGTAAATATAGTCAATAAAATTACTACTATCAACACCACAATCAATGCTACAAGTCTCCCAATACATCCGCCAGTTTCACTTATCTTTGCAGTAGTCGCTGCTGGTATCCATCGATCAGTCCTGCCGCAATCGTAAATTGTCGTCTCGCTGAAGCCCGGTAAGTCCGTATAAAGGAAATGGTTCTCGTAATCAACTTCGCAAGGGATCGGACGCCAGCCCTTTTCAGTATCATGATATAAAATACCCAACTCTCCCTGACGCGGATTAGCAGCTTCATCCCAATGCATCAACAATCGTTGAGGATTGTTGAAACGCAGACCATCTGGACCAAAAGAGTATACCGGATAAAAAAGATCCCAAGTAATATTTCCGTACGTTACAGAATCGTCTCCATGCTCTTCAATAGGAATATCATCACGGAAAACTTTCGCAGGATATCTTTGCTGTAAAGTGATATAATCTACTGAGAGAGAATTGAGATTCATAGTGGTGCCGGGCATCAGCATCAATTGGGCCATCTTGTCAGGAGAGCTGACTATTAAAGGCAGAGTAGTAGAAACAACATGGCTATTCTTCTGCAATTGCTCCACCTTCTTTAGCTCAGACCGGCCGAATTCGCTGGCAAAAGAAAGCCCATAAGATTGAAAATGTCCAGTTTTAGGTTCGCTAATAGTGTAGACTAAATGATCGGGGGTAGATTGATAAGTTATCTGAAATTCGTTGGGAGGCAGTCCTTCCAAAGGTATGAATCTCTTGAATTCCGGCTTTAGCTGTAAATTAATTATCTGAGAAGCTACTTCAAACATCCTACGAAAAGGTATCCTTACTTCTGCCTGAAAATCAGCATATTCCGTACTATACCTATCTCGACCAATCTTAACAGGATAATGCAGTATGACTATAACTTTTTCCCGAGCAAAACTAACATCGCTTTGCCAGACTTGTGCAGAAATATTTATCCCTTCTTTAGCAAAAGTTTCATAATTTAAGCACTCTGCTAGATGGTTTTCGATGTAGTCATTGACACGCCCCTTTATTTCAGATAGGGCGGGCTGCACATTTACTTGATCAAGATACCATAAACTAGTATTTTGATAGCGCAAACTTGAAGGAACAATGTAATAGCCTCCAGTAGGACTGAGCTCTTCAATCGCCTGCAGAGCAGTTTTTCCTAAACAGTCTTCAACAAACGATTTTACTTTACCCGCTTCCAAGATATTCTGCTGTTGTATCTCCTGTGCTTCTTTGATCTGCACTTCCCTAATAGTAGAAAGGTAATACAGAATCCCCCCTATGATCAAAAGAAGCAAAACGCCCAGAATAATAAATAGAGTAGCTTGAGCCTTCGTGTTTATTTTATTTCTATTCATATTTTTCCACCTAACATAGTTAATTCTCCTTCTTGTTCAGAGCTTAACTTGTACATCTTTAGCTTGCCATGAACAACCACCTTGAGAATTCCTAGTTTGACTAATCTTTTGACGATACGAAAAACAGATGCCAAGGGCACTTTTGATTGGTGCGATAATTCCTGCAGATGAAATTCCTTCTGCGGAGCATTCTGAAAACTAGTGAGAACTCGACGTAATTTAGGATCTACTAGCTGCCAAAAGAGAGACATTAGTCAGGAGAGGAAATTTTGGATTATAAATGTTTCTATTTTTGAAATAATTTTTTCATTTTTGGAAACTTTGAAAGGCAAAAAAAATGATCCGATAAAGAGGAAGGTATAATTTGATAAAGAAAAAGGGCTATAAAAAAGATAGAGAATAATAAATATCAACGGATTTATAACCTAGATTTAGCCAAAACTCTTAGAAAAGCCTCTAAATCTTTTCTGGAACGCAGCTCTTCTTTCCTATGTAAGAAATTGCTAAAAAGTGTTTTAACGTGATATTTTTTGCATAAGGATAAATTAAAACTAATCCTAGCCATCAACTGGCTGCGATTTCTAGCGTGAAGAAGATCCTGAAAGGAAAAAGCAATGATTTTGTTGTTGGCCGCAGCAATCTTACATACCACCTGGTCTAAACCACTACGAACGTAATGCACAGAGTCATGAGAATGGATGTGTTCCATCCCGATGACCATATCAACTGCAGTTCTTTCTAAAACAAATCTTAAGATATCTTCATTCATGGTCTGACAGATGGTTAATTTCTTTTGCTTTTTTGCTAAATTAATCTTTTCTAAAATCACTTTTTTGTTAGTTTCTTTAATGAGGCACATCTGATCAAGAAATAAGCAATGGGAAAAACCTAATTCCTTGCTTAATTGCTCTATTTCTGTACTTTTTTCTAATAGTACAATGTTGGTTGAATAATCGGGCTTATCCATGATGTGTATAAATAGAGGAAAACTTTATAAAAATACCCCTTAATTTGATAAAAAGCTTTGCCTCATTAGGAGACGAAGAGAAATAATGAATATCACTGTAGTAAAAGAAAGACCCAGGACTAAGGAAAAAATTAGCTTTTCCGGAAAAACAGTTCAAGAACTACTTCTAAAATTAAAGATCAATCCAGAAACAGTCATCGTTGTTAGAAATAATGAAGTAATCACCGAAGATTGCTTATTAAAAAACAAGGATATAGTTGAATTGCTAAGTGTAATTTCCGGCGGATAGAAAGAAACAAGCTGGGACCAGCAAAGATGATAAATATGCGTAAAACCGCCCTATAAGAATAACTCAACATGAATTGCCACAAATGCGAACAACCAGCAGTGATAAACCTACAGCACGGGTCACTATGCAAAAACCATTTCTTGAATAACTTTGAAGAAAGAGTTTTCAAAACCATCAAAAAATATCAACTCATCGGAAGAGAGGATATCCTTTGCGTGGCTGCTTCCGGCGGAAAGGATTCTTTAACAATATTATCCTTGACCAAGAAATATTTACAGAAAAATAGTTTGAAAAATGATCTATTCGCTTTGGCTGTTGATGAAGGCATAAAAAATTACCGTGCACATACTCTTAAGGACCTTAAAAAATTTTGTACCGAGCATAACATTAAATTGTATTTAATAGATACAAAAAAAGAATTTGGCTATTCATTAGACAAGGCGTACCCTATAGTTAATAAGAATACTAAAAAAAAGCCATGTAATATCTGCGGGGTATGGAGAAGGTATTTGCTAAACAAATATGCCCGTAAGTATGGGGCAACTAAATTAATAACAGGGCATAATCTTGATGATGAAGCACAAGCAATAGTCATGAATCTGTTTAAAGCAAATACAAGATTATCTGCACACCTTGGCCCGGTATCTGGAATTGAAGAATACGAGCAATTTGTGCAAAGAGTTAAGCCATTATACTTCTGCCCAGAGAAAGAAACAAGATTATATGCATTATTAAAAAATTTCCAAGTGCATTTTGCGGAGTGCCCTTATGCTGATGAAGGATATCGCTCAAAAATAAGGGATATGCTCAATGATTTTGAAAGTAAATATCCCGGAACGAAACAAAGCATCATAAATTCCTTTTTAGAAATACTTCCCTTGGTTAAACAAAAAGTGAAATCAGCAAGCTATACGATAAAATACTGCCGATCCTGCGGAGAACCGGCAAATAAAGATATCTGCAACGCCTGTTTAATATTAGAAGAGTTAAAATCAAAGAAGAAAAAGAAATGAAAGTGTAGGACACGATGAAAAAGATGATCAATGAAGGGAATAAAGAGAAGGAGCTGAAAGAGTTTTCTGAAAGGTACAGCAGGCAGATTAGACTAAAAGAAATCGGAGAACAAGGACAAGAAGTATTAACAAAATCAACAATCGTTATTGTAGGAATTGGCGCTTTAGGCACTGTAGCGGCAGAACTGCTTGCTAGAAGCGGAGTAGGTAATCTTACTTTAATAGATAGGGATACAGTGGAACTGAGCAACTTGCAAAGGCAAATATTATTTACTGAAAAAGATGTAGGTAAAAGCAAAGCTCTTACTGCTAAAGAAAGAATTGGAGAAATAAATCCTTTGATAAAAGCAGAAGGGATAGCAGTTCATCTTGATACAGATAATATCAGCCTACTAAAAGGAGCAGATGTAATATTAGACTGCACTGACAATTTACAAACAAGATACCTGATAAATGATTTTTGTAAGAAAAATAAAATACCATGGGTTTATGCTTCCGCAATAAAAACATCTGGGTATGTTATGCTTATACCTCCAAAAGAGGCATGTATTTCTTGTTTTCTGCCTGGTCGTAGGAATACACACTTGGAGACTTGTGAACAAACAGGGGTATTAAATAGCATTACTGCTACCATTGCTGCCCTACAGGCAGGAATGAGTATAAAAATATTGTTAGAGAAAAAAGTTTCCACTAAATTATATTATATAGATGCTTGGAATTTTAGGTGGAAGGAAATGATTGTCAAAAAAAAAGAGGGGTGTCCTGCCTGTCAAGGAAGGTATCTCTACTTAGAGGGTAAACAGAGAAAACCGATACGGTTTTGCTCTTCTGGAAGATACCAAATACAGGGTAAAAAAGTTGATTTTAACGAGATTAAAAAACGTTGGGAAAAAATAGATACCCTCATTTATGACGATGTTAGCATAAGGTTTAAAGGAATAATGCTTTTTGCCGATGGAAGGGCTTTAATCAAAGCAAAATGCGAAGAAGAAGCGCAGGCAATGTATTCTAAATGGGTTGGTAATTAAGTCGCATATTTATGTTCGTAACTACAGGCTAGTTTAATTACTACTCATAAAAAAATTTAATTTTTCTTGAATCCCTTGTGAAGAATAAGCGATCAGAGGGCGAAGTGTTATTAATGAACAATCAATCTTCTGATAGTTTTCAAGATTGTCTCCAACCACTATTACATCAATTCTTTGTCGGGTGGATAAGGATTCCAGTTCACCAATACTTCCTACAAGAGTTATATCTACCGGTGTTGGGGAGAAATAGTCTAGTGTTCTTTTAAAAAGGTCGAAGTTTGTTTTAGTTGGACTAGCTATAGTTTCTGCATTGTGTTCATCTGTTAAATAGATAGGAATAACTTTACATCCACGCTTCATCATCAAAATAGCAGAGAGCAAACTTGGTTGTAATTTTGAGAAATTTTCTTCACGTAACAAAAGAAATACCTTTCCTTCAACACCAACTGGTATTCCACCAAAACAAGGGATTATTTCTGTAAATATATACGCGCCTTCACGATTGATCTCAATGTGCAGAATTAAATCAGGATTAACGGCTTGAAATTTCAAAGAAGAGCTTTCTTCTATAAATTTCCCCACCAGCTGATTTATCTGAGGAGAAGGAAAAGGAAATGTTTTGTCTGATCTTTTAGTTTCGATACGAAAACTGTCTTTCTTAGGAGATATGGTATAATAATATTTTATTATCTCTAAACTCCTCTGTTTTATTTCTTCAAGATCTTTTTTAATAGATGTACAGGGAGAATATGATACTAAACCGAATATTTTTACTAAATTATGATGCTCAGGAAAATAAGGAAGAATAATTCTTCCTCTGGACCTTTGGATCGCTATATTTGGTAAAACCCTTCGAAGGTTGGATATTAAAATATTCTCAAAGAAAGGTACATTTTTCCCTTTCAAGAACAGTTCTCCTTCACGGAGCAATATATGTGTATATTCCATAAGTTTTAACTTAAAATACATACAAAACAACAGAAACCATTTAAAAATCTTACTACTTATAATTAGTGAAAATGCTAAGATAAATAGCTCAATAGAATAATAAGGTGTTTATAAAGATAAGATTTAAAAAGGAAAGATATATATCTCTTTAAAAAGGGTATATAACTCTTTATAAATAAAACCGTGGGGGGAGTAGTATGGCAAAGGCAACTAAAAATAAAAAAGAAATAAGAATTGTTAATATTGTTGTTTCTACCGGATTAGAGAAAGATATTCCTTTAGAGAAAATGGCGGCAACTCTGCCGAATACTGAATATAATCCAGAACAGTTTCCGGGGCTTGTTTTAAGAATTAAAGAGCCAAAAACTTCTGCATTGATATTTTCCAGCGGAAAAGTAGTCTGCACCGGGGCAAGGACTTTAGCTGATGTAGATAGGAGTATCCAAAGCATTATTAAAAGCCTAAAAAAGATGAATATCCACGTGACCATCAAACCAGAGATAACGGTACAAAATATTGTTGCTTCTGGAAGCATCGGGATGGACCTGAACTTAAATGTACTAGGATTAAAATTACCACAAACAGAGTACGAGCCGGAGCAATTTCCAGGTTTAGTTCATAAATTGAAAGGGACTAACGCAACCTTCTTGCTGTTCAGCAATGGAAAGATCGTTTGTACTGGAACTAAAACAGAACAAGAAGTAAATGATGCTACTGACAAGCTCATTGAAAATTTGAAGAAGACTCTGGCAAAGCCGTAAATCTTTTGTAAACTTTTTTAAATATTCTCTTTTTTTCTACGTATTTAGTTGGCCGTCAATTCTGGTGAAAATCCGAGAGAATATATCTCAGAGATAGTAGTGTTCTCGACGATTTTCACATCTGTTCCTGTCACCATAACTTAGCAGAATTGACCTCTTGGCCATCTAACTAAATACGTACTTTTTTAAATACGTACTTTTTTTTCAGGGTATGCCATCTAGTTATATGCTTCATCTTGAAAATACGTCCGGAACAGCAGATTTTCCCTATGCAGCCTTTGATGGATTTGCTTTTGGCAGCCCTGTCGTAGTTTCAGTTCCTTACTTTCATCTGCAGCCAACTCTTCAAGGATTACGAGCAGCAGCTTATGAAGTTAAACCGCCTAAGGTGGAAAATGATATCCAAATCTTTGCCCAGGGTGGTGAACTTGGATTAGGATATGGGCATCAATTATTCCTAATGTCTAGGCTCAAAGAAGGAACAGTCACGGTGGGAAACCTTAGTGTGGGCAGTAATTCCTCCCTCAAGTGTGTTTCTCTTGGTTCATCAACACCCAGATTCGGATATCATGGAGATGGCCGGATGATAGTAGATGTTCCAGAAGGCCACTTTGCTCTTGAGTACAAGATTCTTGAAATGGATAACACTGCCTTTGAAAGGATTGTTGATATGCAGAGGGAAAAAGCACAGAGGGGAAATGGTGTACTTATCGAGCATCTGTTCCAGACTACTTCTACATTTGAACCAACCTCCAAGCCAAGTCTTTGGGAAAGGTTTGGTTATTAAGTAGAATCCTATCTATACTATATTCTGCAATAGCACATTTTTTATAAACAATACTTCTTCAGGAATAAGCTAAGGGGGAATGCCGTGGAAGTTGATGAACAAATAAAGATATTCAGGGAATTTATTGAAAGGAATTATTATCCTCAGCTACTGGAAGCCGTGCGTAAAGGAGATTTATCCCTTTTGTTAGATTTTTCAGAGTTAATTAAGTTTAATACGGAGATTTCTGAAGAGATATTAGAACATCCAGAAGAACTATTGAAAGCCGCAGAATTAGCTATAAAAGAGTTCGAACTGCCTAAAAAAATAAGTAAATTCTCATTACGCTTACATAACTTACCAGAATCACAAAAAGTATTTATCAGTAATATACGGAGCAAGCATTTAGGAAAGTTTATAGTTGTAGAAGGAATTGTCCGGCAGAAGTCAGATGTACGTCCGCACGTTACTGCAGCAAAGTTTGAATGTCCTTCCTGTGGAAACATTCTGAATGTTATTCAATTAGATAAAAAATATAAAGAACCTAGCCGATGCGGTTGTGGAAGAAAAGGAAAATTTAAGGAAATTTCTAAAGAACTAGTCGATGGGCAAGGGCTTGTTTTAGAGGAATCACCAGATGAGTTGGATGGAACACAGCCAAAAAGAATTAATGTTTTCTTAAAAGATGATTTAGTCTCGCCGATACCCGAAAGAAAAAGCAGCCCTGGTTCCAGAGTGAGAGTTTACGGATGGGTTGCAGAAGTCCCTATCACCTTAAAGACGGGGGGACAAGCTACAAAATATGATTTGATCATTGAAGCAAATTATATTGAGCCCCTGCAGGAAGATGATGTTAGCGCCAATATTCTCCCAGAAGAAATGGAAATAATCAATACTATTGCGGCACGAGATAATGTTATTTCCTTTCTGGCAAAAAATTTAGCCCCCTCCATTTATGGACATGATAAAATAAAAGAAGCGCTAGTTTTACAGCTTGCCGGAGGAACTAGAAAAGTCCGCCCTGATGGAGTAATTACTAGAGGAGATTTACACATGCTGCTCATAGGGGACCCTGGTTCAGCAAAATCACAGTTACTTAAGAGAATTTCAAAAGTAGCGCCAAAAGCAAGATTTACAAGCGGAAAAGGAGCTACTGCCGCAGGATTAACCGCTTCAGTAGTAAAAGATGAATTTTTAGGAGGATGGAGTTTAGAAGCAGGAACATTAGTTTTAGCTAACAGAGGATTTGCTATTATTGATGAGATGGATAAAATGGGTAAAGAAGACCGCTCTGCACTCCATGAAGGTATGGAACAGCAGCAGATTAGCATAAGCAAGGCTAATATCCAAGCGACGTTGCGTTGTGAAACAACTATTATTGCTGCGGCTAACCCTAAATTTGGCCGGTTTGACCCTTATGATTTAGTTGCTAATCAGATCGATTTGCCTCCAACATTAATTAATAGGTTTGATCTTATATTTCCGATTAAAGATCTTCCTAACCGAGAAAAAGATGAGCAAGTAGCAACTTTTATATTAAAGCTGCATCAAGACCCTGAGCGTGCAGAATCAGAGATCTCTACAGATCTTCTCAAAAAATATATTTCTTATGTTCGACAAAAAATCCATCCTAGAATGAGTGATGAGGCTATTGAGGAGATTAAAGCGTATTATATCAGTATGAGAAATAGTGGTTCTAGTGATGAAGCAGGCATAAGAAGCATCCCTATCACTGCTAGGCAGTTGGAAGCGCTGATAAGGCTTGCCGAAGCTGCAGCAAAAGTGCGTTTTGGAAAGGAAGTAGAGAAAAGGGATGCCCAAGTAGCTATTGAATTAGTAGATTATTGTTTAAACCAAATAGCTAAAGATTCCGAAACAGGTAAAATAGATATTGATCGTCTAGGGAGCCGAATTACTGCCACGCAAAGAAGCAGCTTAGGAGTCATTAAGGAGATAGTTCACGCCTTAGAAGATCAGCTACAAAACAAAGTAATCCCTATAGAGAATATCGTTGAAGCAGCTAAAGAGAAAAATATAACACCAGAACAAGTAGAAGAATTTTTAGAAAAATTGCGCCGTTCTGGAGATTTATTTGAGCCAAAAAGAGGATTCGTGCAGAGATTGTAAAAAAAGCCATTGTAAAAAACAGGTTTTACTTTTATTTAACAAGTATAAAAACAAATTGAATAAATAATTTAAACTAGAAAAATGGACCAACCCTTTCAACGCCATGTTGCAGTAAAGTTAAGAATTATAAATATTTTAGAAGGAGTGTTCATCCAAGATGAGCAGTTAAGCTATCTTCTCCATAAAACACAAAAAGTGTTTAGAGTAAATATTTTAGCAACTGTTTTAGAAAAGGAAAGTATAGGAGCAATTACTAATTTAGTAGTAGATGATGGCACTGGTAAAATGAATTTAAGATTATTTGAAGAAATACCAGGAATAGAAAAAATAGAAATGGGCACCGTAGTGTTAGCCATAGGGAAGGTACGTGTGTATAATGATGAAAAATATATATCTCCTGAAATCATTAAAATGATTTCCCCGTTATGGTTAAAAGTAAGGTCTATGGAAGCGCCGTTTACAGCCCAAATAAGCACAGCAGTACATGGAGAGGATGAAAAAATGCTATTATCAAAAACAGCTGCAGGAGAGATTAACGTAGAAGTAGTTGAAACCGATCACAGAACTATAGGAGAAGAAGAAATAGAAATAAGGGGAGGAGGACAAGCGCAAGATATTCTTCCTGCGCAAAAAATAATGCTGTTAATAAAAGAGCTTGATAAAGGAGATGGGGCTTTAATTGAAGAAGTTATAACACAATCACTGATAAATGATACTGAGAAATTATTAAAGAAGATGATGGAAAAAGGGGATATCTTTCAGATAACGCCAGGGAAGGTTAAAGTATTGTAATTTTCTTAGAAATTAATATATCTAATCAATATATGTAGAAAAAAATCTCTTTCTTAAATATAAAATGTTAGGAAAATAAGGCCGGCGTTACATAAACCTCAACGATACCGCCTAAAAGTAGGAGACCAAGGCTTATTAAAATTAAGTCAAGGGAATCGATAAAAACCCGCTCATTCTTAAGATTATGTTTTATTAAAGCAATGGAGATTATACTTCCTGCTAACCCACCAACAAAGTAAGCAGCTATTTCAAAAAAACCATGAGTCATATAGCGAAAAAAGCCAAATGTGGCTGCACTAAAGTACGGTGAAAGTGAGCTTAATCCCACTAGAGAAGCAGCGCTAGCTATTTCAGTACGGATTAAATTACCCATGGCAACAGCGATGACTGAAGCGTTCCATGTTAAAATAAATATTGCACCTGCACCATAAAGCAAGGAGAAAATAATACAAAAAAACATAACTTTAAGGTTATTAACGAATATTTTACTAAAAAGAGATATCTTAGTAACATTGCCAGTAACATTAGCCAAGATAACTCGTTGGTTTACATTAAGAATCGCTTCTTCCTGAAAACTAAAAATTTCTTTAGTGATATCATGAGGAAGAAATACATAAATTACCGCCAGAGTAATAGTAACCCCTAAAAAAAGGAACATCATAAATATTAATACTTTGGTGTGTTCTTTCAAAAGCCGCCATTCTTGGTCATATTTCAGATCTAATTCTTCTTCATTTTTAATAGTAGTATATAGAATAGGCAAGGATGCCATAACTATTAGGAAAACGAGAAGTATGCCAGAGATTTCACGGAAGACAAAGTAACTTAAGGCAACACCTATCAAAGAGTAGATGACTCCTGCAAGGAACATTTGATAAGGCTTACGCTTAACTTTGAATGGATTAAATAAAGATTCTAGAACCATAATAGTGTATTTATTATGTAAAAACTATTTAAACGTTTCTGATAGATGTACTAAATCAGTTATTTTTATTAGTAAAATAAAATTCACTAAATAAAATAAAGAGATTGAGAGACGACAAAATTTATTAATTGAACGTCATCTGAAATTGGATGGTTCATATTGGGTGCGGTGGAATTATAATCCAAGATAAAAGTGTTTTACTTATTAGAAGAATAAATTCTAGAACATTCAATAATTTGTGGTCAAATCCTGGAGGAACAGTTAAACAAGGTGAATCTTTAGAAGATGCTTGTGTAAGGGAGTTGCGTGAAGAATTAACAATAGATGTTGAAATTAAACGAAGATTAAGTGATTATAAAGACTATAGAAAGAGTAAATTATTTGGAATATACACTGGTTATCTAGTTGAAATAAGGCAAGGACAACCAAGAATTAATGAGCCTAATAAAATAGCAGAAATGGAGTATTGGCCTTTAGGTCAGTTACCAACAAACATCGCTCCCTACACTACACAATATTTACTTGATTTAGAATAGGGATTAATCCTTTTATTGATTAATTATTATTTATGTATAAAGAAATATTAATTCTTTGTTTTTGGTACAATCTTTGTTTAAGTATATTAAACTATCCATCATGAAGTCATGAAAGTGTGGGAAATCGTCTCACCCCAGTTTAAAAGCCGAGGCTTGAACTGAGACGATTTCTTAACCCCGCACTTTGTGACGCC
>CAZNUS010000005.1:11724-62423 GCA_964576385.1 uncultured Methanosarcinales archaeon | reverse complement strand
AATGGGAATCGAAAGCCGCAGTAGAACTGCAGGGTATAAAACCCATTTCTCAGGAATTAAAATGAAAGATATTTAAAACTAAACACCCATCATTTCCCTTAATTCATCGCTTGGCTTCCAAGGAGGCTCAAAAGTTATTTGAACATCTGCTACTTTTGCACCAGATTCTTCTATTGACTTTTTTAACTCCTCGACCATGGTTGGGCCAAAAGGACAAAAAGGAGAAGTAAACGTCATTAAGATGCGTACCCCATCATCAGTGATAGTAATATCATACACTAAACCAAGGGTCCAAATATCAATACCCAATTCTGGATCAAGGCATTGTTTACATATTTCAATTATTTTTTCTTTAGTAATAGCTTTTTTTGTTGTAACTTCTTTTGGTGCAGCTTCCTTTGTTTTATTTTCTTTAGGTGTATTTTCTTTAGTTGTATTTTTGTTAGCCATTTTTTAGTGAATTATTTCTATACAGTTGTACATTTATCTTTTTAAAATTTATAGTTTACTTTCTTCTAAGAGCTTCGTAAAGCCATGTTGTTCAATATCATATGCTAAGGAGGCACCACCCTGCTTAAGTATCTTTCCCTGATGGAGAATGCTTACGGAATCAGGATGAAGATACTCTAAAAATTTAAGATAATGTGTAATAACAATGATGCATAATTGCGGATTTTCCTTGCGAGCCTGGGCAATACCCTGAGCTACTATCTTAATACCATCTACATCTAATCCAGAATCAGTTTCATCCAAGAAAGCATATTTTGGCTGCAACAGCATTAATTGCAGAATTTCCGATTTCTTTTTTTCTCCACCAGAAAAACCTTCATTAAGATATCTTTTTACGAAAGATAAATCTATTCCCAATAAGCGCATTTTATCTTCTACTCTTTTTTGAAATTCAATAACAGAATATTTCTTTTCCTGCAGATTATTAACAGCAGTGCGTAAAAAATTATTTAGTTTTATTCCCGGAATCTCTATAGGATATTGAAAAGATAAAAATAATCCTGCTTTAGCCCTATTGTCGGTACTCTCCAAAGTGATATCCTTGCCGTTCAAAATAATTTTACCATTATTTAACTGATAGTTTGGATTGCCCATCAGCGCATTAGCCAGCGTACTTTTCCCTGCGCCATTAGGACCCATAAGAACATAAATCCTTCCCGGTTCAAAGGTTAAAGAAACCCCTTTAATGATCTCTTTCCCTTTAACAGATACGTGAAGATCAATTATTTCTAATTTTTCCTTGCTTTGCAATTTTTCATTCTCCGATATAGCGTTAAGCTGTCCAGACATAGATTCATCTTTTTTAATCATTTTGAGATACCTATTTTTTCATATATTAATATTACCTTTTTTTTATAATGATTTTTGAATAACCCTGTTGTGATAGGTTTAATCTTTTAAATTTATTTTAGACTAAATCTTCAATGAATATTTAACAAGTTCTTGTTTATGCTGCGCAAAGCCGGCAGTAACTGTAACAAAGGAAAGGAGCGCACACTTTATCCTTCCATGACTGATAGGAATCCCTAATAGCTGGTATACTTTTTCAGGAGTAAGGGAATCAATTACTTCTACCTGCTGTTGATAGAGATAATCAGCTAACAGGGATGCAGATGCTTGGCTGATAACACAACCATACCCTGTAAAAGAGATATCCTTTATGATATTATCTTCTACTAAGAAATAAAAAGTAAGCATATCCCCGCATAAAGGATTCATCTCATGGTGCTGAAAGCTAACGTGCTCCAACACTTTTTTACGATGAGGATTTTTATAATGATCTAACACATTTTCCTGATAGATATCATCAGATAATTCTTCCTGTTGTTCTATATTTTTAAAACCAACAATTTCTAGACTAGTTATATCTGTAGTGCTATCATTGGTATTATTAGTAGTAGTAGTAGTATGATAATGATGGTCAGCATCACTATTATGGTTAGTATTATTACCATAATTAGTATAATTGCTATGATTAGTAGAGTTCATGTTATGAGGATTATTGCCATCAGTAATATTCTTAGTATTGCTCATAAATATAGCACCTTTCTAACTTTTTCCAATGCATTAATTAACAGATCAACGTCTTCTTTAGTATTATAAATATATAATGATGCCCTAGCAGTAGCAGGCAGGGCTAAATAAGTATGTAACGGCATAGTACAATGATGTCCGGCTCGGATACACACACCTTCCCTATTCAGAATGTCAGCGATATCATGGGGATGTGCTTCACCCATAGTAAATGAAATGACGGAGATACGAGGAATAGTTGATTTTGTAGGACCTATGATCTTTAGCGAAGGAATATTCTCCATCCTTTTAATAGCATAATCTGTCAGCTGATGGAGGTGTTCATGAATATCCGAAGGCAAAGACTGTAAATATTCTACGGCTCTACCTAAGGCGATTGCTCCCGCAATATTTGGGGTTCCTGCCTCAAATTTCCAGGGAAGATCATTCCAGGAAATTTTCTGTAACGATGCTTCCTTGACCATTTCCCCGCCAAAAATAACTGGTTCTACTTGGGTAAGCAGTGATTTCCGTCCGTAAAGTATACCAATACCTGTTGGCCCAAGCATTTTATGCCCGGAAAAAGCCAGAAAATCACAGCCTAATTCCTGAACATCTATTTTAAAATGAGGGATAGCTTGTGCAGCATCAATAATGGTATAAGCATTATTTTTTTTTGCTAATTGGATTAGTTCTTTGACAGGATTAACAACTCCTAGTACATTAGAAACATAACTGCAGGCAAGTATCTTTGTTTTAGCAGTGATGATCGCTTTAGCAGCGTTTAGATCAAGACTAAACTCAGAAGTAAGAGGTATTATCTTTAACAGGCATTTTTTACGCTGAGCTAATTGCTGCCAAGGTAAGAAATTACTATGGTGTTCCATGATGGTCACGACTATTTCATCTCCTTCCCGGAGATATGGACTTAAAAGCATAGCAGCAAGGTTCAAGCTACCAGTAGTTCCGCTGGTAAAGATAGTTTCTTCCGGCAAAGCATGAATAAAATCTGCAATAATATTTCTGGCATCTTCATATTCCATAGTAGCTTTCTCTGCCAGAGAATAAAGCCCGCGGTGAACATTAGCATTTGTTTTTAAGTAATATTCTGCTTCTTTATCTATAACTGATGTTGGCTTTTGCGTAGTTGCAGTGCTATCAAGATAAACTAATGGTTTTACCGAAGGATTAGGGTTCTGCAATGGAGTATTCTTTTTGGAATTTAGACTTGAGGTCTGTAAAATAGGAAAATCCGCTTTAATGCGAAGAGCCAAATGGTTTAAAGGTACAGAGTTTGATATTTTTGGGGTGGACATAAAGCAGGTTATCTTTGAAAATTATTTATTTTTAAATTATGTTTTAGTTATAGGTGTTTTATTATTTTTTAGTTATAGATTTTATTAATTTTTAGTTATTGATTTTATTATTTTTTAATTATGAATGTTATTAGTGTTTAGTTATGGATCTTATTCTTTTTAATTTTCTGCTCCAGCTAAAAGCATTTCAGAAGGAACAACAGTTATCTTTTCCATCTCCGAAAGTATTTTTAACTGAATTTCTGAGGGAAATTTATCTACAACTGGCTGAAGAAAGGCAGATGTTATTGCCTGAGCTGCTTGCTCCTCACTTAAGCCGCGTGTTTGCAGGTAAAAAAGATGATCGTTATTTATTTTTGAAATAGTGGAACCATGGGAACATTGGACATCCTTATTTTTAACTTCCAGCATGGGGACTGCCTCCCCATGAGCTTTTTCTCCTAGAAGGAGCAGATCAGAACGTTCTTGGCTTTGGGTAAATTTGCCTTGAGGAGATATAGAAATATTACTGCGAGATAATACTTTAGAGTTGTCTGCAATCAAGCCTTTAACCTGCATTAAACCAGATGTGTGTTGATGAACATGAGCAGTTTCATTGAAAAGAATGTACTCTGAGCCGGGTTTATTGAAGAAAGCACAAGAATACTGGCTGTGGGAATTTGAACCCTTAGTTGAATTGGTATAATAATTCTGAAGAAACTTACCTCCACAAAAAAAATCATAACTCTGCAAAGAACTATCCTTTCCTAACACACTACGGGTTGTACTAAAATGATAAGAATTAGAACCAGCGGTCTTAAGATGATAATATTGTAGGACAGAACCTTCTTCTAGATAGATCTCCCGAACGGTGCTTAATCCATAAGCTTCTTCAGCAATGGAGGATTGATCGATAATCGTAACGGAACTCTGTTTTTCAGCAAGAATAATGTAATGAGCTGCTGCTGAGCCTCGTTCATGATCCGTTGCAATCGTTATTGGAATAGTACTAGAAAACCCTTGAGGAATATGAATAAACGTACACGTTGAAAGAAAGGCATAATGAACTGCTAATGGAATATCATGCAATTTATCAGGATAATTTTTTTGTAAATCAGCCAATAAAGTAAAATATTTTTTCCATAATTTATTCGGAATGTCTTCAAGAGTATACATTTTAACCCCTGCCGGAGCAGTAGGCACTATTTTAATCCTAGAAGCCGACAACTGTTGATGAAACTGATCTAAGGAAAAATTGTTGAACATAGTAAACATACCTTGGCCGTATTTCAGTTTAATATCCTGCAGTCTGGCAAGTAAAGATAAAGAAATATTCTTTTGCTGGTCCAATGTTTCCTTGATTGGTTGTTGAATTACCATAGTAAATTTAATTACATTCCTTCTACTTCTAACTCTATGAGCTTGTTTAACTCTACGGCATATTCTAACGGTAAAGCCTTAACTACGGGCTCAATAAAACCAGATACGATCATCTTGGTAGCTTCTGCCTCTGTTAAGCCGCGGGACATCAAGTAAAATATTTGTTCATCAGTGATCCTGCCGACAGTAGCTTCATGGGATATTTCCGCAGAAGGGTTGTCAATTTTCATGAATGGATACGTGTTAGAGCAAGAAGAATCATCCATAATTAACGCATCACATTGCACCCGAGACTGGCAGTTCTGGGAAGAAGGCATCACTTTAACCAATCCACGATAGCTGGAAATACCACCATTTTTACTGATACTCTTAGATTGAATAAAAGAAGAAGTGTTCGAAGCTACATGGATAACTTTAGTGCCAGTATCTTGATTTTGATCATGTCCCGCAAACGCTATGCCTATACTTTCAGTACGAGCATATTCTCCGACTAGAACAGAGCAAGGATACAACATCGTTTTAGTACTACCCATGTTCCCGTTTACCCAAACCATCAAGGCATTTTCATGAACTAAAGCACGCTTAGTATTAAGGTTGTAAACATTTTTGCTCCAGTTTTCAATAGAAGTATACCGCATTTTAGCGTCTTTAAGAACATGCACTTCTACACATCCGGCATGGAGGGAATCCTGATTGTACCTAGGAGAGGAGCATCCTTCAATGTAATGCAATTCTGCTCCTTCATCTAAAACGATCAATGTATGTTCGAACTGCCCACCTTTTTGGGCATTCATCCTAAAATACGCCTGCAGGGGCAGATCTACTTTAACACCTTTAGGCACGTAGATAAATGTACCACCAGACCATACCGAGGCATGCAGCATGATAAATTTATGGTCACTGATAGGAATACAGCTCGTCATAAAATATTTTTGCACTAATTCTGGATATTTATGTACCGCAACATCCATATTTTCAAAGATAACTCCTTTCTCCTGCAATGATTTCTGAATGTTATGATATACAATAGAAGAATCATACTGCGCACCTACACCAGCAAGAACTTTTCTTTCTGCTTCAGGAATACCTAACCGTTTAAATGTATTTTTAATTTCCGAAGGAACATTTTCCCAGCTATTTGTTTCCTGAGTATTAGGATCTATAAAATAGATGATGTTATTTAAATCTAATTTGCTAAGATCAGGACCCCATGATGGGAGTTTAGTCTGCTCAAATAATTTTAAAGCCTTGAGACGTTTCTCTAACATCCATAAAGGCTCTTTTTTTGTTGTAGAAATAAGACGCACTATTTCTTCGGTAATCCCAGGTTTAGCAATGAATTTAGATTTATGATCATCCACAGTATCAAACATCTCTCGATCTATGCGCAATTCTTCAGGTACAAGTTTAGGTGTAGTTGAACATTCCATAATAATAGTAGCATATTAACAAGCAGCATATTAACAGCTTAAAGGAGTAATCATTTTTTTAATAGGGGAGCAATGTCCTGGTTCAGTGTGACATCCTATTTTTTGAGGATCGCATCCACTAGGCACTACTGAAAACTGATGATGCACTTCGCAGAGGAATGATTCTTCCCGTATCCTTCGCAAGATATGTTGTGTTTCCTTGAAATAAGCTAAGCGATCAGTTATCCTTAAAGCTGCTTCGCCTATTTCCTTAAGAAGCAGCGGTGGAAATTTTATTTGATGTCCACGTTTACTACGCTTATATTGGCTAATGGCAGAACTTTTTATACCCATCATCTCGGCGATAGTTTTCTGCTTTAGTCCCTTTTTTTTAAGTGCAATAGCAAAATGTCTACGAAGAGCAGGCAGGATATAGTAAGTTTCTATCTCCTGCGGATGCAAGATTACTTTTTGGTATGATTTCATGATGATGTTGTTGAATACTATTTTAGTTAAATATGTTGACAGCACGTGCTAAACCGATATAACTATCTCTCGAAGTATTTGATTAAAATAGTTAACTATAGTTAATTTAATTATTATTTATAAAGATTATGGTAGAGAAATCTGCTAAAAGAAAAGTGGGACTGCGGGGACTTTCCTGCCAGCAGCCGTAGAAGATTGCTTGCAATTTGAACCCCGAACACCATGGTCTTCAGCCATGTGCTCTTTCCTGCTCAAGAAAAACTAAAGTTATTTTTCCTGCGTCCCAGATTGAGCTACAGTCCCAAATACTATAGAAAATTAAATCCTTATTTATAAGAATTGTGTTTTAAAAAAAGAATAAGCTTAGTTGTCAAAGAAAATTGATCACTATAGGGCTAATATGAAATCCTATTGATTCGCAAAGCACTAGCTTCCTCGTTATCGCTTTTTTAGGGTCTACTCCAGCGATCCCGTAAAGAGCGATCCCTAACGACGGCTTCAAAATATAGTGGCGGACAAATATAATCGAACAATAATTAACCGCCACTATATCTAAAGGACACAACTTTTTGTTTGATTAATTGTGTCCTTTACTATAATTATCATCGACCTAGGACTTATGCTAGTGCTGATGGTTTCAGATAAACTGCACTGGTTTCAGATAAACTGCATGACACTAGGTGCTAATTAAACGGCGCAGGAAGTTAAGCTTGCAGACATGATAGTTGTAGTAAAAAAGTTGAACAAGATCATTACAATGGCAGCAATTGCGCAGTACATGATTGTGCTTTTGATCATATTCCGGCCTAATTCGTATCGTTCGCCCAATTTATCAGCTCCATTTTCAACTCCACTGCTTAATATAGTCAAAATATAAACTATCTGTACGATATAAACCCCAACCACTATCTGAAAATAATAGGTAGGAATTCCTAACCCAAATATCTCCATCATATTGCCAAAACTATTTACTTCCCCCCCTGTTTGAGCAAAACAAGCCAGCTGAGCGCTTAATTTTGTAAGAATGGTCGAGATCATCGAGGTAATGCCAATAACAATTCCTGCAATCGCTGGTGTAAGAAACTTAACTTGTGATTTCATCGAAGCAATAACATCAGCCATCAAATCTTTTAATCGCTCCTCAACCCTGTGAATCTCTTTGATGTATCTGGACATTGATAACAATGCTTGCGCAGCAATCCTCGGGCCTTTTTTTATACTCTCTACTAGGACTTTCATTGAAGATTCAATTACCTTTGACGGAAAGCTAGCTATAGCTCCTACGTTTGGATCAAAGATAGCTTGATGTAAACCCATC
The DNA here is from genome assembly GCA_964576385.1 of uncultured Methanosarcinales archaeon. Lineage (GTDB taxonomy): Archaea > Nanobdellota > Nanobdellia > Woesearchaeales > GW2011-AR9 > JACOZM01. The sequence continues at coordinate 54,513 of CAZNUS010000005.1, read as the reverse complement.
CCTAATTTAGTAATATTTTTTTCAACCAGATTAAAAAATTCTCCTGACGTGCTTCCCCGCATAGTTGTAGCTACTTTTGCTATTGCAATCTCTGCAGGAATACCATCCCCTAACCGATTTCCTAGCTGAAATAAAGCTGAAGAGAATTCTTCTTCTAATTCTTTTGTTTTCTCTCTTATTTTAATGACATTCTTTGATCTTAAAGAGAAAAATAACCCCATAGACACTCCTAAACCGATGATTACCATCAGAGAAAGTATTGATGCTCCCATCCCATAAGGACCAACTCTTTCGCTTTCTGCACAATTAGGTATTTGGGGTGGACACACATAATCAAGCATTTTTAAATTTCCTTGAGCATCAAACGCCTTATCGGGAACACCAAAGCTATGCATGACCAATGGACTAAAACCAATGAGCATAAACACTACAAAGATGAAGATGCTAAGATAAAGAGGATCAATGCTCCAGTGAATATTTTTTCCGATTGAGAGATTTACATTCTTAAACTTCTGTACTCCTTCCTGTTCTCCAATATCTACTGCCCCATATCCTGCTGGCCGCTTTGATAAGATATTTCTACCCAAATAATAAACCCCTACTGGGAGAGCAACATTATATAATACTGCAATATATGAGGCAGTGATGAATGGATTGGATTCGTTACCCATAAAACTGACTACCAAGGGGAGAATAACCAAGCCTAAAATTGGTAAAATGATACCAAGCATGTGCAGCATAGTCATCGGTGATTTTAACTCATGCGCATAGTGCAACATGTTCTCATATGTTCCATTAAGAATAACATCCAAGGATTTATCTAACAATGATAATCTTCTATCATCTGAAGGTTCATACAGGGAAGATTCAATCAAGTGAAAAGCTTCTACAAAATCTTTATCCCATTCCTTCCACACTTCCAGATAAGCTTCTGCTGATTCCCGGATAGTACTAAATTTTTGAGTTTCTATATCCCAAAGTATTTTTCTGAAATCTAATGATAATGGAGATTCTAAGTGATCAGCAGCAAACTCAATCGCTCTTTCCAAATTAGAGGTATGCCGCATATATGTAACCATGTAAAAAATGCCTTGCACCATCTGGTTAGATGTTTTCATCCGCCAGGTATTAGCTAAAAAGTCAGGAATTCTTTGCAACGCTGGAAATATCAATAACGCAGCTAGAACAAAAAATATAGGAAAAAATAACGGAGGACTTGTACCGGCAGGGGTCAAGAGCAAAGAAATAATAAACCCGCCTATGCCGCCAAATACTAAAGCAATCAACGCTGCCAGGATAGCAAAGGAAGTAACACCTGCAGGGGTTGTGTTGAGATGGCAGATATCTAAATTTTTCTGCACCTTTTCTGCAGTTTTTTTATCAGTCTTAAGCCCAAATAATTTATCAGAGAAATTGCAGGCTTTCTCATACCAAGTAAACGCCGCAGGATAAAGCTCTCGTTTAAATTCTGTATATTCCCTTGTTGTCGCTTTAGCTTGTGCTGACACTTCGCCAAACTCTTTTTTTATCTTCTCTTTGTACTTCTCCAAGAGTTTATTATATTCTTCATCCTGCATCTAGATCACTTCTTTTTATTGGTAAAACTATTTTGATTAAATCTATAGGAAATAACATTAATTACCGTATAAACAAAAGCGTATGTAATATTATTTCCTAATAAGCAAATCACATTTTGATGGTAACGTTGTTACGATTATTAAAGTGATTTGCTATAATCAAAGAATGTTTAAAAATGTTGCTGAATCTTAAAGGCTAAAAAGAATAAATTATATAAACTGTTTAATATTCCTAAGAGTGATGGATCTCTTTAGTAAATATCATTGGATAGAAAATTTCCCTAAAGGTTATCCTTTCTACAAAAAAGCCTTTGCTAATTTCGTTTATTTCCTTACAGGTATCATTATCCATCCCAGAAAAAACTTGTTGAATCACAAAGACCTTATTAAAGCGCGTTTTCTGTTGCGCAAAGGCGATATCGTGTTATTTGGAAATCTGCGCGAAGTATCCAGCCTATTTATTAAAGGTGCGCTAACCCATGCTACGCTTTATCTTGGACATAGAAAATTCATCCATGCTGCAGGGGATGGAGTACAAATATCCTCCATGTTTCATCTATTTACTGAGTATGACACCATGATTATCATGCGCCTTCCTAAAGTAAGCCACCGAAAAAAAATAATTAGGAAAGCGATTGATTACGCTAAAAAACAGTTAGGCAGGCCTTATGACTTTGAATTTAAAGGCGGGATGGAGAAAATTTTCTGCACAGAATTGATCAACGAATCATTTCTTCGTGCTGGGCATGAAACAAAATTAAAGACATTTGCTAAAGTAAAAACCTTTGAAGAGCGCGTGCTTAAGATGATCAGCAGCGCTTCACTAGCTTTGCGTCCGGTGCATTTTATGGAAAGTAATTTTGATCTAGTATTCATGTCCCATAATCTAAAACTAAAGAAAGAAGTTGTGTTGAAGAATTAATTATCTCAACTAGAAATTTCAAATAGGAAACATACCCCGTAATTTCTGAAGTAGACTTTTAGCAGCTGGAGGTGTTGGATCCCGTTCTTCACGTAAAGCTTCTAATGCTAAAAAATATAAAGGTATAAATGAGCCTTCTGTCTGTCCCAATGAATAATATCCTTTGCCTTGGGATAGTATTCCGCTAGTAGCCAGTTCTCTTTGTTGTCTTTTTCCTTCCTCTCCTAATTCCCCCATTCTTTTGAAGGCACTTCCCACGAGATAAAAAAAAGTGTTAGCTGCTTCTCCTGAAGCCATTAATGGAGCATAACTCTCCTGAAATAGTTTTACACCCTGCACCGCTGGTGTTAATGATAAGCGAGAATCAAACAGTTGCCCAAGTTCTTCCACCGATTGACAGGTTCCAATATGTTCATCAATAATATCCCTAATACCTCTAAAAGCAGCATATCCTTGTTCTTCAGATTGTTCGCCTTGCGCCAATCCTGCAACATACGTGCTTAATCCCTGTGCAATATCTTGATAAACAGCCATATTTACTACTGAAAAGAAGATTATTTAAAAAGGTATGTGTACAAAAAATTACCTTATTCTACTGTTACGCTTTTAGCTAAATTTCTAGGCTTGTCGATGTCACATTCTTTTCTATCAGCTATATTATAGGCTAATAACTGCAGGGGTATTGTACACAGAATGGGATATAATAGCTGATCAATTTTTGGGATATAAATGACATCATCACAAATAGACCTTATTTTTTCATCTCCTTCTGTAGCGATAGCAATAACTTTTCCTTCCCTAGCTTTTATTTCTTCGATATTGCTTAAGGTCTTATCATACACGTCATCTTGAAGGCAGATGGCTAAAGTAGGAACCTCTTCCGAGATTAAAGCAATCGGGCCGTGTTTCAATTCTCCTGCCGGATATGCTTCAGCATGGATGTATGAAATTTCTTTAAGCTTTAATGCTCCCTCTAACGCTAACGGAAAATTAAGGTTTCTACCAATATATAAGAAATGACGGTATTGATAATATTTATTTGCTAAATTCTTAATCTGCTCATTTAATTTTAAGGTCTGCTCTAATTTTTTCCGCAAGTCTGTTAATTGCTGTAATGATCCTAATTTGTTTTCAGCCAGATGATTTGCTAATAAATACATCACTGTTAGCTGTGACATAAACGCTTTAGTTGAAGCAACACCTATCTCCGGTCCAGCTCGAGTATAAATTACTTGGTCTGATTCCCGAGCGATAGTGCTATCCATGACATTGATTAATCCTAATGTTTTTGCTCCTTTACTCTTAGCTATACGTACTGCTGCTAAAGTATCAGCAGTTTCTCCGCTCTGAGAGATAGCCATCACTAAATCATCTTTATTTAGAATAATCTCCTTATAACGGAATTCTGAAGCTACTTCCCAAACCACTGGAATTTTAGCAATTTTTTCAATAAGATATTTCCCAAGCATACCTGCATAGGAAGCAGTTCCGCAAGCTACTACAATAATTCTCTGGGGATTCATATGAAGGGTTATTGGAATCTTCAATGAATCTTCAAATACCTGCGGCTGCTCCATAATTTCTTTTAACATAAAATGCTTATATCCTAATTTTTGCGCTTGCTCTATATTCCAATTTATTTCTTTAACTGTTAACTGTTTTTCTTGTCCATGAAAATCAAAAAGCATCGCTTTGTTTTTCTCTATTCGAGCAATCTCAAAATCATTGAGATAAACTACTTTCCTAGTATGATTAATAATAGCTGAAACATCTGAAGCTAGAAAATTTTCCTGCTCTCCTAGTCCTAACACTAAAGGACTGCCATTTCTTGCACCGATGATCTCTTGTTGATCTCTTTTGAAAACGCAGAAAGCATAGCTTCCTTTTAGTTTTTCAACCGTTTTAAGAACTGCTCTTAGAAGATCAGCACTATCTTCAAAATTTAAAGCAATCAAATGCACCAGAACTTCTGAATCAGTAGCAGAGGAAAAAGTGATACCCTTACTCCTTAATTCTTCTTTTAGCTCCAGGTAGTTCTCAATGATACCATTATGTACTAGGGCAAATTTATTTTTTCCATCAACAAAAGGATGAGCATTTATTTCTGAAGGCTGACCATGTGTAGCCCAACGGGTGTGCCCAATCCCCATGTTTCCTGGAAAATTATTCCCTTTTAATTTTTCTACTCTGCCTTTGACCTTTTTAACATGGAGAATACCATCATTATTATTATTATTATTATTATTATTATCAGCAATACTAATACCTGCAGAATCATATCCCCTATATTCTAGCAGTTCTAGCCCGGAGATTAAAATATCATTTGCCTGCTTATTTCCGATGTAGCCGATGATTCCGCACATAAGCTCATTCTTCTATTTTTACTTTAAGTAGTTTGTGGTTTTGCAGTAGAGATTAAAACATCAGCTTATTTGTAGATATTCTTTCTGTGGCCAATTTGCAGAACTAGAATTACCAGTTTATTTTTTTCCATTTCAAAGATTACGCGATAGTCCCCGACTCTAAATCGGTATCCCTCGATTCCCACTAATTTTTTGATATCACATGATTCTGGTCGGATTCTTAATCGTTCTAAAGCAATGATTATTCTTTCCTTTAATTGGTGCTCAAGCTTTTCTAATTGCTTCAATGCAGAAGGAGAATATATTAATTCATACATCTATAATCCTAACCTCTTTTTAACTTGTTCGTGAGTGTAGAACTTTCCTGATTTAATCTCAGCCTTAGCCGATTCTATTTCTCTTTTGGTCTCTTCGCTAAGTTCCATACTATCTTCAATTAAATCATAAATAACTTCTTCATAACTCTCTTTATCATATAATTTTCTTTTTTTAAGATCGCTCACCAATTGCTTGCTTACTTGTATAGTTGTTGCCATATTAACTATATAATTGGCTATAGTATATAAACCTTATTCCAAAATTTTAAAAATAAAGGTTAAAATTATTTGTTTATGAGCGATCTAAGCGTAGTCATGCATCTGGCTAAAGAAAGAGTAGAGTTAGTGCAGGCAAGAAGGCAGTTGTATCCACACCAAGGAGACTTGAGCGCCTGGGTAACTGCTTATACTTCTGAAGAATTAGAGCTTGCTTTAGAAGATATAGGTTATGAAGCATTTACGCACCAGGGGATTGATTACTTTGTTAGGTCGCTAGGCAAGGAAAAGAAAGCAGAAAGAGAAGTATTAATTGCTGCTGATTTATCTGAACCAAACGTCATACCTTACACTGGCTATACATTTGTTGTTTTAAGAACCGATCCTAAACCGTTAATCAATGGTAGTACCTCAAACAAAAAACGTACTCTTAGTGCTCTAACAGCTACATCTATGATTGGTGTTGGAACTTATGGTGTTGGTCTTTTCACCCTAGATCAGTCTCTCACAATGACTGGATTATTAAATAGTGTGTATATGATACTCATGAGAGAAAAACGTCCAAGATTAGACCTGGTGGTCCAGGGGAATGATTGTGAAGGAAATTATCGTGCAATCAAAACTTTATTTGAGATGCAGTAGTCTATTTTCATTGAATATATAATGTCATTGAATATAGGTGTTCATGGAATCATCTCCGCAATCTTTATAAATAAACTACATTTCTTGAAAATACTACCAATGAAGTTGTAGACAACGAGGTATTCATTCTCGTAACTTTTACAACGTGGAGGTCAACATGGCTGATGATGCAAAAATATTAGAAGCGGTGGAAATCGCTAGAACTAGTGGAAAGATAAAGAAAGGAGCTAACGAAGCTACCAAAGCTATCGAGAAAGGAAACGCTAAATTAGTAGTTTATGCTGCTGATGTAAACCCAAAGGAAGTAATTATGCACTTGCCGTTATTATGCAAAGAAAAAAATGTTCCTTGTTTTGAAATTGCTAAGAAAGAAGATTTAGGCGCTGCTGCAGGATTAGCTTTACCAACGGCTGCTGTTGCGGTTGTTAAAGAAGGAGAAGCTAAAGCAGCTATTGAAAGCTTGGCAAGATCATTGATGAAATAATCAGAACTCTTTAATAACTTTAAAATAAAATAGGCTCAATAAAATGGCTAATAAATTAACTAAAAAAAATGTTGAAGAAGTTTCAACTGCAGAAGGAGAAATCCGGTTTCAGTCAGGGATCCCAGCAGAAGTAAGGGAAATTGTCAGCCGCGCAGGCACTAGAGGAGAACTTACACAAGTGATGTGCCTAGTATTGGAAGGCAGGGACAAAGACAAATCAATCCGAAGAAACGTCAAGGGTCCAGTAAAAGTAGGAGATATGCTGATGCTATTAGAAACTGAAATTGAAGCTCAACGCTTGGGTGGGGGTAGGAGATAATGCCTAAGTGCACTTTTTGCGGAGTGGAAGTTCCTAAAGGAAAATTAAAATTATATGTTTACGCTTCAGGAAAAATAGCAAATTTCTGTTCCAGAAAATGTGAGAAAAATTTGTTAAAACTTGGACGGAAACCTTTAGAGACCAGATGGACAGAATATTATCGCAGCGAACACAAAAAAGGAATGAAGGGTGAACAACTTGAAAGTAGAGAGAACACTAATTCTAGCTAAGCAAGATGCAGTCCATCGTGGACTTGTTGGAGAAATCATCTCGCGGTTTGAACAGAAAGGGATGAAGATCGTTGGTATGAAGATGACTATCCCTACCAGAAAGATGGTAGAGATGCATTATGCTGATGACGATGCTATGTGGACTCTAACCGGTGAAAGGAATATAGCAACCATGAAGGAAAAAGGCCGTGAAATTAAGGAAACTCCTTTACAGATAGGGCGAAAGATAAGGGAATGGAATATAAAGTCACTGGCTGGGCATCCAGTCATAGCGATGGTTTTCGAAGGCTTTCATGCGGTAGAAGTTGGGCGCAAGATTGTTGGACATACTGAACCAAGGCAAGCTGCGCCGGGAACTATCCGTGGAGATTTTGCAGTTGAGAGTTATGATATTGCTGAGTTTTACAAAAGGCCCATGATTAATTTAGTGCATGCCTCAGGCAAAACACATGAAGCTGAGCGTGAGATTCAGGTTTGGTTTAACAAAGATGAGTTGTTTGACTACACTAAAAAAGATTTTAGGATGTTCCATTTTTTTGATTGATCATTTTTTTTCAATAATCATTATAAATTTTGAATAAATGTAATCCTATTTACTTTAACTTATTTTAACTAAGGAAACTGAATTCAACATGAAACCAATGAAAATAATGGTCATGGGTTCTCCTGGTGTTGGGAAAGGCACGTACACACAGGATTTGGTTAAGATTCTTGGTTTAGTGCATATTTCTTCTGGCGATTTATTTCGTGAAAATATTAAAAATAGTACTCCGCTAGGTAAAAAAGCTAAAGAGTTTATCGATAAAGGACAGTTAGTTCCTGACGAAATAACTATTGGCATGGTTAAAGACCGCCTAAGTAAGCTGGATGCGCAGGAAAAAGGATTTATCCTCGATGGTTTTCCTAGAACCGTTCCTCAAGCTGAAGCATTATCAACAGTTACTACATTAGATAAAGTTATCAATTTTTTTGCTGATAGAGAAGTTATTGTGCAAAGGATCAGCGGAAGGATCATCTGCAGAAAATGTGGAAGAATATTTCATTTGATCAATTTACCGCCTAAAACCAAAGGCATATGTGATGCCTGCAATGGAGATCTTTATCAGAGAGACGATGACAAGCCGGAAGCAGTTCGCTCACGGTTGGATGCTTATGAGAAGCAGTCTGCACCTTTATTAGATTATTATTCTAAGCAAAACTTGATCAGAGAAGTAGTGGTTAACGAAGATTATGGTGTGCATAAGAAGATGATCCAAGACCGGATTATGAAAGTTATTAAAGGGAAGTAAGATGTTCATTAGTGATATTATAGTAAATTGCAAAAATAATGGAACTTTTTATATGCAATTTACTATTTAGCAAATCTCACAAATGTTTCATAATTAATGAGATTTGCTATTATCTTAGTACTCATTTTTGGAATTATAATCTATCTATTACACTCAGAAAAGCAGAAAGCCTCGATCTTTAGATCGAGGATGAATGCGTTTGTTTCTGCTTTTCTGGTGTCACAGAAATTCGCCTATTAAAGAAAGCGTCTCTGTTCAAGCCCCGCCATTTATGGCGAGGTGAGACGCTTTCGGCGAATTTCTCATGACTTAAACTTCTTAGAAAATTATTTCCTAGACAAATTGCTTTGTCGGATAGAGTAATAGCTAAAGCAGACAGAAAACATGCTAAATTATACTATAAATTTAAACAAATACATGGTCGAGAACCTACAAAAAAAGAACATTTCTGGACAATAGTAAATGCTAGCCATATAACTATCAGGGGAAAAGGACGTAAGGGTCACTGGGGGCGTCAGAAGGTTAGAAAATATTTGTTAGAGAAACATAAAGTCGTTGATAATTATAACATGAGATGAAGTAGTTGAGAATTATAACATGGGATAAAAGCATATATATCATCTTTTCTGATCTTCTCCGCAAAATGTTCTCCGATTTTATCGCACGTATTTAGTTGGCCGTCAATATAGAAAATTGCACAAATTAGTTAAACCTCAAAAATGCAATTTTATATGTTGCTGGTGAGAGCAACATTCAGGTGAAAATCCGAAGGCGTACTTATCGGAAATAGCTATATTATCGATTATTTTCACATCTGTTCCTGTCACCATAGCTTAGCTGAATTGACATCTTGGCCATCTAACTAAATACGTACATTTCGCCAAAACATTTATATAACAACTACCTAAATTTTCACTAATAATATTCATTGGAGGATTAATAGAAAATGGGAGAAAAAATAATTGAAAAAGTAGCAAGGATAACACAAAATCCTAAGTTTATTAGAAATATCTGTACTTCTGCGCATATTCACCACGGCAAGACTGCCTTCACTGATAACCTTTTAGCTGCAGCAGGAATGATGTCGGAAAAGGCAGCTGGAGATTTAGAAGCAGGAATGACTACCTGGCAGCATACCGATGAGCAGGAACGTTTGATGACGGTAGATGCAGCAAACGTATCCATGGTGCACAATTTTCAAGGAGGAGAATACTTGATAAATTTGATTGACACTCCGGGTCACGTTGACTTTGGAGGAAACGTCACTAGAGCAATGCGCGCTATTGATGGGACTGTTGTTTTGATCTGTGCTGTAGAAGGAGTTATGCCTCAAACGGAAACAGTTGTCAGGCAAGCTCTACGAGAACGAGTAAAGCCAGTGTTATTCATCAACAAAGTTGACCGATTAGTTAAAGAATTAAAATTATCCCCTGAACAGATCGCTCAGCGCATCATGACGTTGATGCAGAATTTTAACCGCTTAATTGATGACATTGCCGAACCGCAGTACCGAGAGAAATGGAGAGTTAATGTTCAAGATGGAAGCGTCGCTTTTGGTTCTGCTCGTGAAAATTGGGCTTTATCATTTCCGTATATGCAGAAGAAAAACATAAAATTTTCTCATATCTTAAGAATTTATGAGAAGAAAGAGAAAGAGAGAAAAGATTGGGTTTGGGAAAATGCTCCTCTGCACGAAGTTATTTTAGATATGGTCATCAAACATCTTCCTGACCCTTTGGCTGCACAGGCTTACCGTATTCCAAAAATGTGGCATGGCGAAGCAGAATCAGAATTCGGGAAAGATCTTATGACTTGTAATCCTAACGGTAAATTAGGTTTTGTTATTACCAGGATTGTCATCGACCCTCGTTCTGGTAAAGATATTTCTGCAGGAAGATTATTCAGCGGAACTATCAAAAACGGGATGGAAGTCTGGCTAAATAACGCTAAACAGCGCCAAAGAGTCCAGAACGTTTACATCTATAATGGGATTAAGCCGGAAATTATCGAATCTTTACCGGCAGGAAACGTTTTAGCTATTTCGGGAGTAGTTGGGTTTGCCGGTGAAACGATCACCTTAGAGCCCGAGCAGCCTTTTGAAGAGTTAAAGCACATCTTTGAACCAGTTATTACTAAAGCTATTCAACCTAAGAAGTCAGGCGATCTTCCTAAGTTGATTGAAGTTCTACGAAAAGTTGCTCGTGAGGATCCGTCCATCAAAATTGAAATTAATGAAGAGACTGGTGAGAACTTATTACATGGGATGGGAGAATTACACCTAGAAATCATCGAAAACAGAATTATTACTGAAAAAGGTGTAGAAGTACAAACATCACCGCCAATAGTTGTATACAGGGAAACCATTACCAAAGACAGTCCGGAGATAGAAGGTAAATCACCTAACAAGCATAACAAGCTGTACTTTAAAGTTTCCCCACTAGACCCAAAGATTGCTAAAGCGGCTAAGGATAATGTAATCCCTTCAGGCAGGTTTAGAAAGAAAAATGATGAGTTAATCCAATTTCTTAGAGAAGAATGCGACTGGGATGCTAAAACAGCTACTCAAGTTAAAGCGATCCATAATGGTAATATGCTTTTGGATCAGACCAGAGGTATTGTTTACATTAATGAAATCATGGAATTAGTGTTAGACATGTTTGTTGATGTCATGAACGCTGGTCCGTTAGCTAAGGAGCCGTGTGTTGGAGTCATGGTTAGCCTTACCGATTGTAAATTACACGAAGATGCTATCCACCGAGGACCTGCTCAGATGTATCCGGCAGTTAGAGAAGGTATCCGAGGAGCAATGATGCAAGCTGGCCCAGTAATGTTTGAGCCATTGCAGGTTATGAGGATTGAAATACCTAACGATTATGTTGGAGAAATTTCCAAGTTAGTTTCTTCAAAACGAGGGCAGTTGTTGGATATGAATCAGGAAGGAAATCTCACGGTTGTCAAGGCAAGACTTCCAGTAGCTGAATTATTAGGCTGGAGCAGCGATCTTCGTTCAGCAACTGAAGGTCGAGGCAACTCCTCTTTAGTTGACCAGATGTTTGAGAAGCTTCCATTTGAACTGCAGGAGAAAGTAAAGAAGCAGATCATCCAAAGGAAAGGTATTAAAGAAGGAGAGTTGGGAGCTTAATTCCACCAAATTATTTGATCAGATTATTTTTTTTATATTTTTAAGGATTTTAGTAAATATTTTTATTTTTTAATCATAAGGGTTGAAGCCTAAATAGTAAATGAACCAAAGCAAGTACAGCTTGTTTATGTAGTAGATATTTTTCCAGATAGCGAGAGGCCAGAATCAGTTTCTTTAACTGAAACAGTTGGTAGTGTTACTATATCCATTTCTGATTCTTATAGGGCTGCGGTTGCCGATACTACCAGAAGGATGACTGGTTTAGGCTTCAATGCATCTTCAGAATTTTTTGGGCAAAAAGCTTTGGTGAGAATGGACTATCAAGGTGTAACACCACCAAACCTAAGTACTATTGAAACTGCCGTTCAAGAAGCATTAATCCCAGGACTAAGTTACCGCTTACGTGATCCACGGGAAAAAATAGTCTGTGAAAGATAAGCATGAACATGGTTGATACAACTTCTGTTGGAAGTCATGAGAAATTCACCGAAAGCGTCTCACCACGCCAAATAACTCTAGTTATAAATCATTAATATATTTAAGCATCAAATAGCGTCTTAAAATGAAGACCTCTTATTCTTGAAAATATGCTCATTAATTTCCGAAACTTTTATAAATAAATCTTAATCAGACGCTATTAATACGATTACTTATATTTTAAGTAAAATCGGAGGAAAATAAGATGGCAAAAACTAAAGAACACATCAACTTGGTATTCATTGGCCACGTTGACCACGGCAAATCAACTACTGTAGGAAGATTGCTATTCGATACAGGTAATATCGACGAGCAAGCTATGAGAAAATTAAAAGAGAGAGCAGAAATGTTAGGCAAGGGTGGATTTGAATTTGCTTTCGTCATGGACAATCTTAAAGAAGAGCAGGAGAGAGGAGTAACTATCGATTTAGCCCACAAAAGATTTGATACTGACAAATATTACTTCACTATCATTGATGCACCAGGACACAAAGACTTTATCAAAAATATGATTACCGGTGCTTCTCAAGCAGACTGCGCTGTATTAATTGTAGCTGCTAACGATGGTGTTAATGCACAAACTATTGAGCATTTAAGATTGTCTAAAATATTTGGTGTAGGCCAACTATTAGTTGCCGTTAATAAAATGGACATCTCTGGAGTAAGTTACTCTGAAGCCAGGTTCAAACAAGTAGTTGAAGAAGTTAAAAAACATGCTACTCAAGCTGGCTGGAAAGTTGATGCTCTAAGATTCATCCCAATTGCATCTTACCCAGGAGAGAACATCACTAAAAAATCTCCAAATATGACTTGGTGGACTGGAGATAGTTTGTTAGAAGCAATCAACAAGTTCTCAGTTCCGCAAAAACCAACCAATTTACCTTTGAGACTTCCCTTACAGGATGTCTATAACATCACTGGTATCGGTGTTGTTCCAGTAGGACGAGTTGAAACTGGTGTGATGAAAATAGGAGACAAAGTTATCTTTGTCCCAGGAAGGGAAGGTAAAGGTGTAACTGGAGAAGTTAAATCAATTGAAATGCATCATGAACAATACCAACAAGCTGAGCCTGGAGATAATGTAGGTTTCAACGTACGAGGAATCGGTAAAAAAGATATTGCTCGTGGAGACGTTTTAGGGCATGTAGACAATCCACCAACTGTCGCTAGCGAATTTACTGCTCAAGTGGTTATTATGAACCATCCAACTGTTGTTACGGTCGGCTACACTCCTGTGTTCCATATCCACACTTCTCAAGTGGCTTGTCAATTTGTGGAAATATTGAAGAAGCTAAACCCTGCAACTGGTGAAGAGATAACTAAAGATAAAGAAATCCTCAGAAACGGTGATGCTGCAGTTGTTCGCGTAAAGCCTACCCAAGCAGTTGTCATTGAGAAAAATACTGTTATTCCTCAGATGAGCAGGTTTGCTATCAGGGATTCAGGAGCAACTGTTGCTGCAGGAATGTGTGTGGATCTAGTTAAAAAACAATTGTAAGGTTTTATCCATTTTTTTAAATTTTTATTATAATTCTTCTTTCTTTGTCTGAAGAGATATTTTAAATTTCTGTTAGGCACTACCGTTCAAAGGATGGTATTCATAACCTCACAACAATTCAAAGAATTACATTTATAATCCCAAGCATAATTTTAAAAAACAAAAAATAAATTATACAAGAGAAAATTAAAATCTAATAGCTAAAGAGTAATTTCCCCTAGATATAGCAGAGGAGAAATATAGGAGTATTTACTTTAACCGCTATACTTTCACCGCTATAAATAACAAACAGATCTATAATTAAAATGCCCACTACTAATCTCACCGATGGATCAGTAACCAAAGCTCTGATAAAGCTATCTTTACCGATAATGCTCGCTAATCTATTGCAGGCAGCTTACCAGTTGGTAGATCTTTTCTGGGTGGGAAGGCTAGGTGAAGCAGAAGTAGCGGCTGTTTCCTTAAGTTTTCCCATCATGTTTCTTCTGTTATCGATCGGCGGAGGATTACCCATTGCCGGTTCTATCTTAGTAGCACAATTTAAAGGTAAGAATTACCAGGAACATATTAACCATATTTTTGGACAGACATTATTAGTTGTTTTTATTACATCGGTAGCACTATCCGGTTTAGGATTTTTATTTGCTAAACCAATTATTGGAGCAATGGATGTTAGCCCTAACGTGGCTAAAGATGCAATCGTTTACCTGCAGATGTTATTTGCCGGTCAGATTTTTGTTTTTCTTTATTTATGCTACCAATCTTTAATGAGGGGTGTGGGGGAAGTCAGAACACCACTATTGATTGTTTTAGGAACAGTTATACTCAATGCAATATTAGACCCCATTTTTATATTTGGCTATGGGCCGTTAAAACCAATGGGAGTAGCAGGAGTAGCGCTAGCGACATTAATTACACAAGGGATTGCCGCAGCATTTGCATTATTTTTTATTTTTCGTAAGACTAAGGAAGTTGAGCTTAAGGTAAAACATTTTAGACCTGATATTAAGACCATTAAAAAAATATTTAATTTAGGAATGCCTACATCACTTGAGCAATCTACTCGAGCTCTGGGATTTACGCTGACAATGATCTTAGTAGCAAAATTTGGTACGGAAGTTATTGCGGCATATGGGGTTGGTATAAGAATAATGGGTCTAATCGTAATACCAATTTTAGGATTTTCCTTAGCAACATCTGCGCTGATAGGACACAATATGGGGGCAGGTAAGAAGGAAAGGGCAAAGGAAACAGCTACCCATAGTATGTTAATGGTATTTTTTTCCTTGATTCTCTTAGGAATAATTATTTATTTTCTTGCTGAATCCATAGCTAGGATTTTTACTCCAGAAGAGCCTTTAGTGATTGCCATGTGCGCGGAACTCATCAAATTTATGACTATCAGTTTTAGTTTCATAGGACTACAACAAGTGATCTGCGGAGTGTTACGAGGCTCTGGAGATACGAGAACACCCATGATCTTGTCGATGGTAACTTATCTGGTGCAGTTCCCATTAACCATCTTTTTATCATTTTATACGCCACTAGCGGAGAAGGGATTATGGATCAGTTTTCCGGTAACAAACATTATTATGGCAATTATTACCTATATCACCTTTAAAAGAAGCAAATGGATAGAACGGGATGTTACTAAGGATATTCTTCTCAAAGAAGAAGCTATCGAAGAGACTATTGTCGAAGAAGGTATTTGAGCATTAGATTATTTGAGCATTAGATATTTAATGAGAACATTAACCAGAACAGAGCACATCTGTTAAATGATCTACTGTTATGAGTGAGTTAATAAATTAGTAAGTTGACCGTGTCGAGCTAAAAAAATACAAAACACCTTTTTCTCAAGCAATAAGTTTATAAATAACCTATCTACTCAAAGAAAAAACACACAAACGGTTGCTGGCGACGGCAAACACGGTAAATCAAAAATTTATTGTGTGGTAAAAACAATATGGCACAAAGAGCAAGAATCAAACTAGCAAGCATTGACATCAATAAGGTAAATGAGATTTGTTCTAGCATTAAAGACATTGCCGATAAAACAGGCGTTGATCTTCGCGGTCCTATCCCTCTTCCTACTAAAAAATTAAAAATAACTACTCGTAAATCTCCCTGTGGCAACGGTACAGCTACTTGGGAACGTTATGAAATGCGCATCCATAAACGCTTAATTGATCTTGGCGCTGATGAAAGAACTCTACGATTAGTCATGCGTGTGCCTATACCAGAAGGATTAAATATTGAAATCGAAATGGTTGATATTTAGATTTAATTTTTAATTGATTATTCTTTGAAAAACTAAAATTCTAATTTTTAATGAGAGTGATAATAATAATAATAATAATAATAATATTATAATCTTCTTAAGAAACCATAAACTGCTTCAGCAGAATCTTGATCAAAATAACCATCAGGACGCACTCGCACTACTCTCGCTAAAGTTCCAACTAAATCAGGGTGATTATCGTGACCTTTAGGAATAAGATAAACCAAGCTCCCTAGATCTCTACGTGCTTCTATGAATCCCAGCACCGCAGTTTCAACTAAACTATGAGCTTGTGCTCCTAATCCATGCAAGATAACTGCAGCATAACCTTGCGCACCAGTACTTAAAATACTTTCAGCGTCAAGTTCACCAGAGACAGGAGTAGGCCAAGTTATTTTTTGAATTTCAAAACTTTCACCGGCTAGTTGAACTAGTGCTCTGTGATTCGATCCAAGCCTCCTAAGGGCCGGATCACGATCGTACATCATTATTGCAACCATTTTAATTTCCTCCTAAATTTCCTCCTCATAAACTATACTAAAATTCGCTAGAATTAGAAGATTAATTCGCGAATTTTATACAAAGAATATGACACCGACCATATTCTTGTACAAAAATGAAGTTTTCATCTTCATTTTTGGTATATATAAAATGCCATTATTTATTCGAAGGCTATGGCATTTGAGTATATTTTGGAACTATTTTGGCCTTAAAACATATACACCATATATAAATAAATCTCTAGTAGAAAACGTAGTTGCTAATATTCATATAGAAAATTTATAAAAAAAAAGCTTATTTTCCTTAAAATGAGTAAAACAATAGTTATTGGAAAACTAATCTCTGGAACGGGAAAAGGGGCTTATTTTGTGAGCTTATATTCAAAAGTATTTCAGGAAAAACTAGGGTTTACACCATTTCCGGGAACTTTAAATTTAAAGATAGAAGGTCATTTTAATCTAAAGGAAGATAAAAAAATAGCGCTAAAAAAGGATGGGTTTGGCGACGTGGACTGTTTTCCTATTATCCTGCAAAAGGAATATAAATGCTACTTGATTAGACCACATAAAACTGTTCACCCAGGAAATATCCTGGAAATTGTTGCCCCGGTAAATCTAAGAGAATTATTTCATTTAAACGATGGAGATGATCTAGAATGCGAATTGGTATAGCCGATACAACGTTTGCCAGAGTAAATATGGGTGAAATTGCTATCGATACTTTAAAGAGATATGCGCCAAAAGCAAAGGTTGAACGCTATACTGTTCCGGGATTCAAAGATCTTCCCGTAGCGGCAAAAAGATTATTTGAGGATTATCAGTGCGATATCATCATTGCCTGCGGATGGGTCGGCAAAGAGGATATCGATGAAATATGCGCGCATGAAGCTAACTTATTATTGATGCATGTAGAGGTAGAAGCAAAAAAACATATTTTAAAAGTATTTTTTCATGAAAAAGAAGCTGTCGATAATTTTAAGAAACAAAAAAATATTGCTGTTGATAGAGTAAAAAAACATAGTTTAAATGCTCTATCACTATTAAAAGGAAAAGAAGAATTGAGCCCTTTAGCGGGACAAGGGTTAAGGCAGGGATATGAACATGCTGGAGGCTTAGAATGAAAATAGGAATTGTTGTTTCAGAATTTTACTGGGAAGATATCACCAGTAAGATGTTGGATGCAGCACTAAAAGTTGCGCAAGAGCATAAAGTGTCTGTTGAGGTTGTAAAAGTGCCAGGGAGTTTTGATATCCCTCTGCCTGCAAAAAAATTATTAGAAAAAAAAGATATTGATGGAGTTGTTACCTTAGGAGCAGTCGTAAAAGGCGATACTGCCCATGATGAGATCATTTCTAATTCTTTAGCCAAAACGTTACAAGAACTGTCCTTATATTACAACAAACCAGTAGTTTTAGGCGTAAATGGGCCAAAAATGACTTGGGAGCAAGCCATTGAGCGTATTCCCAGAGCTGGAGAAGTTACTAAAGCTTGTATAGAGATGATCCAGAGAACTAAGGGGTAAGCATTAACGAAAAAAAGATTAGAGAAAAATAACTTTTACTTTTCTTCTCACTTTTTCTGAACCTTCTTTTTATCAAGATTTGCTGTATATATGGTGGTGGGGCCAAAAGAATTTCCAGTAATAGCATTCCCCATTCTTATTTCTACTTCAAATTGAAGACCGCTTAAATGAGATACACAAATCCGATACCGTGCTTGTTGATTAGTTGTAGGACTCATTGAATCAAGAACTCCTTTTGAAGAAACTTCTAATTCTGATCGAGTATACTCTTGAGATGCTAGCAACGCAGCAAGAATAGGAAGACGATGTTCATCAGGTATTTGAAGATTATCTAGGATAGAAATTTCTTCTGTATCTTCATCAAATGTTTCTATGAACCCATGATTACTACTACTATAGATAATATTACCATTAGGGCTATAGGTTGAATTAGACCCTTCCAAATTCAAGCTAACATTCTTTCGGTCTGGGAATCCATGAGAGTTAAGATTGGCAACAAAAAATGATCTCTGAGCAGTTCCTTGAACCATATCAGATAATTCCTTCCAATCCCTATAGGTAAATTCTTGAGCAGGTACGTATTTTCTGTGAAGAGTTGGCCTTGAAAAAGTAGGGTTGCTAGTACTCATTATTTTTCCATCCTGCCCAATGACGGAAACAATGCCAACACTATTAGATTGAGCGCCTTGGGTTCCACCAGATAGATAGAACGTAAATACCCGAAGATCCATCCTTTGAAGAGGTGGATTTTTAAGATTTGCTACTACTTTTTCTGCGGCAAAACTCCCATTGAGATACAAGTGCAGAAGGCGTTGGTCCTGAATTAGTTTTCCAATAGTTACTGCAAGATCATCTCGTGGAGTGTAGGTAACGTAAGAAAGCCTAGTTTTAGGAACTTCAAAACCAGCTGAAATACTCGCAGGTCCGTTAAGCTCTAATGTTCGTTCCAGCGTGCTTACTTTTCGCCCGCTTTCTAACATAACATCAAAAATCATGCCTTGATATGCTGCCATCTTAAAAATAATTTATCCTCCCTTTAAATTGTTTTTGTTTCTTTAAAATAGAATATAGAGATTGCTGTTTACACGCTTAAAAAAAAAGCATATTATATCAAAAGCTAGAGAAATTACTAAAGCCAGTATAAAGATGATAAAGAAGATTTGAGAGGATATGTTTAGCTTTTCGGAATAATTGGTCGTACAGTTCCATTTTCAGCATTTACTTCTACATAGATACCATCGTCCAATATTAGTGTGGCATTTCCAGTACCCATCAAACAAGGTATCCCTAATTCACGAGAGATAACTGCAGCATGGCAGGTTAGGCCTCCTTCATCAGTAATGATGGCTGCTGCGTGCTTGAGATGGTGCAACGGCAAATCAGGAGTGGTCATTCTCATCACCGCAATCTCACCGTGCATTAGTTTTTCTAAATCTTCCTTGGTACGAATGATTCTCACTTTGCCCTTAACACTAGCCGAGAAAGTACCTTGTCCCCGAAGTTCTTTGACCTTCTGTTTAGAATGATCCTCATCAAATACAAAAGAAGCATTTTCCTTTAACTCATATTTTCCGTTTTCAAATAGAAAATAACACTCCAGTCGGCACTGGATTTTATCATGTAAGCTTAAAGCATCAACAATTTCTGCTGGTGTAAGATATTTTAACTCTTGTACAGAAAGATGTAGCTTTTTTGCTATCTCTTGAAACAAAGGCTCAGCTAATCTATGGGCCTTATTGAAATGATCCCTGGCAAATAATCTCCACTCCGCAATTTTAGGGATATGCTCCTTATTCTGAAATAATTCCACCATAGGAGAAATAGTAAAGTAAGGATAGGGCTGCTTATAATGATGACAATATTGCTGAAGTAAATTAGCTAACTGAGCATGTGATGATACATCTAAGGAGGGGATATTTTTGCAAAATTCTAGCAATTCTAAGAAATGACCTTTTCCTTTGGAGATAAGACCTGTTAAAAAGTCTGAGTTTTTTTTCTGTTCTGTTTCTAAAAATTGAGCAAATGTATGATTCTGTTCTGGCTTTTGATGATGACTAAAGGTATTCCCTTTTCTAATGGTTAGCCAAGAAGGGTGATGTCTCCCGAATACTTTGGGAAATTCTTCCTCTAAAGCTTGATATAGGAGTACATTCTTAAAAAAATCCCCTTCGCGTTCTACAAGCTTTTGCCAGGTCATTATTTCGCCAAGTAATTATACTTTCCAGAGTGATAAATTTATCAAGAAATTTGGTATTTTTCAAGATTTGACCTTATCTTTCTCGTTAGGCAAGTTCTATCTCTTAAGTATAATCCAACCATTAACAAAGCACCACAACTATAACCTAATACTTTCCAATTATCCCCGCTTCTCAAGGCATCAACTGCTATTTTGCTATAAGTAGATATAAGAGCTCCTTGCCAAAGAGCACGCAGCATAGCATCCCTACTAATATCAATGAGACTATCTTCTAAGCTACTATACTTTAATATCCTTTGTTTATCCATTATACTTCCAAAAAACTCTTAATTCTTCGTATCCCCTGATCTTCTAATGCTCGTACCCGTTCACCTAATTCCCCCTGTAAATTATCGTAACTATTTTTTCTATCAACAAGATAGATTCTAGAAGAGCAGCCAGCTAGCTTGAATCCTTCAACTGCAGCTTCACAGACAGAAACTTTATCATCAAATACAGCAGCAATTTTACCTTCTTTCATATCCGACAATCTACCGAAGGTTTCCGGATGGTCTTTGTCACCGATCTCTTCGCCAAGAAAATATTCATTGACCAGTGTAGATAACTTACCTCCAGTAGGTAATTCCAAACCATATAATACTTCAGCAAAGGCTCTTGAACCAGAGGTAAGCACCCCTACAGCTCTTCCCGCTTCATGTACAGCTTGGAATCTTGTAGACGTATCAGGAAAGGTAATTGCTTTAACATCAATAGAAAAATCACCGGAATGGTAAGCAGCAACCCAAATACCACACATTTCTGTAAATTGATCCTGAGGAATACTATATCCTGGCAATTCTCTGTTAGCAGCACTGGTCTTTAGCTGTTCTGCTCGCTCTTGATCTGAGACTAATCTATCAGCATTCCTTACTATAAATTCATACATTCCCGGCACTGCTTTATGTGTGCACCGTCCCATGTCATATAGTTCTATTTGTGTCATTTTATTTTGTGTCATTTTATTTCACTCCCTATTCTTGCTTTAATTCTTTAAATTCATCCAATTTCCTTAGATATTATAGTAAATTGCAAAAATAATGGAATTTTTTATATGCAATTTACTATTTAGCAAATCTCACAAATATCAATAATTAATGATATTTGCTATTACAAACCATGCTGAGCTGATCACGTATCCTAAAGAGATTCTCCTGAGCTCTGTTACTACTCTCTATTCTAGCATATCCTTTACTATCTCTAAAATTTTTGATCCACAGCTGCCAACTATTCCTTGATTTCTGAATCTAGAGTGATGTTGTTGTACGTATTTAGTTGGCCATATTACCAGCCACCCTCAATGGAAGGCGGCCTAGCCCTAGGAATATGGATAATTATATTTCCACACACTCCATCTATTTGTCCATTTTGCAGCATTGTGGCAACTGTTCGTTGCAAATATGTTGATATTGGCAAGGTCATTTTATGCTTCTCTAATCTTAATTTATTGGCTAATAGTATTCATAATAACTAGTACTAAAAAACATAATTAATAATCTCAATTGTTATGTTTTTTATATACCAAAAATGCAAAATGATTCATTTTTGTACATAAAACAACCAATAGTTGTTTTCTTGTTTAGTAGCGACAAATTATCTGAATGAAATTAACGTTCGCTACTAAGTATTTATATTTTTGTTGTGATATAATATTACAACAATTAAGAAAAATTTAAAAAGGGGGGGGGTCTTTCTAAGAACCTATGTCAACTCAAAAGATCCTTGAGCAAGTTGGGCTTACTGGTAATGAAACAAAAGTATATCTTACGCTATTAGACTTAGGCTCGGCATTGGCGGGAGAAATAACTAAAAAATGTGGAGTAAATAGGACTAATGTTTATGATGCCTTAGATCGCTTGATGGAAAAAGGAATGGCTAGTTTTATTGTACAGAACAACCGCAAATATTTTGAGGCTACCCCTGCTGAGCAAATAATTCATCATGTAGAAGAGCAGGAGAGGGAATTACTAAATAAGAAGAAAGCTGTTCAAGATATTCTTCAGGACCTCATTAAGCGTAGAAATCTAGGAAAACAACCTTTAGAAGCAACCATCTATAAAGGTAAAAACGGACTACGCTCGGTTACCGAAGATATCTTAAGAGAAAAAAAGGAATTCTTAGTATTTGGAGCAACTGGTAGATTTGTAGAAGAATTTGGTCATTATGCTAAACAGTGGCATTTGCGAAGAGGACAATTAAGAATACCTTTACGTATCATTTTTCATGATAAAGCGCGGGAAAAAAGAAAAAATATGCCTTGGAAGCTGGTACAAATCCGTTTCCACCCTTATATTGAGGAAACACCAGCAACAACATGGATATATGGTCATAAAGTAGCAATCGCAGTATGGGGAGAGCAACCTGTAGTTACACTCATTAGAAGCAAGCAGGTCGCTGATTCCTACCGAGCTTTTTTTGAATTGATATGGAAGGAAGCAAAGGTATAGATTAGGAAGTGGCAGTGTATATCTGGCTGATTTTTCTTAACCTTAAAAAGAACCACCTTCAGGGTTTAACTTAAGGATTACTAAGTTATTTATTTTAAGATACTTTCTCTCTCAGTTATTTTTTAATACTACCTCTTAAGGCGTTCTCCCCCCATCCTTTGACTACTTGTTAGTAGTTTTATTTCAAAAGTTTTATAAATGCTCTTTCTTTCACCAATTTTATGACAGTTCAAGAAGCAGATTTAAGATTATTTTACATCAGAGGAGAGGGTAGAATAGAAGCTGCATATGGGCGTGACAGTACTATTAAAGTGGACAAAGGTAGATGCTTATATTTAGTAAGACTAGAATTAGAACCAGTTGGCGGATTGGAACTGAATGATGATAAGTTCGATTTGATGGTTAGGACTACTCAAGATGGGATTACTTTTCAAAGAGGCCGTGGTGGGGGACATAGAGGTTGGGTTGGGGAAGAAATACCCTTTGAACAGTTGGTAAAGGATGCTGTATTCCCGAGAATAAGGGCTAAGGGTACACCAGATACTGTTGTAACTGATGCTCTTAATAATTTATTACAAGGATTTCATTATAATTGTTATGCTATTATTTGCTCAGAATTTGAAGGATACAGGGATGGTTTGGGAAGAGATTTTAGTCGAATAAGAACGTATCTTCCAGTAATCACTCAAGCTGTTAGTGAAGTACAGCCACTATTATCATAAAAATGCGTGAAACCGTCTCACCTCGCACTAAAGTCCTGAGAATTGCCGGGCAATTCTGGGATGCTAGAAAAGTCGTTGCTTTTCTTCGCATGGGAGGTTTGAACTGAGACGGTTTCTAAACTACGCATTTTTAGGATGCAAAATAGCCAGAAAAATAGTGCCATTCATCCAGCGACTAAAGTTGCTGGTTTTCTGGCTATTTTTTGCATAACAGAATGAAGTAATTTATAGAATTCTTCTTTAAAAGAAATAAAAAAGCGCCACCGCTCGGATTTGAACCGAGAATTCCAGAGGAATCAGTTGTCTTTTCCAGTAATTCGAGATTCGTCTTATAACACTTAATTGCTCAAGCATTATATCTGACGCAATACCGGATTATGCGACGGTGGCATGAATCTGAATGAATCAGTTAAATTATGTGATACACCGGCGCGACAAGAATCCGCAGATTCTAAGTATGCGACGCTGGCATGAATGTAAGTAATAGTTTAACTTAGGTCGTGGGACTATATGTCCCACTTGAGTGAATTTGAATTCTAATATTTTGCGAGCGCAGTGAGCCAAAAGATTAGCGATGCTGGCATAAATAATTATTATTTTAAATTCTTTTTATAAAACTTCACGTTGAAACAAGGAAAATATAATATAGGAGAATGATACAACCCTAATGATGGTCAACTGTGAACAATGTGGAGAGGAAATGGAGTGGACTAAACAGAAATATTACTGCCGTAAATGCTTTCATCTTAAGCCTTGTTGCGAAGGAGAAATATGTAATGAATAATCAACATAAAAAAAGATGATAAAAAGAAAAAAAAATTACTTCTTTTTCTTGACTGGTTCAGCACAAACTTCCATACCATGGCAGTGTGGGCATTTATTTGGCACAAATAACTTTACTAACCCACCAACAACCATCAATATTGCTACCCATTTTACCCAACCATCTACACCCATCCATCGTGGCCAAGCGTAGGCATTCAACAACAATAGTGCGCCAAACACTAATTTGTACACTCCATGGCATTTCTTACACATCATATCTCCCATAATATTCACCTCTTTTGTAATAGGAAGAACTTTTCCAGGGTATAAAAACTTTACCATTTAGAAAAACTACGGCTGCCGGTAGACAAAGGGAAATAGACCCCTTGGACCGTCAGCCTTCTTGTTACTACGGCTGCCGGGAATCGAACCCGGACCACAAGCTCTTTCTTAAACGAGCCTCAGCTCCTTTTGGGTTAAACTTTTTCTTAAAAAGTTTATTGGGAAGCTCGGATCATACCACTAGACCACAGCCGTATATCTTTCAGTGAGAACAACTTATTCTTAAATCTTATGATAAGTAAACCTAAATAAAAATGTTAAATTAATAAAAAATTAAATAGAATTTACTCTTCCTTATCTTCTTCAGCGCTTTCATCTTCCCGTCGGATAACTTTAACAGCATCCATCTTAACAGTAATCGGAATAGGAACTGCTGCTTCTAACAGCTCCACTACAATTTCTTCCTTCGGCTTGTTTATCCTGATAACTTTAGCATTTTCCCGCTTGAATGGACCAGAAATGATTTCTACAATATCATTTTTACGGATATTCATCTCCACTTTTACTTGCTCAAGCATATGCTCAATTTCTTGGTAAGGTATCTCATTAGGTAGTATACCTCGAGCATAAGGAACCCCTTGCAGAAAAATTTCCGCATCTCCCTTTGATCCGACTTCAATAAAGATGTATCCTCTCATTCCATGTGGCCTGATAATAGAATATATTGATAACTTACTTTCTTTCTGCAGCTTAGAAATCATATAGTCAACTACTTGATCTTCGCGATTTGCTGCAGTTCTGATACCATAAATTTGTGATTCAACCATTATTTTTCCCTCGTTTCAAAATGCCTGTGCAAGAAGGAACACTATAAAACCCAATGCTCCTATAATAGCTATACCTAATGCTGTTACTTTAGCATGTGTCCAATATTCTTCTTTACTAGGCTTTTTAGTGATTCTTAACACTCTTACGCATTCTTTAATGAATCTTTTAACCTTTCCTGGATTCTCTTCTACTATAGGCGGTTGCTCATTAACTGGTGCAGAATCTTCCATTTGCTGAGAAAATAAGAGGTGGTTTTATAAAGTTTTTGTTGTGATTTATGATCTGGGATATATAGGTCATTTTAGCGAAGTTTTTAAAGTAAGCCCATTGGAATTAGAACTATGGATGAAGATACTGTAAAACAAATTCTTGAATCATATGGCTATCCAGTATCATCAACGACATCTTTTTCTGAAGGAAGAAGCCATTATTGTTTTAACATAATCTTGGATGGAGATATTTCTATAATTGCCCGATTCGAAAAAAATGATACTCCACTAACTATTGGTGGCATTAGAAGAGATTTTCATTACAATGGACAATTATCTCTTGAACGTGAAACAAATCTTTGTGAAATAGTTCGAGAAGAAGCTAGACTTCCTGCTCCAAAAGTGTATGGTCTTCACCGTACAAAAGATGTATCTTTCATGCTAGTTGAAAAACTTCCTGGAGTACATTGGAAAAAGTATCTAGAAGATACCGATTATGATCTAGATAATTTTCTTAAGTCTATGTACTTTTTGGGACGAGATATAGCTCAAGCTCAACAGGTTCATTTTGCGAGTTATGGTGATATTATTAGCAGGAATAATGTTTCTCCTGCAGGTATTTCTGAGTTTAGACTTAGGTTAAGCCAGATCATTTCTTTAAAATTACAGAGAGCGGAACATTCTAATTCTTTAACTGAACGTGAAACCGCAGAAATAACCAGTTATTTTAGAAGAGATTTTGATCGCTTAAATAGCAGTTTAAGAACAGCCAGTAGTCCTCCAGTCCTCATTTTAACTGATCTACATCCAATGAACTTTTTAGTAGATGCTAACGGTAAACCTAGTGGGTATTTTGATTTGGAATTCTGCCAGTCCGGCGTACCGGCACTAGAGTTTTACCCTTTTCGGATGAACCTATTTAACTATTTTGATGCAAGTACGTTCCTTCAGGCAGAGGATGCATTTTTCAGAGGTTTTGAAGATAATGAAGGTTCTTATGATAGATTTAATGAAGGGAATATTATGCTAGAAAGAATACTTGCCATAGGCCATCTATTCAGCGCAGTTGTTGCTTATCATGATGCTTCTGACGGGCTACGCAATACGTGGAGTCAACAATTTAAGGATATAATGTTTAACGCAATAGTTGGGAAAGATGTAGATTACAATGCTGTAGCAGACGTTTTAAGAGCTAAGACCAAACAACCTAAACATCCCAAGATTAAAAGTTAAGAAATATTAATTTATACTAAAATGCCATAGATTTCGAACAAATAATGGTATTTTATATTATATAAAATTCGCTATTAAATGTTCGGTTTATTGCGAATTTTAGTATAAATAGTTACTAATAACTAGGATAAAGGATAATAACCAGAACATTAGAACCTACTTCACAAATTCTATCCCAAGCTCTTTTTCCATATTTTCCTTTCGTTTAGATTTATGTAAATATTCCTGGCCAAAGATCTGCTCTGATTTAACGCCCGTGATTATAACTAAAGTTCTAACTGTTCTTTCCAAATCTTTATATATTTGTGCTCCCCAAATAATTTTAGCTTTTGGATCAAGACGCTGATTGACAGTTTCTACTATCTTTCTACACTCTTCCAACGAAAGATTTTCTCCTCCGGAAATATTGATTAACGCACCGGTTGCATTAGAGATATCTACTTCAATCAAAGGATTTTCCAAGGCTTTCATGATGGATTCATCAGCACGATTTTCTGCATCAGATTCTCCCAATCCAATCAAAGCTACCCCTCCTTCGCTCATAATCGTTTTAACATCAGCAAAATCTAGATTTACTAACCCTGCTTTAGTAATCAATTCTGCCACTCCTTTAACAGCATTGGTTAAAATTTCATCAGCTACCTTAAATGCAGTTTGCAATGGTAAATTTGGCGCTAATTGCAACAATTTTTCGTTGGGAATAACGATTAAGGTGTTAATACTCTGCTCAAGCTTCTCTAAACCAATAATGGCATTTTCATAACGATGGGATCCTTCCATAGTAAAAGGCATGGTGACAATAGCAACACTTAATATCCCCATTTTTCTGGCCAGCTGCGCAACGTAAGGAGCGCTTCCAGTTCCGGTACCACCACCTAATCCACAGGTGATAAAAATCATGTCCGCTCCTTCTAACAGTTTTTTCAGTTCTTGCTCGCTTTCTTTTGCTGCTTCTTCTCCTATGCGTGGATTAGAACCTGCCCCTAATCCTTGCGTAAGCTGTTTTCCGATAAGTAATTTTTTATCAGCCGTAGTGTATAATAAATCCTGTGCATCTGTATTAATAGCGATAGTTTGAATGCCTTTAATACCCACTTCTGAGATCCTGTTGATAGTATTATTGCCTGCCCCTCCTGCCCCAACAACCTTAATTCTAGTTTTTTGGTTGGCAATCAGTTCCTGAAGTTCTGCGTCAATGTCCGCATTAGCTTTTTGGTGAGAAATCTCCTGAGCTTGGATCCGATTGGGCTGCTGATAATTAGAATTGCTAGTATAATTCATCATCTTTCCCTCATCCCTTTTTTCAACAATACTATCAGTATCTTCTACTGAAAAATAAGACGATTAGTTCTTTATAAATATTGTTGTACTGGGAAATGGAGTTAATTTTTCAATGATCCTGCTTCCCTTAGAATACGGATTTTACTTTTTTTCCTTTACCTTAAATCTAGCTTCTTTTAACCCAACCATCTCCGCAATTTTCTTACCGAATGCTTCAACAAACTGTGGAGGTAATTCAAAAGGTATTTCTACAACTGCAGAATTCTCTGTTATTTCCACAGCAACCTTATCTTCAGGTAATCTTAGAGTAGTATTCAGAAATGAAACTATCTTTTCTTTCGGATCGATAATCTTTTTATTAATGACTACATCATAGATAACTTCTTTTCCAGCTAAAGGGTGGTTAAAATTGACCATAATTCTTCCACCAGCAATTCTTGTGACTAAGCCCATTTCTCCATCAACATCGATCTGCAATCCCGGATAAGGCTGAACTTTATGTTCTTTGAAAGTGCTTGCCGGAACTATTTTTATCTTTTTAATATCACGTTTGCCGAAAGCTTCTTCCGGTGTTAAATTTGCCGTAAAAGATGACCCTACTTCTTTTCCAACTATTTTTTCATCTAATCCAGGAAGAATTTGCCCTTCGCCAACACAGATCTTAGCTGCAGAAAATACTCTTTTTTCAGTTGCAAGACCATTTTTTTTAGCTACATCTTCTAAAGTAGTGTCAAATACAGTTCCATCAGTTAGCTTCCCAGTATAATCAAGAACAATAAAATCATTTTTCTGGATTTTCTCTGCCATAGCTGTTTATTTTAAACGCTTATTTATAAGGTTTATTGTTGTTTTGTGGGTAATTTTAAGATTTTTTTTGCTTCAAGTACTGTAGAATTATTTTGAGAATACGATCAGGAGAACAATTTGTAGAATCTATCAGCAGGTCGTAATTATCTTTGTCCAGATGATTTACCCCATAATATCTTTTGTACCTTTTTTTTTCTGATTCTTCTCTTTTTCTTATCCCTCTCGCAGTATCCTCTATACTTTTATAACTCTCTTTCCGGTTATTATCAGCAAAGATTCTTCTAGCTCTTTCTTTTAAGTCGGCATCAATAAATATTTTTATAGACTTAGGAATAAAATGGAAACCCAGTCTTGAATCTATAACAAAATTATTTTCTTTTTTTCCTAGTTCTTTTTGTTTTTTATCGACCAAGAGATCTATGCTCTTGTCTTTTTCTTCTAGTTTTCCTAACTCTATTATAGAAATACCTTTTTCTCCAGCAATAATCCGCTGGAAATCACCCATAGAGTAATGCTTATAGCCTAGTTTCTTGGCTAATTTCTTTCCAACAGTGGACTTACCGCTACCTGCTGTTCCCGCGATGGTAATAATCATCTTTCCTCTTTTTTAATAGTCTCAGAATTGCTTACACCTATTTATAATTATCTAACTTTCTCATATCCATTTTTCTTTAGAAGAAGATATTTCATCCAGAATGCTCCTGCACTAACCAATCCTTGTTTTTTATAGCGGCGCATAGAAGTGATGGTAGAAGTATCGATAACACTGTACTTCCCTAATTTCTCCATCTTTTCCCGCAGAACCCCATGCTCCTTGACGGTTATCTCTGGATTGTAACCATTAACCTGCTGAAAATGCTCTTTTTTACAAATAAATATTCCGCCAAATGCTCGACAGATCTTAGATTTCATCCCCATATTCTTTAAGCCCATCAGCAATCTAAATTTTAGAGTATTATCATCAGGAATAACAGTAGTAGTTGCAACCGAATGCTCCGGCAAAAACTGCTGTCGAATCTTTTGCAAGGAATCATGCATTAATTGTGTATCTGCATCTAAAAAAACTAACACTTCTCCTTGGGCATTTAATGCTCCAGCATTTCTTGCAACTGAAACATTAGCTTTAGGCAAGGAAAGAAGACGCAATTTTTCATCGGCTCTTTTTTTAACCATTTCTTCAGTTTTATCGGTACATCCATTGGCAACAACAATAACTTCAAAATCCTGGTAAGTTTGGTTTTTGATGCTATGCAAAGTGGATCTTATATAATTTTCTTCATTGCAAGCAGGAATGATTATGGAGAAATACGGCGTCATAATGTGCTGATACAGCACTTGTTTTTAAAGAATTGCTATGCTAGAGAATATAATTAAAAATTATAAGAGTAATCTTATCAAATATAACTGTCGCTATAAATAAACTAATATTTGCCAACAGGCATTAACCAGCGCTCCGTCATCGAAAGCAAAGGACTATTTTCTTCGCTAATAGAAAGGAAACCAGCTACTTGAAGCGCTGCTCCCCGCGGTTGATGATGGACGCAATGAGGATCTCCGAATCTTTCCTGAACAGAATTAGTCCCAACAGTAAAATAAGTAGTTGGAAATATCTCTTGCTGTCCTTGTAGTGCTTGTACATACTCCTGTGGTTCCATTCCTAACGTCCAAGCTGGAACTACTCTTCTTTGTTCATCAAGCGTTAATTCTTCTAGTGAAGCGGCAAATGGCACAATTCTTCCCTCAACAGTCTGAGAAAATAAAGGAAAGAACCCTTCGCAAACAATTCCTTTCTTAGCTCGTGGAATCACTCTGCTTGTTTTTTCTTGATAAAGAATATGACTGGGAATAACTACCTGGTTAAGTTTGTAAGAATTTTCATCTCCCGTAGCATCTCCTGGAAGAAAGACTATCACATACATATTTCCAATGTATGTTCCTCGATAAGATATAGGAACAACTGTCCTAGCATGATTTGGCTTTTCTGGAGTAGGATGTAAATCAGAAAATTTTTCAAATTTAAAAGTAAAATATTGGCGTTGATATTGTTCCAGTGCTAGTTCCAACGGTTGCCGAAGCTCTCTAAGATTTAGTTGCATACCTCTAGCTGATAGACACTCTTTATTTAAACCTTTCGCATAGAACCATTGATAGGTAGTAACTTTGTTGGATTAACCTCTCTTAATACACTTCATAGCACCAAATAATTAGCTGCCCAGAGCATCCCTGAATCGCAGTAATATAGCACGCTAGAGAATTGCTTGCCATTTTCTGAAAAAACTTCTAAGTAATTCTTATGCAGCTCAATTACAGAAGCACATTTCTCTTTATATTCCTTAGCCTTCTCTGGATCTATTTGCTTAACTAACTTGATAAATAATGGACTCAGATGCATCCAGATGCTGTTGCTTTCATAATTTCTCATAAACAATTCCTGAAAAATAAACTCAACTTCTTTTCTGCTCGAGGTATATTTTAAAGGAAAAGGCTGATCTAACCCTGCATGTTGAATATTAAGAATTGCTGATGTTAACATCTCCTTATCTTTGCATATCCCTGTTAAGAAAGGAAAAATATTAGCATCTCCTGCGATGTAGTTGCCTTTCTTCAGGTCGTCATAAAAAAAATGTCCATTCCAAAAATGCCTCTTAATTAAAGATGGATAATCATAATTTTTGAAAGGATTATTTAATTTCATTGCTTTTAAGTCGTGAGCAAGCATTCCTACCATGGAATTATCATAACAAGAGCTTCTTCTAATAGAAAAATCCTTCATGGAGGAAACGTGAAGGTCTGGTTTGACTAGCCCGCTTTGCTGATCAATAAAATAATTAAAATATTTTTCAATCTCTCTATTCAGAAAATGCTGATAAGGAAGGTAATGAAACTTTGATGTTCTAATCGCGTGTACCAGCCAAGGCAAGGAATCAACTGCCGGCTTAGGAAAATCAAATGGCTTTCCGAAAGGAGTAATAGTAGTGGTAATCTGCTTATATTTAGAAAAGCGATTTAAGGAATATCTTAGACTATGATGGACTTCTTTTTGGTAGCCTAATGTTAATAACGCTTGAGTACACCAGCCAAAATCACGGCTCCAGAATTGCGCAAAATTTCCAGTAGACGTCTTAAAATAACGGCCATTCCAGCAATCCTTAACTATTTGCTCGCAAATTTCCGTTGCATTTCCCTTGTATTTTTTTACAAAAAAACGATTCTTAAAGGAAGTAAGGATGATTCTCGGACCTTCTATAGAATAATCGATGAGGGAAGCCATTTATCCTTAAAAGAGGCTATAATTTAAATAATTATTGAAATGATATGCTTGATGGTTAAGAGAATGTTTCCCAATACCTACTAGGAATTTTTGGCATGATCATCCTAAATAATGTTAGTTACTTAAAATACCCTTACAAATTATTTCCTACGAGGCTTTAAAAAATGAAATTCAGATATGCTAAAACAGCCATATTCTTATTCATGGCATCCTGTTCAGCGCCAGCATCCCAGGCTATTCGAGATATAACTGCAATACAAGATATAACTGCAAAACAATTATCATTTGGATATAAGATGTCTAGGGAGGAAGTTTATGTCGTGAGAACATTAGCAGGTTATTATTCTGAACGAGCTTCCTTTGATAAGAGATGCAATATTTTTAGTTCCTACCAATGGGGAGATAGTCCTGAATCAGAACGAGTAACATTTAGCATAATTGATCAAAACAAAGATATGTACCTTTCTCCATCTGAGGTTCATCAAATAGACAAGTTTCTGCAACGTGCATGTGAAAATTATCAGAAAGAAAAGTCTGAGAAAATTCCTGAAGGAAAGGAATTATAATTAATCATGCATTTTTCGCGTCTAATTTTATCCACCAATATAATCACCCGTATAATCTCCGCTACTCTTATGGATTGTTTCACTTCCCCATTCCCGATAAAAATTAATCTCTCGAACTTGATCCAAAGCAAATTCTTTTTGAAGGTCTCCCAATTCCCGAAAATCCAACGCTGTGCAAGGCTTTGAGCCTATGGTAACACCTAATCTCGGGACAATAATAATCCTTGTACCATATTTTCTAGCTGAGTCGAAATCTTGTTTATGATCTCCAATCATGACAGTGTCATTAAGATGAACACCAAAGTGTTGAGCCACCAACCCTAGATTTTTATGTCGATCTTGATCTAAGGACTCTTTAAAAAAAAATGGCTCTCTAAGGTAAGGTGTAACTCCCAATTTTTTCAAATCTTCTCTTAACCCTCTTTCAGCTTCCTCTCTACTCAGATCAGTAAACACAGTTGCTGGTAGGTTATTTCTCTTTAAAAAATCACTCACGCCAGAGCGATAGAAATAGGTCTCTGGTAATCCGCTAGCAAGGGTTCCGATATAATCTAGAACTATTAATTGAATCATAACTATCTTTTCAAAAAAAGATCCTAACACTTATAAATTTATCCCTTAATAGTGGGACTAATACCTCCTACCAGCCTATTTACTTAGATCACTTTTTATCATCCTAAAAACTTTCTTACTTGGGCAGCTCGCATGATCATTTCCCGTAATTCTTCGCTGCCATGAGCAAAAGCTGATGCCGCTTTAGCAGTTAATTCAGCATGCTTTTCATCAACTTCATATTCAAACAATTTTAACGCATTAGTAATTTTCTTTTGCACTTCTAGTGGAAAAATGTGAAGATTATTTTTATTAAACAACTTTAACGCATCTGCGATATCCAAATCGATGGTAGGATAGTATTGACGAACTGTTTCAATTTCAGAAGCAGTAAGTGTAGATAATCCTAACAGATCCGGAGGCAGCCCTAGAGAATAAAGAGAGGCGCAGAATGTTATTGCTCTCGGTAATGTTACTCCCTTACTTTCTCTAGAATAGCCAAATAGATCGATGTGAAGTTTTCTTTTTCTTCTAGGAGGAACATAATGGCTTATCTTATTAATTATGGGAGCAAGCAACTGAATTGATCCTTGGTAGTCTTTCTCAATCTTGTTAATCAGATTAGTGCAGAACTCTTCATCTATCGGTAAGGGCTCTTTTCTTTTTGTGCTTTTTATTTTTTCTATGCCGTCTATTACTTCTTTAAGTGGAAAATCGTACTTAAATGCCGATTGCGCTGTAAACGTCTGCACGCTAGGATATCCCTTAAGCATATGTTCTACATTACCAGGCTTAAAATTCCCTCTAAATGGAGCTGAACCGCACCCCAATATTGGTAAAATTTCTACAGACGTTTTCTGTTGAAGCAGATGCAACCTATTTAATCCTATTTTGGCAAGAAGAACATTGGCCAACGACCCGTAGTTCATTGCTGGATCACTGCGCGCAAACCAGACTCGCTGCATCTCTTTTATTTTTTCAAACTGAATATATTTCTCTACATATTTGTCAGCATTTAAGAGCGCTTCTTTAGTCTCAAATAAAGGAGTCACCCTAATATCAGCAGGATGCAGTTCTCCAACCCAATCAGCTAAACTAATATCATTATCATACATCTGTTCTTTTTGTTTTCCGATAACAAACCGCTTGTAATATTCATGCACTCTGATTATTTCTTTTTCTGAAGAACACATCGGCAGGAATGTTTCAAATATCGGCGCAGAATAATTCCCATAAAATTTTTTCCCAAGGTCAGCATTACGAGGTATGGAATGCATAGCTTCCATTAAAATTTTGCCTTCATCTGTTTCTATCTCTGGGTTAGGCACACGCAAAGTGATAAATTTATCTTTGCCTAAAATATTTTTTTTAAAAAAATCTGGATGATTGGAGAGCAGTTTTTTAACAACAAAATTATCTGCTTCTTTTCCTTCAGTATCCCACAGCTGTTCATCTATACCCAATTCTGAAAAAACAAAAAAAGCTTCTTTTATCTCATCATCACCGTTCATGACGGAATTTTCTGCAAAGAAAGGGATAGTTACATTGTCAGGATGTTGTGTAGACATTATTCTAGAAATTTTAACCATTTTTATACCGCAAGTATTCCCCTTTTTAAATTTACCCACCCTCAGTTAACTCTCTTCATCCTACATAAGGATTACTCTAGAGATCATCATCGGATTTTAGGTTTGAATTATTTTTTTTTTTTTTTTTTTGTTAAAATAGAAAATAAAAATAAAACGGACCCGGGGAGACTTTCAATGACTCCCAGATCTTATGAGTGGGAACGTGAGTGACCGCGAATCCCCCTACCAGATCTGGGAGATCTGTGTTTGAACTCCCGATCTACAGCTCTCTTCATAAGAATACACTATTCTCTTGTAGGAGGCTGTCACCCTATCCAGGCTAGGCTACGGGTCCATTGTGGATAATATTTAGCTTTGCTTTAATAATATTTTGTTGTATTTGCTTACTTCTTGATTCATCCATAATCATTAAATATTCCTTTTTCTAATCTTTCAAAAATGGACTTATTTATCAGAGGGTTGTGGCGAACCTTGGACGCTGATGATAATGAGATTGCATCAGGCGCTATTGACCATCAGCCAGACAAACCAACCTATGCTATCCAGGTTCTTTCTTCAGGTGATACTGAGATCCCCCAATTAGTTGCCTCTTCCCTGTATCGTACTGTCCATCAGTATGTCTTTGATGATGTCTGGCCAGGAGTTGGCGCCGGCAGGATGATTGATTCAAGAACAGCAGAATCTATTGTTACTGATTTCAGGGAGGGAATGGGTGGATGTGAAGCTTTATTGGTTCATTGCTCTAGAGGTAGAAACCGCGCTCCTGCAGTAGCCATAGCATTAACAGAAGTATTTTCTTTAGGGCATGATGTTAAAGCTTTAAAAGAATTGTATGGCGGTCCGAATGGAGCTAATTGGTATGTCTATAGAATGATCACAGATGCTGCCAAAAGACTTCAGCTACCATGAATGACAACCATTGATTTCGTTTCTTTAATACCATCAACTTTCTGTATTTTATCGAGAAGAACCTTATCAAATTCCTTTACATCTTTTACTTTGACGATGCACACTAAATCCGTCCCACCAGCAACTACATCAACCCGCTCTGTAAAATAGAAGCTTTTTAATTCTTTAGCGATATCATATTGTGATTTCTTTAGCTGTTTGATCTGTTCTAAATTAACGGAGATAAGAACATAAACTTTAAACCCCTTGCCAACAGCATCAGGATCAACTTCAATAGTAAACTTCTTGATAATACCATCAGTTTTTAGCTTTTGTATACGATTATGAACTGTAGTTATCGGAAGAAGAGTTTCTTTAGCGATATCTCTAGTAGTGTAATCACCATGTTCCTGTAATACCTCTACTATCTGCAGGTCTTTCTCATCAAGGGAATAACCCATTGCATTTGCCTCTCCCCCTTCATTAAATTATAGAGAATGATTGTTAAAAAGGGCCGCCGCGCCATTCCTTTGGCGCGGAGGTGGTGTGGATATAAACAATCATTAAAACAGGGTGGCTGTGTTTCGCCACCCCCTCTTGTTGGTACTTTGTTGGTTTTTTGGTTTTGTTAGCTAAGTTCTAGGGTGGATTTTATTCCACTTTTTCGCTAACTTTGGAACAAATGTTCCAACAAGTATATAAATATTTCGTTTTTTTGGCAATAGTCCCCATTATTTTTGGAATATACTAATAAAAAAATTGTTCTTAGAAAGTATGGGTCGAGGGGAGAAAATAACAGGAGAGAATATATAGTAATTTAGGGTATTTGTGGAGACAGTTCCAGCTTGTCGGCATGGATTAAAACAAAAGAAGATAGTTGTATAGCAGCAGCAAGAATTTCAGTTGGAATTTCCTTGATCTACAGCACTTTAGATGAAGCAACTTCTACGATAATTGATATGATAGAAGAACGTCTAGAAGAATATGATAAAATATAAAGGATGAAACAGTTGTGCTGATTAGATCATTTTTATTATTTGTCAAAATCTGAAGGAATAGACACAACAATATTTATAAAATCGGCAAAATAACCTTCCTAAAATGAACCAAAATAAAGATCTTAGTAAGGAAAAAGCTTATCGTTCCATAGCAGAAGCTATGCGACTAGGAAAAGGAAGCGTGTCCGTTAGAGGATGGGTACATCGTGAACGAGGCAGCAATCAGTTGAAATTTGTTACCTTACGTGATTCTACCAATATTATCCAATGTGTATTTGAACGGAAAGATTTTGAAAAAAGATGGGAAGAAATAGATCATCTTCAGATAGAAACTTCTTTAGAGATTATCGGCCAGATTAAAGAAGATAAGAGAGCCCCTACCGGTTACGAGATCCATGTAGACGATTTTACCATTGTTGGAAAAAGTGAGAACTATCCTATCACTAAAGATCAATCCATAGAATTTCTTGCCGATAACCGCCATCTATGGTTAAGAAGCAGAAAAATGCAGGCTATTTTAAAAATTAGGAGCACCATATTCGCTGCTATAGATGAGTATTTTAAGGGAGAAGGATTCTATGAGTATCACTCACCAATGTTTCAGGCAGTGCAATGTGAAGGTGGATCTACCTTATTTTCCGTGGATTATTTTGGTAAAAAAGATGTTTTTCTTGCGCAAACGTGGCAGCTCTATGCAGAGCCAGCAATATTTTCTCTAGAAAAGATTTATACTATTGCCCCAAGCTTCCGCGCGGAAAAATCAAAAACCAGCCGGCATTTAACAGAATACTGGCATGCGGAGATGGAGATGGCTTGGTCAACCTTTAAAGATATCCAAGACCATGGTGAAAAGCTGATTAAACATGCAGTTAAAAAAGTATTAGAGATTAACCTGTCAGAATTAGCAGTTTTAGAAAGGAATGTTAAAAAATTAGAGCCTATCATCAAGAAACCATTTGTACGCATGACATACACTGAAGCTTTAAAGTTATTAAAAGAAAAATGTAATATGGATATCGAGTGGGGCAAGGACCTGAGAACTATCGAGGAAGATAAATTAAGTTCTCTTTATGATGTTCCTATTATCTGTACGCATTATCCAAAAATCGTCAAAGCATTTTATATGATTGAGGAGCCAGAAAATCCAGAAACAGTACAAGGCTGCGATTTTATCGCTCCGGAAGGCTATGGTGAAATTATCGGTGGTTCGCAGAGAGAGCATGATATTGAAAAGATTAAACAAAGATTATTGGAGCAAGGCGAAGATCTAGAAAATTATACCTTTTATTTAGATACCAGAAAATATGGATCTGTTCCACATGGCGGATTTGGATTGGGTGTTGAAAGAATTATCAGCTGGATCTGTGGTTTAGATAATATTAAAGATGCAATTCCTTTCCCTAGGACGATGGAACGGTATAAGCCTTAAGTTCAAAAGAAGCATTTTTATACTATGAGATTTTCTTAGATGTATGATTATCTTTTCAAGAGGCATTAAAGCCTTATTAATTGTAATATTCTCCATTATTTTTGTGGTAGTTCTAGTAGGAATATTTGTCATTTCCATAGTGCAGATATTATTATTTATCATACCTTTACTGATTATTGGGTTCATTATTGGATATATTTTTAGAGTATTTAGAAGAATAGGCAGAAGAAAAAAAGGAAAAAAGGAATTTAAAATAAATAAAGCTATGGGTCATTCTAAAGGAACTATCGATGTTAAATACAAAGTGAAGAAATAATTTTTTAAAAGGCTAGGCTGATGATTTTTCGAGTGTAGGGTTAGGTAAAAAAAAAGGTGATGGATGAAACCACTGATCTTAATTAATTTTAAGAATTATCCAGAAGCTGTCGGAGAAAAAGCATTAGTTTTAGCTAAGCAGATAGCTCAAGTTAAAAGTAAGATATTTGATATTGCTATAGCTCCAAGTATATTGGATTTGAAGGAAGTTTCTTCTGCGGTTAAAATTCCCGTTTATTCACAGCATGCAGATTTTACATTAGGCGCTTATACCGGCAGTATTCCTGTAGAGAGTCTGAAAGCATTAGGTATTTCCGGAACTTTACTTAATCATTCGGAAAAAAAATTACCTTTTAATATACTTAAAAAAACTGTTAAACATTGCCAGGCTAATACGTTAACGGTAATTATTTGTGCATCTTCCTTATCTGAATTAAAAACAGTTGCTCAATTAAACCCGGAGTTTATTGCTTATGAGCCGCCAGAGTTGATCGGCAAAGAATATTCTGTTGTTTCAGCACATCCGAGCATTATCACTAA
Source organism: uncultured Methanosarcinales archaeon (assembly GCA_964576385.1). Classification (GTDB taxonomy): domain Archaea; phylum Nanobdellota; class Nanobdellia; order Woesearchaeales; family GW2011-AR9; genus JACOZM01. The sequence continues at coordinate 15,779 of CAZNUS010000005.1, read as the reverse complement.
AGCAGTACAATTGATTAAACAGAAAAAGACTAGATTATTGTGCGGCGCAGGAGTACACAGCAAAGAAGATATTAAAATGGCCCTAAAGCTAGGCGCATCGGGAGTTCTCATCGGACATACTATTCCAAAAGCTAAAGATCCTAAAAAATATCTCAATGAGATAATGAATCTTAACATTTGATAAAAGAGTAGATTCTACCTAGGAATAAATAGTTTAACCAACATTAACTATAAATTTTTGAGTATTTTCGTATTGTGTAGAATAATCAGAATCCTTATAGACCTTAACATTAAAAATATACTTCCCTTTTTTTGCATCATTTGGAACATCAACCATAATCGGCTCAGTATGATGCTCACCTTCTTTTATCTTTAGCACTTTATTAGTATAAAGTAGCCATAGCTGAGGATTTACGACAGCAGTTATATCCTTGTTGCTTTGATCAAATGCTTGATCTAATTTAATATTTAGGTAAAACTCATCAGAACCGCTGCCCATGTTTAAAATTCCGATAGCAAAAACGTGGCTCTTTCCAGCATTAAGGTTAGCTATGTGCAAAGGAAGAGCTAATTTTTTTCCTTCGTCAATCAGCAATCTCTGTAATTCCTGCTGAGTTAATAGGTCTAACTCTCCCTTTCTCTCAATAGAACTTCCTATAAATTTATAGAGTAAGGAAACACCCAACCCTAACATAACTAAAGAAATAGTAATAATTACCAGCATATTTACGGAAAGTTCTATGGCGGCTTTCCGATTAAACCTATTTCTACAATTGCTTATCATCATTTAAACTACGTTATCTTTCCATGAGCTTAAGCAACAACTTTCAGGAAAAATTGCTTGGTGTCATACGGTGTTTGACTACAGGTGGAATCGCTGCATACGGCCATCGTACAGATATATTGTCCTGCTGTCAACCCATTTTCTTTTAAGATAACACTATACCCTTTTGCTGAGCTTGGTGAAACATCTTGTGAGATAGAATCAACAGTCGGCAATGTTTCTACTTCTACTCCGCCCCTGACACAGCTGGTAATGGTAAAGGTTGCTTTAGTGGCAGTATTCTCTCCTTTATTATAAAATCCAATAGTCATTGTTTTCTCTTGCTCACGGCCAATTTCTATGGTCTGCTGAAGTGTAATGGGGTTCTCTGATGTAGGCTCTGCTTCCAATTGTGTAACTGCAAATGCTTCAGGAAGCTTTTCCTGTGCTCCTTTAAAGATAGTTCTTGTTAACGTTAACCCCAGACCAAGAACAACAAAAGCAATAACTATAACTACTATTGCTGTAATAGACAATGATAGATCCCCTTTTTTATTCATGCTTACACCTCTTTGTATAAAACTTAATTAATACTATAGCAATATCCGGTAATATAAAAAGATATCGAAAATAGTGGCAAACGATGAGCAAGAATCTTAAGCTTCATATTTCTTAAAGCACCACAAGATACTCTATTAAAATTATGTTAAATCCAATTTTTTGTGACCTAAACTACAAGTACGCTGACGCTAAAAACTATAATATGCTTTTTCCACTAGTGGTTGCTCATCAGCAACTCACGAACGCCTGCCAAAGGCAGGTCACGAATGAAGCGTAGCGAAATGACTTGATAAGTGACTTGATATTGACGGATGGTGGTCGATTTTCTTTAACAAAGATTTCGCTTATATACTAAAAAACATAATTAATAATCTAAATAGTCATGTTTTTCATATACAAAAAATGAAAAACTATTCATTTTTGTACATAAAATAACTGAAGGTTATTTTATAGTATAGTAGCGATAAATTATTAGAATGAGATTAATGTTCGATACTATATTTTAGTGTTATTACTAGCAGGTACGAAAACTTTATAAATTAATGTTTGTGCCCAATACCAATGGCAGAAAAACATCACTTGGTATTAGCCTATGGATATTTGGTTGGTTTGCGTCATGATCCTGATGCAGACGCTTTTGGAGCGGTACCTACAGGTATAACGGCTGGATATTATGTTGGTTCAACTGCAGTAAACCCAGGCGGTCAGTTTTGTGATCTTGGTAATTTAGGCATAGCTTGCGCTACAGCTGCTGAGGCAAGTGCAGCATGGGATGTTCTTGTTGATATGAATTTTGAAGGTCCTGTTAGAACTAAAACAATGGATTTATTGTTACAACCAATACAAGATAATCCCGCTAACTACAAAAGTGTAGAAGAATTAGTTGATACTTATAGACCAAAACAACAGTTACCGCAATAGTTTTTTCTTTTAGTTTCGTGCCCCCAACTCCACCGTTTAACTTTCAGGAAAAATTTTGGCGAAGTGGAACGTAGCCGTTTAGTCATCGTTAGGTGAAGTTCGTAATTTCAGAGTGTTTCTTGTTCTCTCGACTAAACGAAGCCAAGCCCGTGAAGATATGAAGGCAGTTTTCCGTTTTCTTATTGTTTTTGAGATAATAAATCATCGGGAAAATAATTAATTTTGTACTCATGGTAAATTGTTACAGTTTCGAATTCTTTTATTACATCTTTAAATTGGTCTCTAACTGCTCGTGTAAATAGTAACATATCTTCTTTTGTTTTAAATTCAAATTCTATTTCAAAATCCCATGAGCCAATAAGTTTTATTATAACGACAACATTCGCATTACTTTTCAAGTAATTAATAATTTGTTTTTCTTTCTTCTCTGTAATGTTTTGGAGTTTAATTAAGGCTTTGTAATTTGTATAATCTAACTTATCTAAATGGATAAGGGGTTTAAATCCGAGAAGAAGACCCGATTTCTTCATGTTTTTAATTCTAAACATTGCAGTATTTGGACTTATTTTTAATTTTTGAGCGACTTCAACTGAACTCATTCTTGCGTTGTTAGATAGGAGATTCAATATTTGTAAATCTTTTTTATCTGGATTCAAAACCTCATCCAATTTGCCGATATGAATTCCAGATCGTATGTTTGTAGGATTTGTTAAGTAATCTCTGCCAAAGTAAGTAACTTCAACAGTGGTCAGGATGTCAAAGTTTTGTATGTGTTCGGGAAATGAGTTTTTTATATCGCCTAAGATCTCATTATAATGAATAATATTTCTGGCAAGAATGTTAACAAGTAAGTCCCATCTTCCTCCACAATCAACTAACCAAAATATGTTCGATTTTTTCATAAGATAGTTAATGAATTCTTCATGTATTTGTGGAGTGAAGTTGCTTAATCTGATCATGGTACGGTAGCTAGTATATCCCAATCTCGTAAAATCAATCATAGAGTAAAATCCAGCAATAATGTTGCGTTTTTGTAAAGACTGCAATCTATAACTTACAACTTGTTGGCTTGTTTTCAGTTTCTTGGCTACTTGTGAAAGTGTTTGGCGTACATCTTCCTCTAATATGCTTAGTAACTTCAAATCAATCTTGTCTAAACTCATGATATTTTTGTATATCTGTTGTATGTTATATAAATATTGCGAAAATACAAAGAATGTGAAGTTATAGTATTATATATGACAGAGTACCACTTACTAAAAGTAAAGATCTAAGTAGGTAATACAAATGGCATTAACCAAAATAATAAATGATTTGGGATTTGGTTTAGAAGCACAATCAGTTGAAGGAAAGTATTGTTTAGTGGGCTCTGTAAGTTTTGAACTTAAGAATACATTGCAAACGAACTATTCGGCAGACTACCATTACAATGGAAGTGGAGCTTTACAAGATAAAAAAAGTTGGGATTTGAAAGAAATTGAAGCTGACGAAAATGGATCAACAAGACTAATAGACTTAGAAGAAATGAATTCGATATTGCGACCACACAGAATTCAGTTGTATGATATCTTCCATCAAAACCTATTAGCAAGATTACAGCTGGATTATCCTAATCAAGATTCAAAATAATCAAAAGAGATATATAGATCAACAGTAAATTAACTATTAAAAATGGCAAGAAAGAACATCACTTATGGTCAACCATTAGAGAAAGAAATTGGTTTTTCACGAGCAGTTAGAATTGGAAACATTATTGCGGTAACAGGAACAGCACCAATCGCAGAAGATGGAAGCATAGTAAGTCCTGGTG
>CAZNUS010000005.1:0-11714 GCA_964576385.1 uncultured Methanosarcinales archaeon | reverse complement strand
CTGGTGATGTTTATGGTCAAGCTAAAAAATGTCTTAGCATTATTAAAGATGTGATTGAGAAAGCTGGTGGTAAACCTGAAGATGTTATCAGAACAAGAATATTCTTGAAAGATATGAAAACTTGGAAAGATGCAGCAAAAGCGCATGGAGAATTCTTTTCAGAGATACAACCAGCATCTACATTCGTAGAGGTTTCTAATTTTATTAATCCAGAATGGCTAATTGAAATTGAAGCAGATGCGGTTCTTCAAGAAAAGTGAGCCGTAAGGAAAACTGCCCCTTCATTATTTTAACCCCCGACTCATTCTTTTACAAAAATGGAAATTTTAATGAATATAACCATCTCTAGTCTGAAATGATAAAAATGCGTGAAATCGTCTTACCTCACCATAAATAGACGGTTTCTTAACAACACATTTTTAGCATGCAAAAATTCACCCTAAAGCTTTGCGAAGCAAAGTCACAAACGTTAGTGACTTGAGGTTGTATTTTACACCATCGTGAAATTTTTTGGACTATTACAAAAGACTGCGCCGAGCTAAACGAATACAGAAAATGTTTAAAAATGTACTAAAAGTTAATAGATTATTAATATTATATACCAAATAGAAACATTTAAGAAGTGTTGCACCTTTGAAGACATATGGTTACGAAATATGATATCTTTGAGGCTGTATATACAAAAGGCACTTCAGTTTCACCACCAGAACTTTTGCGTATTTTTCAAAAGCCGGCATCCGCTTATGCGGAGATCTATCAAACCATGCTTAGGCTGAAGCAGGAAGGCCTTCTGCAAAAATCAAAAAAGGGATTTCAGATAAAATTATCTTCACGCAGTACTTTACTTTATCGGCTAATACGCTTCAGTCTGGCTAATAATCTCCCGTATAATCATCTCATCGATATAAAAATGGCTTTTTTTCTCAGAAGAGCATTAAGCAAAAAAAAGTTTTCTGGACACGATTTTAAGATAAATCCTCGCACATTCGCTAAGTACATAGAGATACTTAGCAAAAGTGGATTTTTGCTTATTTTTTCCCATAAGCCCATAGAAGCTTCACTTTTGCCGCATTCTTTCTTAATAAAAATATGCGATTTTTTCAACTTGAACCTTTCTTCTACTGCTATTAACCTCCCTAAAGTTTCAGAACAGATTCTCAAAAAAGAATTATATCTGTTTAATAAATTACAGAAAAAGAATATTCATCGATATTTGAATTTAATTGCAGGATATCAGTTGCGTTTCATCCAACACAGTTTAAATTTGGAAGGAAACCCCATTACCTTACCAGAGACCGTAAAATTATTGCAAAACCAAGTGGTTCCAGAATCTCTTGGCTTAGAAGCGATTGAAGAAGTACGCAATTACCAACAAGCCATGGGCGCAATGCTACGAGATGTTGCTGAACATAAACTACTTAGTATCGCTTCTATCTTGAATTATCACTATCTTGCGCTTCAGCACAAGCCTTCTTTAGCTGGAGAAATACGTACTATTGCCGTGCATATTAAAAATAACCCCTCTTTTAAGATCGCTACCATCAACGAAATCAATATTAGACTGGAGCATCTTCTTCTGAAATATAACCAATTCATCGCAAAGAAGAAGCCATCGCTGCCAGAAATTTTTCATTTTGCGGCTTATTTTCATAATGAGTTTCAGCATATTCATCCCTTTATTGATGGAAACAGCAGAACTACCAGGCTGCTTACATTTCATCTCTTGCGTTCAGTAAGCCTGCCAGTTATTGATATACCACTTGGGCTTCTAGAAGAATATCTTTCCTGTACTAAAGGAGCTACACGTAGGAACGACCAGCGTTTGCGCCAGGTATTAGAACTTATTGTATTCTACAACCTGCGATTGTTTAATGAAGAATTAAGGAAATAGCCGTATAATTAGCACTAGTTCTATAATTAGCACTAAAGATTAATATTTTCTTAAGAAAAGATACCAAATATATCTAGAAACAGTTACCACCACTGATTCCCCAATAATACAACAATATATCCCATCAAGAAACTAGGAACAAAGGGGATTCCTTCTTTAATAAGGACAGTAAATTTTTTCTTTTTAGCTAATGTCCGCAGTTTGAGGATATCATCTTGTTCTAATGCTTTCTTCTCCACAATGCTTTTTCCGTCCTGTCTTACTGTTTCCACTAGCCAGTCACCTTCAGTTAATTTCTCCGGAGAAATTCTTTTGTAGAAACAAATCTTTTCGATAGTTCCTACCAACATAAATAGATAAAAAAATACTACTGGGAAAACTGCTAAAGGCAGGAATACTAGGCTGAAATATAGGGGTAAAGCTAAAACCAGCGACACTACAATGATACCTAGATGTATTTTTTGATGATCGCTTATCTTCTTTTTAAATTCAGGAAATACTCTTTTCCTTTCTTTTACTGCTAAATATAACATCCAAATTAATCCATAAACTGCTCCTAATAAGAGCATGGCTAAGAAAAACCATAATAAGTTTAAGCTGCTATTTTGAAGAGGGATATCTATCCCGATAGATGCGCCTAAACCCATCAGCAATTTTGTATCTCCACCACCCCATTGGTTACAGCGATAAAAGAAATATCCTATGGAAAAGAATATTAGAAATCCAAGTAAACCTCCCAGAAAAATATTCCACCCTTGATCTAAAGAAAAAATTGCCCTTATCCCTACTACTGAAAAAAGAAAAGAATAGCTCAGCCAATCTGGTACTTCTCTTTTTTTAATGTCACAGCATGTTGCGGCAATCAAAACTATTATGGTGATAATGCTTAATAGTAATTCCAGCATCTGTTAAAAGAATAATTTAACCTATATTAAAGTATTGGTTTCAATCAAGGCACAACAATAAACTTCCTTTTCAATACTATTATTCCCGCTATAGTAAAAGACATAAATAATTATACTAATAGTTATGTCTTTTAGATAAAAAAAAAGTGAAGAAACTACTTCATTTTTGTACAGAAAACAAATCGTTGTTTGTTTTCTGGTATAGTAACTGACATTTCTGTATAAATCATTGTGTCAGTTACGATACATTATAATCTCTTGTTAATTCACCTAGAAAGTATTGTAGTCATTTTGAACTTAACAAAATTTTGCAAATATTTTCCTAGAACCATTTGAGGCAAATAAGACAGTTCCTTTATCAACTCTTTCAGGAGAAGCTAGTATGGCGCATTGGTTTGCAGGAGCAATTATACCCCCCATGTAAATGACCACTTCAATTAGCCATCTTATTTGTAAGTCATCATAAAAATAAAATGTATAAAATGCTCGTCCACTCTTTACAGATTCAAATTTTACCTTTTTTATTCGTGCTGTCGTATTACCTTCAATATCAAATAGCTGTAAGATTACCATTGTAGTCAGTATATATCTAGAAGTATATTCTGTTATTATAAAAAGCTATCTTTTTAAGCGAATCATTTTTGCACAACACCTAGTCCAACCCTTCCGCAACCTTTATATAAATCATCTGATTAATCTTAATAACTAAAGAGGGTTGTTAATTATATTTTTAAAAAGGGTGATACTAATGGCAGGGGCAGAAAAAGTAGAAGATTATGAAATTCTTCCGCATCAATTATTGCAGGATTTAAAATCAGAAGTAGAATTATTAAAGAAAAAGCTATCACAACCTGACAGTAAAGCTAATGAGCTTATTCTAGAAATTGAAAGCCTTAAAGATTCAACCCATGAACTTCAAGCAGTATTCCAGAAAGCATTAGAAGATGCTAAAGGTGAAGAGATTGGGTTAACTATTAAAAAATTGAATGAAAGTGTTGCTAATGTAGTTTCACAGAACGAAACTATCGCCCGAGCATTAATTGCCATATCTGATAAACTGGATAATTTTATGGGAGGAGCAAAACAAGAGCAAAGGGTTTCTTCAGCAGCAATGCAACATACTATGGGAGTTCCATCAATGCCTGGACCTTCTCGAATGGCGCCCCCCCCAATGATTGGCCCGATGACACCTTCAATGATGCCACCTGGAATGTCCGGACCCTCCTCCATGCCTTCGGGTCCAGCACCTATGCCTTCACTAAGCCCTCCGCCACCCCCAGGCATGGGTAAAAGAAGAGGTATATTTCGATAAAAAATAAAGGATGAGAGAGTAGGTAATTAACCATGACTAGTTTACAAGCATACTCATTACTGATGAAATTAGCAGGTATTACACATCGCCAGCAGGAATTATTTTCTCGCAAAGAAATTGAACATAGAATTAATGAAATAAAATATCTTTCATCTCAAAAGAAGATACCTAAGCTTACCTTGCGCAAAGAGATCATTCACTTAGAGAACAAGCTAAAGGATATTACTCATCTAGAAGAGATTATTAATGATGAGCGAACAAAAGCAGCGGCTAAAATTGCTTACTTAAAGAGACAGAATGCCTTTTTAAAAAGACAACTGAGCGCTGCTGGAGATAAAAATATTGTAGAAAAGGTAAATAGAGTCTCACACTTGTTAGTAGATACTGTAGCGCAGAAAGAAGTAGCTGAACAAATAAGCCTTAGCGAACGAAGGATAGAAGAACGACAAGATAAAGCTGCTAGAACTGAGTCATTAAAGAATAGGATTGATATGCTCAAACAGGAACTAGACTATAATAAAATCTATGATAAGCTTAATCCAGAAAAGGTAAGGATTATTGAACAGCAGATTGCTGAGCTTGAAGAAAAGCTGTTGAGATTTGCAGAGAAATCATCGATGGTTATACCAACAGCTATGCCTATGGCCACTATTGATGGGGAAGAAGAAAAAATTAAACATGATATGCTTTTTCACACCGAACCGCCACAAAAGAAATTAATTTCTGTTAAAAAAGAGCTACCTTTGCCGCCACCGCCACAAGAGAATTAGGTTAAACTCTGCTTCATGTATTCTACTTCATGTATTCTGCTTTATACTAGAACTTAGCTGTATATTCTATTGACTTTATATCGAGCATTAGCTTCATACCTTTTTACTTTAACTTCATATCACTTTACTTTAACTTCATATATTCCATGTTCATTCTTATAAACTTCAAAAACTCTTGGTTGTTTAGGCCCGCTTAAATTGTAGACATCAAGTTTACCTACTGTTCTCACATCAGAACGATGGGTGTGGCCAGTAAATCCTAAAACTACCTTCTCTCTTTGGTAATGTTCAGCATGTTCTTCTGCTCCCATATACCAATTTAAAAATGCAAATTCAGGATTATCTCCTTTCACAAAATGCTTAGTAGGAACAAAATGGATACCCAGGACTACTGCTTCCACATTTCCATTAGCATGAACTTCATCAAGATGCTTGATTAATCTTTCTCTGCAATGTTCATAAAAATGGTCTGGAGTAAATCCTTCCGGCAATTTTCCTGCAAATTCTTGCTCACAAAAATACCGTTGTGCTTCTCTTTTTATCTGTTCTTTATCGTTAGGGAAATCTGTTTTCTCTGGAAATTTCCACCAGAGTGATCCATTATACCATCCCACATTTCCAACAAAAGCAATATTACCAATAACGCTTGGTGTATCATCTAAAAGATGGAAACCATATTCATTTACTCGCGTTCTCATCTCTTCATAATGTTCTGTAAGTTTAGCTTTTTGTAATTGCTCTAAATCATTATTTCCTAATGTAAACAGTTTTTTCTTAGCCGATGATCTTGCTAGCAATTCTAAACCTTGCTTAAAGCATTTCCAGCCTTTTTGTGGGTCATCTTTGTCTGGTTCAGCTAAATCTCCTCCAAAGTAAAGTACGTCAGCCTCTATTTCAGCTGCTGCTGCCGCTTTTTCTAATCCAAATCTTCCCCAACTATCTTTTCCTATGTGTAAATCAGAGACTGTAACTATTTTCATTTAAACCTCCTGTAATATGTCGCATTGATAGTTCGTTTAATATCTCTTGAACTGTTATCTTATGTTTAGCCATATACACTAGAAGAAAATAAATAAGATCAGCAACTTCCCATATTTGTTCATCTTTGTTTTTTGCTTCAATAACTTCATATGCCTCTTCAATTATTTTTTTCTTTAGTTCTGTCTCGTTCTCTAAGAGCTTTGAAGTATATGTTGCTCTGGTAATGCCATTCGCTTTTTTTTCTAAAAATTGTAGTAAATATGTTAGATCAAACTCTTGTTCTCCAAAACAAGTATATTGTTGTTTATGGCATGCTACTCCTTCCTGCTCTACTGTGTATATTAGTGAGTTACTTTCGCAACCAACGTTTATAGAAATAATTTTCTGAACATTTCCAGAGGTGTTTCCTTTTTGCCATAACTGATCCCTAGATCTGCTAAAATAAGTTGCTAACTTAGTTTCAAATGTATTTCGTATTGAATCTTTATTGCTAAAAGCTAACATTAAAACATTTCTTTTTTGGTCTTGGACTATAGTTGGAATCAATCCTTTTGAAAAATCAATGATATTTAGAAGTGCTTCGATAATATCTAGTTTCTTTGTATAAATGGCAGTTCCAATAACTTGGTCAAAACCTAATTGGTGTATCTCTTTCACCTCATTATAGGAATAAATACCCCCTGCAACCATTATTCTTTTTGAAGTTAAACCTTCTAATTCTTTAATAAAATTAAGATTAACCCCTTCATTCTTCCCCTCAACATCAATATTTGTAATTAGGAATCCAGCACAATAATTGTCTAGTTTCTTTATTTGTTCCTTTAATTTTAATTCAGTAGTTACCTGCCATCCTTTAATAGATACTTTACCTTCTTTAACATCGAGAGCAACGATCACCCTGTGTTTTGGTAATTCCGATAAAAATTCCACCGATGCTTTCGTTCCAATGATGACGTGCTTTGCGCCTGCTCGAAGATATTCGAAAGCTAACTCCTTTGTCCTGATACCTCCGCCAACATTACACCTCATTTTTCCGCATAATCTTTTAACCAGTTCTTTATTTTCTTCATGATCTAATGCAGCATTCAAGTCAATAACATTGATCTCTGGAAATAACTTAAATTTTTCAACATAAAAATCTATGTCAGAACTTTCAAATGTTTTTTCCTTACCTTGTTTAAGCCTGACAATTTTATTATCCATTAAATCGATTGCTGGAATGATCATTTTTGTAGTTCCTGATGAGTATATTGCGTATTTATCAGTAATGGGACCGTTAACACTTCACCCCCATTGTTAATGTGCCCCCATCTTCCATCCTCGCCAAAAGACTCTCCATGGTCAGCGCAGATGACAATTAGAAGTGGTTTATCCTTTGGAAGCAAATTTAACAGAACTCCTACTTTGTTATCAACATATTCTAACGCTTGAACCTGTAGTTGATGTAATTTTAAACCTAATTTAGGAAATGATCTAGGATCAACATCTAGAAACTGCCGGCCCAAAAAAGCTGCAGTTTTAATCATTTCTTCCATCTGATCATCTATTGGTTCAATGTGATATGGGAAGTGTGTTGCCGATTCGTTGATAAAAACAAACCAATTTTTTTTATCTTTAACACTTTCGGCAATTTTTTCCGGATTAGACAACGGTAAAACATTCTTATCCCTTCTGGAATATTGCTCTGAAAAACCAAAGTGATGAAATTCTCCTTCTTCAAATAAAGAGCGTAGCTGAGTCTTTGGAGAGTCAAAAAAATGTGTTCCACCAAAACCCCTAATAGAATACCCCTTTGCCCTATACCCTTCTAAAATAGATGATCCAACTAGCTTAACTCCCACCGTTTCCGTTCCTACATTTAAAGAAGTTGTTAATCTCCAGAGTTGAGCTCCTCCTCTCGTATAAAAATGTTCTTTAGTATCATCATCTAGTTTTGGTAAATGTCCTACAAAAAAGCTACTATGGGCTGGAAGCGTATAATTGCCAGGGGTTTGGGCTTTCTTTGCTTCCCCAATTTTATCTAAATTAGGGGTTGCAGCTTTCTGATAAGTATCCCAACGGCAGCAATCTAGTGTAATGAATAGCACATTATGATCGTAGGTTATCAATTCTTTCATTTCTTGCCTCTTTTTGATCTACGAATCCCTTCTTTTAATCTGCGAATCATTTCACCTTCTAATCCCGTACCTGTTCTACTTTCTAACTTACTAAGAGCATATCTGGTTATCTCATTTATTGGAACTGTTAAATCAACTCTCTGTTCATTGACTACAAATCTTCCAACTATATGAGAAGAGTGCAGTTCTGCTAATTGATTATATCTCCTACAATATTCTTCGATTACTTGGTCAGAAGCAGTATGTCGAAAACTAGGATCAAACCGTTTTCTCCCCTTTATAATTTCTGGTGTAGCTATTGACATAAAATACGTAGGAGGAAAATCGTCCCATCTTTTGGCCAATTCTGTCCCTTCAATTTCTGTAAAGATAGTCATCCAATGGCGGTCATAAAGGATTACCTGCTCCGTAGAAGTCCCCCGAACTTCTTCAATAACTCCTCGGAGTAGATCTACAGCTAGACCAGTTCTTCCATCATCCCAATAGGAGTTAATGTTTGGTTCTGGAATTCTTTTTTTAACTAGTTGAAATGGTGCATACGCTCCTACAGAATAGCCCCTTTCAATCAGCCTTTCTCTAACACCTTCCACTACAGGTGTTTTAGCAGCTCCGTCATGACCATCGATAACCAATTCAAGCAGCATTTTTTAAATCTCCTTGGATATCTCTTTTCTTATTTCTTCTTCAGTCAAGAATTTTCGATAGGAGGTATCTATTTTCGTAACACCTTTGCTTATTTTTTCCATAAATAGTGTTAGAAGGGCTTTCTTTTCATTGTTCAGCTCTTTATTTCCTATCAAATAAGTGCTAGATCTCATGAGTATGTCCACTATCTTAAGATTATTTGCTTTTAGAGAATCACCTGTTTGTATATGTTCAACGATAGCATCTGCAAATTCTCCAGCGAAACATTCTGTTGCTCCGTTTGTTTTAATGTAAGAATAACCTTTTCCTCTTGATTTGAAAAAATCCTTAGCGACGTTAAGATATTCTGATGCAATCCTTAGTCTATCTTTCTTGATTTTTCTAACATCATCAGTTGCAAGTACTAGGAAAACAGGCATCGTTTTAAGATCCAGAAGCAATTCTACTTTCACCCGTTCATCTTTGATTATATCTAATCCCACAATCCCTGCATCAACCATACCGTTCTCAACCAGATGAGGGATGTCACGAGGCTTAATAATAAAAAATTGTAAATTTTTATCTGTCGATCGAGGCTTATGGTTTTTTTCTACAATTGATAATCCAATCCCTGATTTTTTTAATAATGAGACTGTACTTTTGAACAAATTCCCTTTCGATAATGCAATCTTAAGCGGTTTCATCTCTTAAATCCTCGATTTCATCTGTTAAATTTTTAGTTTCTTCTGTTAAATCACCATACAGCTTATCCCAAGCTTTAATTATGACTTCCTTATCTTTTCCTTGTCGCCATAAATCTTTATCAAATGAATTACTTTTTTTCCTAATCCTCATCCCGTCAGGGGTAATCTCTGAATGAATTAAATTACCTTGATAATTCATAAAATAACACAGATCAACTAGTTCATAGCCTTTTGTTTGTAATATTCTATTTAACATCAGCGATGCTACTCGTGCTATTTTGCGAGCAACCTTGGTATCTATATAAAAATCAGCAAATTCATCAGGGATACATTCGTCTTTATCTGGAAGATTGTTTCTCCAATCAAATCTGATAATATCTTTTGGAAACTTACTTTCATATTCAATAAGATTACCCACTCTTGTTTTATATTGATCTACATTTTTCAGATTATGTTTCATTGTTCCAACTAAATAATTTTTCCAAATAACTTCTAGTTGGGGGATACTCTCTTCGAATTTAACAATCGACAACTTTTTTCCTTCAATTGAAATCTCTCCCAGATAATTAGAGATAAATGGAAAATTATCAGAAATTAATTTTTCAGCAGTGTCATCTAACAATTCATCTTTTTTAACATTAAGTATATGGTTGCTTACACTTTCGTTAAGAACAGTGGCAAACAGTCTCCAGAATCTTAAACGTATAATATCAGTATCCTCTACTATGCCATAACGGTTATGGGTGAAAGAATACATCGTTGGCTTTAATTCTACTAATGCAATTCCTTTGTGAAAACTATAACCTCTCTTACTTTCTCCTTCGATAATGGGTTTTTCGAAATTTACCAGATGGTGGTTTAACTTAACATATGATTCAACAATGAAGCTGATAATCTTGTAAAAACTAAAATTTTCTGTATCAATACATAAAATGTTATCTGAAGATTTTTCGTTTTTATCAAACAAAATAACTAAATCTTCTTCTTTTGCATCCCTTTTCTCATATCCTAATGGTAATTGAAGAAATTCTAATACTTTAATGAGAAGACTATTCTGGATAATGTTTTCTATAATTATTTTTCCCTGATTCATTTTCTGCAACAGGGATTATCACTTCAAAGTAACATTTATAAAGATATTGGTTTAGTTTTTCCAATCTTAAATATTAGAGTTTATCCCCTAATGATTTCTTAGCTTTTTGGGTAATTTGAAATAATATGCTTAAACATCCCTGGCCATGATTGTTCTTCGTCCGTTTTCCTTAGCGCGGTTGCAGGCATCGAGAATTATCTGTTTTACTTTTGCATCCAGCCTTTCTTGAAAATCAGCAGAGATATTATCTATATTGAGGTTTGCTTCCTTTAGAATCTCTTTGATCTGTGTTCTTACGACAAGCATGGTCATTATTTTCTGCTTAATTATTTAAATCTTATTGAAAAGTTTATTGTATTTAGCTGATGGTTTAGTCATTCTGTTATCTCTATTTAGTATCACGAATTTCAGCAAATTTTATAAAAGTAAGTATTTATTCAACTCTTATCATGGATAACTGTGTCTTCTGCAAGATCATCAAGGGAACAATTCCTTGCCATAAGGTCTTTGAAAGTTCTCAGACTATTGCTTTCCTAGATGTCAAGCCACATGCAAAAGGGCATTCTGTCGTTATTCCTAAGATTCATGCAGAAACTATATTTGAATTAGATGAAAAGTATCTTCAAGATCTTATTCTAGATGTTAAAAAGGTAATGGAAAAAATCCAGCAAAAACTTTCTCCCGATGGTTTTAATGTTGGTTGGAATCACAACAGCGCTGGCGGACAAGTAGTTCCACACCTGCATATACATATCCTGCCAAGATACAGTGGCGATAATGGAGGCAGCATACATTCCATCATAAAAAATCCAGGAAATTTAAGTGTTGAAGAAGTTGCTAAAGTTTTTAACAATTACATTTAAACTAGTAATCCAATCATTGAAAGCTTCAAGAGGTAAACTATGAACATAGAAAAAAAAGTTTGGCCTTATTATTTCAAAAAGATCTTGGAAGGCAAGAAAAATTACGAATTGCGTTTGGCTAACTTTGAGTGCAGGGAAGGAGATATTCTTGTTCTGAAAGAATGGAATCCAGATACTGGAGAATACACTGGTAGATCTATAGAAAAAGAAGTAACATTTGTTACTACATTAAAAGATATCCCTTTCTGGAGTCCAGAGGAGATAGAAAAATATGGGTTTCAGATCATTTCATTCAGATCAGAAACTAAATAAGAAGTTAAATTAAGCTCATATCTTTACCTTTTATCTTGTGTGATAGGCACAACTACATTCAAGCTTCTGTCAGAAACACTGAACTCTAACACATCTCCTTCTTTAACATCATAGCGCACTACAGAATCAATCGATAATTCTG
>CAZNUS010000004.1:0-62553 GCA_964576385.1 uncultured Methanosarcinales archaeon | reverse complement strand
TTTACCCACCCCATATATTCATAATATTCTACTAACTCCATTTTTCCAGCGACTAAACCAGTTTCTTCGAGAAGTTCTCGATGTGCTCCATCCAAAGGCTCTTCTCCATCTTCTAAGGTTCCTGCAGGAACTCTCCAAACGGTTTTTCCAAAAAGAGGTCTATATTCTCTTAAGAGATACACATCTTTATTATCTAGGGCAACGATTAGAACAACCCGTCTTTTTAATTCAATAAAACTCTTTGTTTTGATAGTATCTCCTTGTTTAAATGATATCTCTCCAATAGAAACACTTTGTTTTTTAATAACGAAATTAGGCATCTATTTAATCAAAACTACATAATATATAAACGTATCTTTTCAGATTTTCCAGTGGGTATTGCATTTCAACTGATAAAAACTTAAACTTTTGTTCCACTCTCTGAACTCTCTCCACTAACGAGAAACTAATTTTACTACTTCACCCACTCTTCAATCTCACCATACACTTGTGGATAACTACCAATATCTAACAAATCCAAATACAAAGGCCGGGTTTTACCTTGGCATTTTGGTGATTAGGACCATTTGCTCCTGCATATAGCATAATGTTGGTCAATTGGGTTCTCTTTGTCCTAGGCTGGATACATAGTGTTCTTAAAATTAGAAATAAGAATCATTGCAAAAAAACGATTAATGATTTTTTTATTTTAGTTTCCAACTATCTTGAAATCAATCGTCTCCGGAAAAAGGATTTTCTACCTTAACAAAACGCCGAACTAAATGTGGATCTGTTTTTGCAGATTTAATATCTTCAATTTGTCTCTCACTCAATTGAAAATATTGTATTCTTGCACCATAATTTCTTTTCATTGTCACACAATAAGCATTAGCTTCTGCTGGTCTTTTTCTCTGAGCTTCATCTGGCAGACAGTATTCTAACGTATGACCAGTATAAGCGTACTCTGAATCAATTGGGCGACCAATCTTCTGTGGATTCTTTACTCCAATGAGAGTTCCTTGAAGGAGAAGATCCCCTTCTTCAAGTTCACAGCAATCTGCATTCATATATATAACGGAAAACACACCGCTATGGTGGTCATCTCGCAGGGGTTGCTTATAAAAAGGAGAGTGCCTAGTTAGCTCCATCAACCTTATCCTTTTTTCAAGATTATCTGTTTTTTCTCTTGTCATGGTTATGTTCTCAATAGTTCATTGTTTTTACTGGTGGATCTTACTTTAAAGGAGTAAACGATAATTTTATAAATTGTTGTTGTATATAACTACACAACAATGAAAGATAGCTTAATGCAGCTTGGTCTTACGGAAAGAGAAGCCGATGCTTACTTGGCTCTCCTTCATTTTGAAGAAGCTACTGCTACTCAATTAGCAAAATTAACTAAAGAACATAGAACTAACATTTATGATTCACTTGAGCAGCTAATAAAGAAGGGGCTTGCAGTCTACATTATTCGTCAAGGTATCCGTTATTATAAATTAGCGGAACCAGAAAAGCTCATTGACTATCTCCATGAAAAAGAAAAGATTGCTGAAAATATCCTTCCAAACATAAAGGCGCGACTTCAGCAACTCGAAGAAAAACCAATTGTTGAAATCTACGAGGGGAGGGAAGGATTTAAATCAATTCTCATGAAGATTTTACGGGAAAGCAAACCTATCTATGCAATAGGAGCTTCAGAAGAGTGGGAAAAGAAATTTCCCATCCAATTAGAACAGTATATGCGAGAGAGAGTACATAAAAGGATTCATGCAAAGCTACTTTATGTACAAGGCACAAAACCGATCTATAACCCATTAAATGAAATAAAATTCCTTCCTACCAAATTTTTACAGCCTTCAACAATTGTTATTTTTGGGGATTATGTGGCCATCTTCATGTGGATAGAACCGCTGGTAGCTACAATGACAAGAAGCCAACAATTAAGTAAATCTTTTAAAAACTATTTTGAGATATTATGGAAAATTGGGAAGAAATAACGCATACAAGAGGTCTTTCTATTCACCTTAAAAAAATAAAATGTTTAAAATAAAACTCCCACCGGAGCAAGCTCTGGGGTATCTTAAAAATTAATTAACTTGAGTTGGTTAATGTTTCTACTTTGATTTTTAATATACTCTTTCATTTTCTCTTCTCCATAACCATCGCCAAAAGTTTCTATTCTCAATAGAAATTAGTTTCTTTTACCAATAGAAACATTTAAAAAGGTGTGGCTTTTTCTGAATATATGCTCAGAAAAGAGACTATAGTTGAAGTAGTACGTTCACAACGAGAGTACTTAGAAAAGTCAGAATTAGGGACAGCTAGAGAAAACTTTGAAGAATTATATATTGAAGATTCATTTGCTTTAGTGATTACTGGGATACGAAGATGTGGAAAAAGTACTTTTCTTCACCAAATACTAAAAAAACAAAAAAGAGGGTATTACCTTAATCTGGAAGATCCACGACTGGATGGCTTTGAACTTTTTGATTTTAACAAAACAGAGATTATTATGAAAGAAGAGTACGGCGACGGAGGTATTTACTTTTTTGATGAGATACAGAACATACCGCAATGGGAAAAGTTTATACGATACCTTGTAGATAAAAAAGAAAGAGTAGTAATAACCGGCTCTAATGCCTCACTTCTCAGCAAAGAACTTGGAACAAAATTAACTGGAAGACACTTACAAATAGAGATGTTTCCTTTTTCATTTAAAGAATTCCTTCGGTTTAAAAAGAAGTCCCCTTCCTTGATCCAGTTTGAAGAATACTTTTCTACAGGTGGTTTTCCGGAATATCTTAAAAAGGAAAATCCAAATATCCTCCATGAATTGCTTTCGGATGTTATTATGAAAGACATTGCTATAAGATTTGGAATAAAAAATACCGTTATCCTAAATAAGATTGCTATTTATCTTTTAAGCAATTGCGGGAGTGAATTTTCATATAATGCTCTAAAAAAAGCATTTGAAGTAAAGTCGGTGCAAAGCGTTATTGATTATGTCTCATATTTTGAAAATGCTTATCTTCTTTTTAGTGTGCCTTTATTTAGTTATTCTTACAAGAAACAACAAGTAAACCAAAAAAAGATTTATTCAATAGATAATGGATTTTCTTATGCAAATTCAGCTTCTTTTTCCAAAAATAAGGGAAAGATGCTAGAAAATGTTGTTTTCTTAGGACTTAGAAGAAAGTACAAAGAAATTTTTTATTTTAAAGAGAAAAATGAGTGTGATTTTGTCATTAAAGAAAAGGAGAAAGTGATAAAGGCTATCCAAGTATGCTTAGAGTTTAACGAAGAAACCAAACAAAGAGAAATCACCGGCCTTCTTTCTGCATTAAATGAATTCAAGCTTGGGCAGGGGCTTATTTTGACTAATCAGCAGGAAGATGCTTTCATAATTGATGGAAAAAAGATACTTGTTCAGCCAGTATGGAAATGGTTACTCGAAAAGTAATTTGATAACGTAGTGACCAAAACTGCTGAAGGAGTAGTCCATTTTGTCTGAAAAAACACATCTATCTTTTTTAAAAGAAACAAAAAAATAAAAATATTTTCGGCAGTCCTACAGACGTACCGAAGATAAAAACTCTAAAGCCCAGCTTCTTTCCTTAGCAGCTCAGCTTTATCCGTCTCAGTTCTTTCGCCAACTGGGAGCGACAGGCGACCTGCGCTTCGCTTAGTCCCCTTAAAGCTTAGCCTCTTTCTTCAACAACTCAGCCTTATCCGTCTTCTCCCAGGTAAAGTCTGGATCGTCTCGTCCGAAATGACCATATGCTGCCGTTTTACGATAAATCGGTCGGCGCAATTGCAACTGGTCAATTAAAGCTTTAGGCCTAAAGTCAAAGTGCTTCCTTACCAATTCTACAATTTTTTCTTCCGGAATTTTCGAGGTGCCAAAGGTATTGACTAAAATACTCACCGGTTGAGCAACTCCAATTGCATAAGCAACTTGAATTTCACATTTATCTGCAAGCTGAGCAGCAACAATATTCTTTGCTACATAACGAGCATAATAAGCTGCCGAACGATCTACTTTTGTCGGATCTTTTCCTGAAAAAGCTCCACCACCATGCCTTCCCATTCCCCCATATGTATCAGCGATAATCTTTCTGCCCGTAACTCCAGCATCGCCTACGGGACCACCGATGACAAACTTTCCTGTTGGGTTAATAAAATATTTTGTATTTTCATCGATCCAATCATGGCAAATCGGCTTGACAACTTTTTCAATCATATCCCTTCTTATTGTTTCCAAACTCACATCCGGATGGTGCTGTGTAGAAATAACCACCGTATCAACTCGTTTAGGCTTATCATCTTCGTATTCTACCGTAACTTGGGATTTTCCGTCTGGACGCAAGTACCAGACTTCTCCCCTTTTACGCGCGCTAGCTAGACGCTGGGTAAGCTTATGAGCTAAGGTGATCGGCAAAGGCATTAACTCTGGAGTCTCATTCGTGGCAAACCCAAACATCAGTCCTTGGTCCCCAGCTCCTTGCTCCTTAAACAAGCCCTCTCCTTCCGTTACTCCTTGAGCAATATCTGGGGACTGTTCGGATAATGCTGCTAAAACTCCACATGTACTTCCTTCAAATCCATATTCCGGCTTATCATAGCCAATTTCTAAAATAGTGTCCCTTGTTATTTTTTGAACATCTACATACGTTTTTGTCGTAACTTCTCCAGCTACAACCACAAAGCCAGTTTTTGTTAAGCATTCAACAGCCACTCTAGCTTGAGGATCCTCTTTATAGATGGCATCAAGAACAGCATCACTTATTTGATCGCACATCTTATCAGGATGCCCTTCTGTTACACTTTCCGATGTAAAAAAATAGTTTTTAACCATAACAATTTCCTCCATTTTTATTCTTTTATGTTATCTTGCACAATTATTGCATTCTTATTTTTCTTTTTTTATTTAATAAGAGTTATGATACAAACACTCATCCTTTTTCGTACATTCATGAGCAATATCATTCTTTATTATTTTTAGGATCTTCTTAATCTCCACTTGGTCGATATCCTCGCAATGTATCAAAACCTGTTCGAAGCAATTTTACAGTATCATAGGCTTTTCTATTAGCTTCTAAAGCTTCTCCAGTTGTCAACCCAAGTACACCATGACGCTGAAAATTTTCATTTGATCCATACAGTTCTCCTGCAGCACCATAGAGAGCAGAGGTTAGCGCATTACTTACTGCTGTCCATAATGCTTGTCGGTCTCTTGCCCCTAGAGCTATCCTACTTCCTGTTTCTTCCCAGATAAACTCTTTAAACTGGCCTGCCAGAATTGCCTGAGCAACCCCTATTTCTAATTCCCGTATTCCATCTAGTCTTTCTTCACTTCCCATAATCCTAACCTCCACAGATATATCGAGAAACTCTGTTCCTTTTTTATTATAAACCCTCTTGAAAAAAATATTCCTATATGAATAATATAACAGAAATATTTATTAACCAGTTAGTGATTATTTATTAAAATGGAATTACGATCGTTAGATGATATCAAGAAATTAAGGAAGAAGTACGAAATTAACCAGAAAGAACTAGCTAGCAGATCAGGAGTATCGCAATCATTAATTGCTAAAATAGAGTCAAGGATCGTTGAGCCTACGTATTCTAAAGTACAGCGCATATTTCAAGCATTAGAGGAATTACGGGAAAAACAAGAGCCTAAAGCCAGCGAGATCATGAAAACAAAGATCATCTTCGCCCACCCTAAAGATCAAGTTAAAGAAATCATTAAATTAATGAAAAGCAAAGGCATTTCGCAAATTCCGGTGCAAGATAATGGCGTCATATTAGGCATCATCACTGAGGGCATTATCTTAAAATATATTGCCGATAATCCTGAAAAATTATCACATTTAACGGTAGAGGAAATCATGGGAGAAACGCCACCGATAGTCTCACCAAAAACAGGAATGAAGTTATTGCTAGAGCTATTAAAGGATTATACCATTGTCTTAGTTGCTGAGAAGGGGCATGTGCAAGGAATTATTTCTAAAGCAGATGTGCTTGGAAAAGTAGAATAAAAAAGAAAAATTATAGACTTTGGTTCATTTTTTTTGCTGCGACAGCTAAATTGATGAGCTTAGCTTTTGCCGTTTCTGGCTGTAGCAAAAGTAAACCGCAATCCGGTGCAACTAAAAGATTTTCTGGAGAAACTATATTCAGAACTTCTTGAATCCTAGATTCTATTTCTTCTACAGTTTCTACTTGAGGATTTCCCACATTAATAACGCCAAGAATTACTTTCTTTGAACCAAATTTTTTAAAGATCTCTAACTCCAGATGCTCATAGGCATCTTCTACTGCAATGGCATCGATGATGCTATGCGATAAAGCTTCTATCACTTTTCCATAAGCTTCTATCTCGGCCTTAGTATCTCGAGCATTATTAGGATACCCTCGACAGATGTGAACTTCTTTACTGACCATATCAGCTCCTTTAAAACATGTTTCCAACGCTTCAAGGCCAAAGTCAAAAAATTTCTGAGGCTCACGGATGGAAACTGGCTCATCAATTTGAATGATTGAGCAGCCTGCATCTACCAAAGAACAAACCTCCTTCTGGATCGCCCTAGCAAGATCAAAAGCCAACTTTTTCTCATCAAAATAATAAGAATCCTTAACAGAGTCAATAATGGTTAATGGGCCGGGAATTGTTATTTTTATTTCTTTTTTTGTTAACGATTGAAGAAAACGGAATTCATCAGCAAGAAATAAGTTGTTTGCCTTAATAGGTCCTCGAATCACTGGTACTACTGCCTTTACTTTTCCTCCCCGACAAACGAACTCTTCTTTATTCTCAAAATCAAAACCATCTAGATGGTGGCAGTGATATAGGATATAGTTAGTCCTACGCTGTTCGCCATCACTTACGATATCAATACCGCTTTCTTCCTGTTCTTGGACTGCCCAGCGCACAGCTTCATCTTGAAGATCTTTTGTTTTATCCTTGATCCAATCTTCTTTATTTTCAGAAACGAGCAGCCAACGTGGATTAAAATCAGCTCCAGTTAGTTTAGGATATCGTGGGTAACTCCCAATAATACTTGTTTTTATTTTTTTCATGATCCATCACCTTTATTTTTTTTGTACCAAAAGTCCGACAAACTTTCGTGGACTAGAATCATAGGTCCTCACTGCAATATACTTTGGCACATCCCACGTGAGAGTTTCTAAATGCTTATATCCTGCTCTAGCTAATTCTTCAATTAATGGTTCTGGATTGCGGACAAAAAGCCTGCTTATCCCTATCTTATCCTCAACAATATCTCCGGCTTCTGTTTCATCTATATTCTTCCCTTCATGTTGAACCCCATCCCCCTCGGCCTTAAATGAAACTGCAATAAGCCCGCCACTTGGCTGAATCCTATGGACAGCTTCATATATTGTTAATCGTTCTTCTGCTGAAAACGTATGCAACAAAGAATTAGCATAGAAGCCATCTAAATGAGTTAGATCTTTTTCTCTTAACCATCTTACAATATCACCTTTAGCTACGGCTAGCTTGCCGATAGTACATCTACCTAATTGATTTCTTGCTTTTTCATGAATTCTAGTTGCTGCTACGCCGCTATACTCATTTGCAATCACATAAAAACCTTCCTGAACAAGCCTAATGGAATGGTCACCTGATCCTGCTCCACCTTCAAATACAATTGGAACGCGACTATCTAATTCATCTCCTCTCTTTAGATGCTCAATAAAACTTTCTAATAAGGGTGTTGAACCTTGGACAGAAGATTCACCTCTCCCCCCATACGTACCTTCTTGCCAAGATTGCGCATATCGTTCGGCTTGTCCCGTTGCTTTATGTTCTAATTTCATATTATTTACCTCCCATTCCAAAAGTTTATAGAAGAAAATGAGATGCATCTACTGCATCATCATATCCATTACAGGCATCTGTTCATGTTGATGAGAAAGAACACTACTAAAGAAGTAATATTGTTTTTCTTCCCTGCATTTTAGACGAACATTTGATGTCATAAACTAAAGACTAACTAAAGAAGTATATAAAAAATCTTGACAATTTAATTCATATCAGAATAACAGAAAGGATAATTAAATCAGAATAATAAAGATAAGAAAGAGAATAATAATAGGAATAAGGATAATAAAGTTGTAAGCTTAAAATAGACCATTTTATTTTAAGAGAAAAAAAATAGATTAAAAATGAAAAAGCATCACTCTTTAGAAAAGGGATTCTAAAAAGAGGGCAGTATCACCAAATCTGTTTCTAATCTCTTCTGTTGATCTTTCACTAGCTTTTTCAATAAAATAATAACCATTATAAGAAGAATCTACTGGACCGGAGAATACAAATGGTGGAATTTGCGTTATATTTCCCAGTTTAATTAATTCTGTTTCTCTCTCTAAAGATGTTAAACCAACGCTTAACAGAATAGAAGCAGCAATGGCAGTAATCCCTTGAACTATTGTCCTTAGTGTTCTCTTTGGCAAAGGGATCATATTTACTGATACCTCTTTAGGAGCATTTTTCTGATGAACACCCTATATCTCTAGCTATATCTCTAGCTACATCTCCCACTGTAGAATATATTTCAGGGATTGGGCTTTTTTTCATATCAATCGTGTCTGTTGGAATTCTAGGAGAAACCTTTCCTTCATCTTGTTCCATAGAATATCTACTAAGGATATCATGCCTAAACCTTGTAGTTTCCTCCGCGGTAAAATTGTCTCCTTGAAGGACTGAAGTAAAAACATTCCACAATTCAGGATATTCATTGATATCATATTTTACTCTCCCATCAGCGTGCATTTGCCTCCCTAATACTGTTCCAGGCAGTGGCATCGTACAAAATAAACTGTAATTTACTGTTGTTGTTGATCTACGGGTTACTTGATGTAATTCCTCCATTCGATGAAGCAGATTATTCCGCTCTTCTTGACTTTCTGTTGCTGCTCCAATCATAATCCCAATATTCACAAAAGGAACTTCTCTTTCAAGAATGGCATCGAGAGCCTGTATCTGGTTGGCGTTCCTCAGTTTAGCTAAGCTACTTCCACGAAGAAGAGAATCCTCTACCGGAAATAACAATCTATGTACACCAGCATAGTTTGCCCTATCGCCATTATTATAGAATAAGGCATCAAGGAGTGTTTTTTTTGGTTGCCAGATACCTGAACTCTTATCAACAGTTCCAAATAAGCCAAATTCTAATCCGTTGGGAAACTCCCAAGCAACACCACGATTACGCAAATAAGCAAAAATTTCTTCTAACTCCGCAGGCTTCTTTAACATAGTATTATCATCAGTGAACATAATCATACTTACGCCACTTTCCACAAAATAGTCAATTTGTTGTTTTATTTCATCAACAGACAATCTATCAAATGGTGTTTTTGCGGCATAACAAAAATCACAAGCCCTATTACATCCTCGCTGCATTTCCAGATACGCCGCAAAGCCTTTTTCTGAAACTGATTCTAGAATAGAGCCGCCACCGCTTTCAGAGAATCTTTTAACATTCGATAATTCTTGTAAAAGAGTTAAATCTATGCGATGAATACGACCTTGCGAAGGAATTAAGCCATTAGAATATCGCTCTTTTGCAGCCCCCATGCTAAGATCTGCAAGAAATGTTGGTAAGCTAATATCAGCATCACCTAATCCAAGGTAGTCTGCTCCCGCATTAAAATAAAAACCATGACGTTCACTTGGCGAGGCATCAGTTCCTCCTACCAGAAAAATTGCTTGAGGGTTATGGCGCCGTAAAAATTTGATAGTTTTAGCAACAGCATTTGCTTCGTAGGTGAAATTTGCTGAAAGGACATACACATCCACATCAGGAGAAGAAGATGCTATCCGTTGATGATAATTACCAATCAGATGACGGGTTAACGTTTTATCTCCGTACTTTATTGGTTCGGCATATTCTTCACCTACCTCTTCCCTCCATGCAGCAGGATTATCTAACGTTCTAAGATCAAGTAATTCCAACTGGTAAACGGTTCTATCAAGAGCAGTAGCTAAAGTAATCTGCGGCTGTGGAAATACATTAGTACGTACAGGCCCATATGGTTTTCCTTGCTCATCCAAAAGAACAGGACAAGGATTCATCACGAAAGAGATCTTCATTTACTACCAATAAGTGGCTTAAATTTATAAATATTTGCAGAATAACTACCAGGAAAGATCTAAGAAGCAATCGATTATCAACCCAGTTAAGAAATGATAAAAATGCGTGAAACCGCCTCACCTCGCCATAAATGGCGAGGTTTCAAAAGAGGCGGTTTCTAAACTACGCATTTTTAGCATGCAAAAATTTCGCCCCGAGGAGCGGAGTTTTACACCCTGCGAAATTTTTTACATAAAAGTAGTTAGAATAATTTACTCTTTCAGTGCTTGAAATGCTAAAATATCTTCGGTAGTCAACTTTTTTTTAGACTTTAGCTTCTCTTTAACTTCAGCAGTCCTTTCTCGCGCTATGGTTTGAAAATCTGCTTCTTCCCTCTCATCAAGAATCTTTGCCAACTCTTTTACTCTGGCTAAAATATCCTCTAATTCTTTTTTGGTCTTCTCATAGTCAGCTTTTATCTGCTTACGCTTATCTTCTAAAGGTTTTATTTCAGCTCTTAATTTTTTAATTTCATCATACAAGCTATTTAATTCTTCATGCCTTTTCTGCGACTCTTCTGCTTTTTCCTGAATAGTATAATGGACTGATTGCGCTTCTTTTCTTTTCTGAGAAAAATCAGCAGCAGCGGTATTACGCTCCTTCCAGACGTCTTGCAGACCCTGCACCTGCTTATAGCGCGCCTTAAGCTCCTTAATCGTTTTAGTCAACTGTAATTCTTTGGAAAAAGGCATCACTTCCGTCTCAATTTTAGTCTCAAGCTGAGCAATCATCGCTTTAATCCTGCCAGGACTCTCTTGGCTTTCCATCCCTTCAACTAAATTTTCTTTTTTCTTCTCAACTTCCTTTAAAGCAGTGCTTTTCATTTTTACTTCCTGATTATAAGCATCCCTCTGTCCTTTTAATTCCTTTATCTCTTGGGTGAACTTGTCTCTCTCCTGCTTAAGAGCAGTCATTCTAGAATTATGGGATTTAATAGCGTCGAATGAAGAGCGCATCTGCTTAAACAAAGCTTCTTTTTCTTGATGCAAAGAATTAAGTTTATTGCGAAGATGGGATACTTCCCGCTTCTTCTGCTGAAATTCTTTTCTTAAGTCAGATTCATCCATTTAACCTCACGTTACAAAGGCTTAATTACAGGGTTTAGTTTAAAAAAATAATTATTCAATTTTTTGAATTATTTGTTCGTTTACTTACGGGTATTCTCTAAAAGTATATTAAATAAAAAATAAAAAATAAATAAAAGAGAAAAAAAGACAGTTTGTTTAACCAAACAGCGCGCCTAATCCAGCAGCGGCTGATTCTTCAGATTTCTTTTCTTCTTCTTTTGATTTCTCTTCCTTCTTCTTCTCTTGTCCACCAGCAGGTGCAGCTTGAGCAGCTACAGCAACAGGTGCAGCAACAGCTGCTTTCTGAATTGCTTCGTCTATATTTACTCCTTGTAATGCAGCAACCAAAGCTTTTACCCTAGCTTCTTCTACCTGCACTCCTGCAGCAGTTAAAATAGATTTAACAGCACTTTCAGTAATTTCTTTGCCTGCTTTGTGAAGCAACATGGCGGCGTAGATATATTCCATTTTTTTCCCTCCAAATGTTCATAATTGTTTAGGTTGAATATTTTTACTTGAATATTTTTAGTAGTCCTTACTTTGAATCAGTTAATGCTCACCTAAAGGTTTGCTTCCTGCTTGACAGAAAGAGCTTCCCTCTCAGCCTTTGCTAAAATATCTGCTCTAGTTTCTTCGGTGACAACACCTGCTTCAACTCCTACGGCTTTAGCATCACGGAAAGCTTTCTGCAACAATATCTCACTAGTATCAACGCAAGCATAAGCGCATTCTACAGCAAGATTCATCGCCCATCTGGCAGCTTGAGTGAAATTATCAGAGTATTCAGTTTCATCAACCCTTAACTCTTTAGCATCAAACACCAATCCATTTTCCCATACAGCAACTAGATTTAAACCAATCTCCATTGGCTTAATATCCAGCCGTTTTAAAGTTTCACATAATTTTTGAGAGATGACATCTCCTTCTTTAGCGACAACTACATCACTGATGATGGATAATTTACCCTGCTCTACTTTAGTTTTTATCCCTACAGCAGCTAATTCGGAAATGATAGGACCTGGAGCAAAGCTCGTTGGACCAGCTTTAACTACTATTTCTTTTGGTGATCTTTGTCCTGGTTTAGCTGCAGCTTCAGATTTGTTTTTTTGCAAAGTTGCATAAAGAGCAAAAGGATTTCCCTTACTAAATAATAATGCAGGCATACCCCGTATCTTTTCCTTCAATGGAGATATATTTTTATTGTTCGATTCATCTAAAGCACGGGAGATCAATCTTTTTCTGCTCACCGCCATGACCACTCCGCTCTTAAGAAGAGTTTTTCTCATCTTCTGGAACTGAGCAGCAGGAAGATTTTCTAGGTCGATTAATCCAATAATAGGGTATTCACGAATTTCCTTAGCTAGTCGCTGTACCAGTTGTTGTTTTTTTTCACTGACCATTTTAGTTGATGATATAATTGCTGATTCTTTTTATTAAATATTTATGTTTACTGTTATTTTTTAGTTTATTTTTATGATTATTATTATTATTATTATTATTAGGATTATTTTCCTAGCTTATTTTTACTAGCTTGCTCATACTAAGCTTTAAGGAAATATTCTTGATATTCTGATGCTCATTAGGAACCTGTTTAAGAGTATTTTGATACACGGCAAAGACATTTTCTACAACTTCAACATCCGGTTGATTTTCTTTACCAACTAGACATTGAAGATTAGTACCTTTTTTAGTGGATAAACGAACCGTAGAAGTAAGATTTTTCTTTAAAACTGCAAGATTAGCGTTAGGAGGAACAACACAACCTAGTTTGGGGTTAGGCATTTTCCCTTTAGTTCCTAAAGCTTTACCAAATGCAGCAGCAACTTTACCCATAAGGTTTGATTGAGCGATAAAATAATCATAATCTTCAGCCATCTTTTTCATGACTTTTTTGTCTTTGTACTTATCAAATTCAGTGTCCTTTATGACTAATTCACAGTTCTTCTGGGCATTTTCTGCCAACTGCTGATCGCAGAAACAAACAACTTTTATCTGTTTGCCGAAGCTGAAAGGTAACGTAACAAAGAAATCTAAAGGGTTAGTTTTGGTATCAAAGTTCTTAAGATTAATTACCAAATCATAAGATTGATTAAAATTACGCTTAGGATGAGTTTTCAGTTCAGTTATCGCTTTTTGTACTTGCTCTTTCTCCATTAGGACCTCCTACCTTAACAGTCGGCCTTTAAACGTTCTGCCCAACAATGAGCAAAGCAGACCATGCTTGTTTTTTATGGTAGTTTAACGGTTTACATGCTATGATTAGTGGTTATTTATAAATATTTGTATAATGATTTGGATGATTTGGATAATTTGTATGATCATTTAGATAAAGAGAACTCTGGAGGAACATATTCACCCAAATACTCTTTCTAAAAATCCTTTACTAGGCTTCTCTTCATTCAACTGCTTAATTAAATCTATTTGTTTCTTGGTCAATTTTTTAGGTATTTGAACTCTCACTTTGACCAACTGATCGCCACGGTAGTGTCCATGAACATTAGGCATGCCTTTATCCTTCATACGAAATGTTGTTTCTGACTGCGTTCCAGAAGGCACTTTCAATAAAGCTTCCCCATCAAGAGTAGGGACCTCGATCTCATCGCCCAAAACAGCTTGGGTGAAAGAAATAGGAACAGTTACATGGACATCATCTCCTTCACGAGTAAAAATATCATGTTCTTTAACCTGAACAGAGACATACAAATCTCCTGCAGGGCCATTATTACTGCCTATCTCCCCTTCTCCAGAAACTCTCAGCCTCATTCCGTTGTCAACACCTGCAGGAATATTAACTTCAATCTTCTTTCTTGTTCTAACTGCTCCTTCACCGCCACATCCAGAGCAGGAATCCTGTGGAAGCTCGCCGCGACCATGACAATATGGACAAGGGCCAGTTTGTTGAAAAATACCAAAAGCTGTTCTTTGTGTTCTTTTCATAAATCCGGAACCATGGCAATGGTGGCATTGCTCAAACTTGTGCGCTCCTTTGCCATGACAGCTGGGACAATTTTCTAATTTATTCAGTGAAATTTCCTTCTCCGTTCCCTTATATGCTTCTTCTAAACTTATTTCCATCTCATAAAGCAGGTCGGAGCCTCTTCTGGCTCTTACTTTTCCACGCGAGCCGCCGCCAAATATTTGATCAAATACATCATCAAAATCACCAAAACCACCAGAACGAAATTGCGACATAATATCAGAGAAATCAAATCCAGCAAAGCCATCCCCACCAGCTCCTCCTTGGAAAGCTGCACTACCATATTGGTCATATTGCTGGCGCTTCTTATCATCACTTAAAATTGATGCCGCTTCACTTATTTCCTTAAACTTTTCTTCATATTCCTTTTTTTTGTCATCAGGAGCACGATCTGGATGGTATTTCAAAGCCAATTTTTTGTATGCTTTTTTAATCTCATCTCTAGATGTATCTTTCTCAACTCCCAGTATTTTATAATAATCTTTTTCAGACATAGTAATTCTCCGTTAATATTTATTTTAGCATTAGTTAGTATTTATTTTAGCGTTAGTTAGTATTCATGTTAGTATTTATTTTAGCGTTAGTTAGTATTCATTTTAGCGTCATTTATAGAACTGCTTTTAAGCATTTCCGTCAGCAATTTCTCTGAAGTAAACGTCAATAAAGAGAAGAGCTCTTGTTCTATTCTATTTATTAGTATAATACTTCTTTCTAAAAGAATTCTATTCTGAGGATAACGTTGGAAAAGGTAAGCATTACGTTCAGAAACAGAAACTATTTTCGTCCCTAAAACACGCCAATCAGCATAACTAACAATAGTTTCTTCGAAGGATTTATCTTCGTTTAAACCATTACCTACATTCTTTAAAGATGCAGCAAATTCAGGAAAATCACCTCTTAATATTTCATAAGCAACTTCACTTTCATGCTTATTTGGAAATTTTTCTCTCAATAATTTCCAAGAAGCAATCTCTTCTGATGAAAAAGTGTAAGGGTGATAGGGATTAGGAATAGTTATATCAAGAGCAACTGCTTTAAATAAATCGTGCAATAAAGCTAATCTACTTACTTGTTCAATATTAATTTGTAGTTTTTTTTTTTTTGAAGAAATTATTTTTTTATTCGACTCCTTGTTAGTATCATTCATTCTTTTTGCAAGAAATAAAGATACATCTTCTACTGCTACACAATGTTCCTTGATGTTTTTTGGAACGTGATACTGTTCGAAGTAGGCCAAACATTGCTCTCGAGTGGGAAGTTTCATGAGGGGAAGTTTCATGGGTGGTATCTTTGAAAATATGTTCATTTCAAAATCAACTCTTTTATCTTTTCTTTTGAAGGTAGCTTAGTACTATATTCGGCAATGAATATTTCTTTTTTTAAATCACCTAAAGCATAATGTACTGTTTCTTCATCTTTAGTTTTACAAATGATTAATCCAACCGGCGGCCTTTGGCCTTTTTGCTGCTTGTTCTGCTTATACCAATTTAGATAAGAATACATTTGGCTTACATGCTTATGCTGAAATGGCTCTGTTTTTACTTCTACAAGCACATAGCACAAGAGACCTGCATGAAATAATTCTAGGTCTATCTTATCATAATTTCCACTGATCAGAATAGGAACTTCACGTCTCCCAATGAAAAAATCCGGACCTAACTCTTGAAGAAATCTTTCCAGCTGCTTAAGCAAAGAATCTTTGAACTCTTTTTCATTATGATTAGTATTTAAATCTAAAAAATTAAAATTATATGAATCCTTAAAAATGTTTTCTGGTTCAATAGGTTTTAGTGGGAGTATCCTTTTTGTTATAATTACACTGCCTTTCTGAGATATTCTAGCATAGAGACCATTCTTCATCTCTTGTCTTAAAATTCTCACGCTCCAGCCATTTTGAATAGTCTGCTGTTCATAAAATTCCCTCTCTTCAATTTTTGAAACCATCAGCAGTTCCTGATAATGGCTCCAGCTTAATTGTCTCGACACTGTCAAGATATTTGGATATATCTTATAAAATTGGACAATTCGATAAAAAACCGGGCGAGAAAAACCTAAATCTTTGGACAGCTGTTCAATTAAATGCTTACCATAATCTGCGCGTTCATTATGTTTCAGCTCTTCCCTAATCACCCTTTCGCCTATTTGCCAATAAGTCTGCACTAAAATGTTATCTACTGCTTTGTATGCCTGATTTTTAGCTTTAGTTAAAAGTGATTTTAAGTCCCCTAATAATTCTGAATAATTCTGCAAGTCGCTCTTCACTTTATCTTCCTCACAATACCTTGAGATATGTCTTTTTTATTAACATCTAGCCGGCTTACATCTACTCTATTAAATCGCCGTCTTTTAAGATGTTAGTAATGTTATTCACATCAATCTAAAAGTAAAATTAAAAAAAAATTATTTCTCTTTGAAATCAGCATCGATGATGGTATCATCATCGCCTTTTCCTCTCTTTTTTCCAGATTTTTCGCTGCTGTTCTCACTGCTATTTTCACTGCTCTTCTCATGGTTAGCTTTCTCTCCAGCCTGCTTAGCAGCAGCTTCCTGGTACATCTTTGTGCCGATTTCCTGAGCAACCTTATTCAGCTCTTCGATGCATTTGTTGATCCTTTCCGGATCAGCAGACTTGCGCGCTTCTTCTAGTTCTGTGAGCTTATCTTCAATCTTTTTCTTCGTCTCTGCGTCTACTTTATCCTTAAATTCGTCAAGCATCTTTTTTGTCTGGTAAAGCACGGCATCGGCATTGTTCTCTGCTTCAATCTGAGCTTTCCTTTTCTCATCTTCAGCAGCATTCTTCTCCGCTTCCTGCTTCATCTTCTCAATTTCATTTTTGCTTAAATTACCAGAACCAGTGATCTGAATCTTCTGTTCTTTTCCTGTGCCTAAATCCTTAGCAGATACGTGAACAATTCCGTTAGCATCGATATCAAAAGTTACTTCAATCTGCGGAACACCTCGCGGCGCTGGAGGAATACCTACCAAATCAAACTGTCCGAGAGTTTTGTTATCAGCAAACATCGGCCGTTCTCCCTGACCGATACGGATGGTTACCGCTGGCTGGCTATCAGCAGCAGTGCTAAAAATCTGCGATTTCTTGGTAGGGATAGTGGTGTTTTTCTCGATAAGTCTAGTAAAGACTCCGCCAAGCGTTTCAATACCCAAGCTTAAAGGGGTTACATCCAACAGAAGCACGTCCTTAACTTCTCCGGCAAGAACTCCCGCCTGGATAGCTGCGCCTAAAGCTACTGCCTCATCAGGATTAACCGATTTATCCCCATCTTTACCCACTAGTTTTTTTACTAATGCTTGTACTGATGGTATTCTGGTTGATCCTCCTACAAAAATAACCTTATTGATCTTACTGACATCCAGCCCGGCATCCTTTAAAGCAGTTTTAGTCGGCCCTTCTAATCTTCTTAAGATGTCGGAAATCAACTCTTCAAATTTTGCCCTCGTCAATTCTTCACGGAGATGTTTAGGCCCGTTTTTATCAGCTGTGATAAAAGGGATATTTATTTCTACTTTAGTTTTGCTAGAAAGCTCAATCTTAGCTTTTTCCGCAGCTTCTTTTAGACGTTGGATAGCTGTAGCATCGCTGTTTAAATCAATCCCAGTGGACTTTTTAAAATTCTTAATCAGGAAGTCGATGATTATTTGATCAATATCATCACCGTCTAAGAAATTATCACCATTAGTAGCCTTAACTTCAAACACACCTTGTCCTAACTCTAATACGGAAACGTCAAACGTTCCACCGCCAAAGTCGAATACAAGTATCGTGTGGTCAGTCTCCTGCTTATCTAGACCATAAGCAAGGGAGGCAGCAGTAGGTTCGTTAATGATACGCAAAACATTCAGTCCAGCAATCTCTCCAGCATTCTTAGTAGCTTGCCTTTGGGCATCGTTAAAGTATGCTGGAACAGTAATTACTGCGTTCTTTACTGGCTGGCCAAGATATGCTTCTGCGTCTTTTTTTAATTTTTGCAGGATCATTGCGGAAATTTGTTCCGGAGTATATTCTTTTTCGTCAATCTCAATCTTCTCATTAGTGCCCATCTTTCTTTTGATGGAACGGATCGTATGCGATGGGTCTACGATAGCTTGATTTCTTGCTACTTGTCCAACGATAACCTCATCTTCCTTAACATGCACTACACTTGGTGTAGTCCTAGTACCTTCTGAGTTAGAGATAATAGTAGGTTTCCCACCTTCCATTACTGCGATTGCAGAAAAAGTTGTACCTAAATCAATTCCAATTGTTGCTCCTGTTATTTTTCCCATTTTTATTTTCCTCCGGTTAATTATTATTTTTCTTTATATTTTTTTATTTTTTCTGGTTGTTGTTAAAATCACTTCTGCTGCGACTCATTAACTTTCTTACCTGCACTTATTTTTACCTTAGCATGGCGGATAACTTGTTCATGCAAAGTATATCCTTTCTGAAACTCTTCAATGATCTGGTCTGCTGGTTTTTCTGACTCGACACGCATCAATGCTTCATGAACATAAGGGTCATATTTTTTCCCGGTTGTTTCAATCTCTTTAACATTATTTTCTTCTAATAATGATTTCAGTTGGGCATAGATCAATTCCATCCCTTTGACAAATTCTTGTACGTGAACAGTACTTTTTTCTAATTCTCTGCTGGTGGAGTTGATGGTCTTTAACGCCAGCTCAAAGTAATCTATTATTGGCAAAAGCTGTAAAACGAATCCTTTGCCGGCCATCTTACTAAACTCCTGCACCCTTTTCTCCTGTTGTTTGCGATAGTTCTCAAAATTGGCCTGAGTTCTTTGAACAAGCTCAGTTAACTCATGTATTTTTTCTTCAGAGTTTTTTTCTGATGCTACTTGTTCAGGCATATCCTGCTTAGGAGCATTAACCTTTTCTGAAGGTTCAACTGTCTCTGAAGAGTCTGTTTTTTTATCGATACTTTCGTTCATTTGTGACACATCCAGTTATTTTTTTACAATTTAGTTGACTTAAGGTCAACAAAACATGGTTAAAATGGTGCAAATATATAAATGTTTTGGAAAAAGTTTAAATAACCCCATGGTTTATCAAAGAATATGAGCAAACGAGTCATTGTGGTAAGAGTGAGGAGAAACCCTCATGAAAATATTAATGAAGAACTGCAATGGTTAGGCAATTCTTTAGGGTTATTTAATCTCCGTGACAAAGATAGCAGCTGTTTTCGAGTATTTATCACCTTAATCAAAAAAGCAAAAAGGGACGAACCATTAACGTCCGATGATATTGCGGATAAATTAAGCTTAAGCAGGGGAACGGTAGTGCATCACCTGACAAAATTAATGGAATCAGGAATTGTCGTCAGAGAAAGGAGAGGGTATCTTTTACGGGAGAATACTTTAGAGAAGGTCGTTAAAGATATTAAGAAGGATTTAGAAGAGGCTTTTGCAGAAATTGACCAAGTAGCTAAAGAGATTGATGAACGGATTGGGTAGTTACGAATGGTTTTTTTTCTGTTAGTTAGAAACGGTGAAAATTAAACTAAGAAAAAAAGTAAGAATATTAAAAGAAAATATTGCTAACACAAAATGAAAAATAGCAAAATGTTAAGGTGTAAATAAAGGTATAATAATTTATTTACAAAAATAAAAATTAATTAGCTAATGCTTCTAGCCCTTGCCTTAATTTATCTAATCCTTTTACGAGACGAGACTGAATTCTCCCATCCTTAGAAAGGTAATCATCCGCTACATCATGCAACCAATCGTAATAAGCAGATTTTAGTTCTAAAAAGGTTATAGAGTCACGGATAGTCCGTTCATCTTCTGTTGCTAAAGTCCGATGTACCCAATCTTGGAATTCAGGATAACCACCACCAACATCACTATAATCAGGTCTTTCATACCCTCTCAAAATTCTTAATTCATCAGGAATAGTTAACCCTTTCCAAGTAATAGCATTTGCTTCGCTATCTGTTTGAAATTCTATTGGTCGACTCTTTCTGTTACCAGAATAAGAACTATAAATGTCATAAGCTTCCCTTGGCTTGAGAACAAAGAGAACACCAATAACCAAATATTCTAGTAGTGTAGGTCTGGTTCTTTCCACAACATCACTTGTTTTATCTGCAATATCCTCTCCAGCTGTAGGAGCAACATCAATTAAGAATTTTTTTGGCTGAAAATAGCCCGGAGTTATTGTTACATATTCTTCTGGTGTAGCTTGTTCTGACATTTTTATTCCTCCCAAAAAAACACATGAATTTAATATAAATCACTGAGAGAGAGATATATATATATATCTTTCGCTACTATTAAGAGGGAACATGAGGGTTAAGATAACTCGGCAGAAATAATAGATTAACTATAACGATTCGTAGATTAAAAACAAAAAGCTTAAATGTGGAACTTCAAATACTAACAGCTATAAAAATGAAATTAATTAGCTTTAATATCGGGATTAAAATAGATAATTCTAAAGAAGTAAGAAGCTTTATTAAAGAACAAGATCCCGATATAGTTGCATTTCAAGAGATAGTAAGAGATCTTGATGAAGCTGTTTTTGAGATGTATAAATCAAAAAAGCATATAGAAGAGATTATTGGTAAGCAATTGCCATATTCATTCTTTGGCCCGCTGTTTATTGCTAAACATTTCACGAAGAATGGAAAAGTTTACCGTGATTTAGGCGGGTTTGTAGAACAAGGAAATGAAATTCTGTCTAAATACCCGATTGTAGAAGCGACAAATGAGTTTTACTATAAGCACTATTCTTATGACTCTGATAGGACTAATTTTACAATAGAAGATCATTCTAGAGCAGTTCAGATTATGGAATTAAGCGTAAAGAATAAACGATTACAAATCCTTAACCTCCATGGATTGTATTCGAAAGATAAAAAGGATAGTGAAAGAACCATCAATCAATGTAAATACATCCTTAAAGCGGCAAAAAGAAAAAATATTCCAACAATAATAGTAGGTGATTTTAATTTACTCCCAGACACGCAAAGCATAAAGATGATCAGTAAAAGATTTAGAAATGTAGTAACTGAATATAAGACTCCGTCAACACTTTCAGAATACGACCCTGCCACCGAACATAAGCAGGGAAAATTAGTGATAGATTATATTTTTGTTAATGATAGTATTAAAGTGAATCATTTTGAAGTTATCGAAACTACTATTTCAGATCATCTTCCCTTGATTCTAGACTTTGATATTTTAGATTAAGTGAGTTAAAACCATATTAGCTCGCAGATATAGTGTCATGAAAGTGCAGATGTTGAGTTTATTTTCTAAGAACTTGCCGCATGATGTCTTTACGTATTGTTTCAGCAACTAATGAGTCACCTAATACTTGGAGATTAATCTTACACTTTTCAGTAACCAATTCAGTTATATCTGTAAGAGATGCATCTTGTGGATTTTTACACTTCTGGAAGAATGCATCTATTTTTTTGGTTAATTCTGGCGGGTGTTGAGATTGGATGAGCCGATCCCCATATGTCCCTATGTTTAAGCCAGAAGTGAAGTTCTTTGGTTTCGATAGTAATTTTATATGGACACCCATTTTATTATACATTTCAACTGTCCATCTATCTAAGGCTGTATCTCCATAACAGATATAATAAAGCTTTACTCCTTTTTTGATCATTTCTTTCATTAATTCTGTCTCTTGCGCCAACGTTGCTATGAGAAACCAGAAGTGGGTAGCTTTGAAGGTAATAACTTTCTCTGCTTTAGGGTCATGTAATGCTTGTCGGATGAGGCCATTCCAGATATAATCTAAATCAACAAGAGTGGGTAAAGTATAAACTATAGTATTACCTCCTATTTGAACCTTACTACCTTTATGCTCAGTTGTAAAATATTGTCTTTGGAGGGTGTTGCCAAATTTTATTACCTTGAGTATCCATTCTTTATTCACCAAGAATTCTTTGCCTTCTTTTTCCAACACCCCCTCTTCTACTAATTGTAATACTGCTTTACGCACTGCCTGAAATGAAAATGATGTATTGTACTGCTTGTTTACAGCACAGAGTATTTTCATAAGAGAAAGAGGAAACTCATGCATAAGAACAGAGAAAGCCATATCTTTAACAGAAGCTGGCTTTTCTAAGAGTGGAAGAGTAATGGAGAGTGGCACAACCCAACTATAAAAGGAGGTTTATTTAAACTTTTCTCTCTTTGAACCATTTAGTTTAACTATTTTTGAACCAAATATTATTAATGATCTTAAGGATAATAGGCGTATGGCTTGGAAATACTTTGGGGAATGGAATAACATACCCTTATTTTACTGCTTATTTTGGTATCACAAGGAAGTAAATGGATATTTAAAACAATATTTTAATACTTCACGTAGGCTTGGCTTTTGTATAATAGAAAGAAAAGAATACTTATTTTTTGATACTGAATGGTTACATGATTTACGCAAACAAGTTTACTCCACAGAACCTCAAGAGATTATAACTCAACTTCAACCATTTTATACTGAATTGAATAGGGTAAGAAAGGGATTATTTTCATATTATAAGAACAGTTTTAAGGAGCTTTCAGATAAGGAATTGGAGGGATCATTTCAAGAAATTCTTAAATTGGTTAGGAGTATTACCCCATTTGACCAATATTGTATGATTAGCGAGCAATTTCATTTAGAAAAGCTTCAAGAGAGATTAAACAAAATTCCTGGAGTTGACAATACGCATCTATCAACACTTTGCTCTCCGACTAAAATTACTTTAACACAGCAAGAAGAATTATCGCTGATGAGTTTGGCTCTAAAAGTTCAGCAAGGTGAAGACCTTACGAAAAGCGCAATAGATGATCATCTTCAAAAATTTGGATGGCTGCCTGTTTTCTTGTTTGGCCAATCTTGGGATGAAAGATATGTACAAGAAGAAGTTTCACGCCTGGTAAAAGATAGAGATTTACTATCAAAAAAAGAACGCCTAAAAAACTTCCCAGCAGAACAGAATAGGAAAATTAAAGAACTGCAAAATAAATTATCATTCTCTAATGATCTAAAAGAACTATCAAAAGTGATGCAAGAAATTGCTTTTATTAGGAATGAAGCTGAAACAATGATTTCATTGGGAACATTCATACTCCAGCCAATTTACAAAGAACTTTACAAAAGAATAGGTTTGCCTGAGGAAAATCTTTCTATTCTTACTCCTGAAGAAATAGGACTTCTTTTACTTAAAAAAGAATATTTTTCAGAAGTTATTGCCAGGAGATTAAATGCTGTTTTTTATGTATCTACACCAGAGGTTTCAATAGTGTATGATTCCTCCGAAGCACTTAAAATATTTTCAGAAAATTACAAAAAGCAAGAGCAAGAAGCGAGTGAAGGAAAACTGAAAGGTATGTGTGCATCGCAAGGTAAAGTGACTGGTAAAGTGTGTTTTGTCAGGACTGTAGAAGATATGAACCATTTTAGTGAAGGAGGTATCCTTGTTTCAGAATCAACGTGCATAGACTTTGTTCCGGTAATGCGAAGAGCTGCGGCAATTTTAACGGAGATGGGGGGTATAACATCCCATGCAGCTATTGTTTCTAGAGAGCTGGGTGTTCCATGTATTGTAGGTATCAATAGTCTCTTGAAAAAATTACAGGAAGGTCAAATTGTAGAAGTTAATGCTAATGAAGGAATTGTTAAAGTAGTTAACGGATAAATGATCAGACTCCTAATTCTGCTAAAGAATGCCTACTCCAGTATCTGTTATAGTTCCCCAGTATAGAGTTAGGTGCCAATTCAAGATTCTTACAAATTAGCGAAACGTGTAAAACTTCTAAGAGTAGAGACCTCAGCGTCATGAGAAATTTGCCGAAAGCGTCTCACCCCGTCGGCACTATCCAAAAAGTGAGTGATAGCAGGTCGTTCGTCTCGCGCTTTTCTTGTTAGTAGTATTGTCCAAAAGAGGTTTGTTTAGTCAGAAACAGAATTCTTATTCTATTATTATGTTTCTTCCTAATAGTAAAGTGCCTATTCATTTGGAACGGAATTTGTGCACTTGACTATTTTATCGTATAGAAAGCGCCTATTAATTCTCATGAACGATAGTAATTCTCGGCTCACCTATTGACCAAGCTATCACTCACAAAAAGGATAGTGACACCCGTCGATAACTATTTAAATCACTTTGCTTTATCTAGCTGAGTGGAACTGAAAAAAGAGCTGATAGCGGTAGTTATAGG
The DNA here is from genome assembly GCA_964576385.1 of uncultured Methanosarcinales archaeon. Classification (GTDB taxonomy): domain Archaea; phylum Nanobdellota; class Nanobdellia; order Woesearchaeales; family GW2011-AR9; genus JACOZM01. The sequence continues at coordinate 38,195 of CAZNUS010000004.1, read as the reverse complement.
TTTAATAATAGTCCTAAACCTAGTAAATATAGTGATCATCGTAGGAACTGCCGATAGGCTGATATGGCAGGGCATTACCGGAAAAGCTTCAGCGCAAGGAACGGCTTCCATCTGCATTGTCCGACCGCCAACTATTACTGCCATTAGTGACCGAAGCGCTACCGAAGGAACATCATTTACTTATCAAGTAGAAACTAGATTCTATGGGGATAATTCCAGTATTAATTATTTTGACAATACCACCATGTTTAATATCAATAGCAGCGGGTATATCTCATTCACCCCCAGCGATGATCAAGCAGGAACATATGCAGTTCAGATAATTGCCCAAGATTCCTCCAGCTGTTTAGCAATTAATTCTTCTATTGATTTTAATTTAAGTATTGCTGAAGGAGCTGCAACTACTACACCACCTGCTGAAACTGGTGCCAGTGGGGGGGGCGGAGGAGGAGGTGGTGGTGGCGCAGCTGTAAAATTAGAAGAAAAAAAAGTATCTTTTTATCTTAGTGATAGTTCCCTACGAGCAACAGTAAAAACAAGCCAAAAAGCACAAAAGAGCATTATTATAACCAACGATGGTACGGAAACACTGGATGTTGAACTTCATAATATCCCTGACATTTTAGAACTATCCCCTAGTTCTTTCTCTTTAGCGCCAGGTAATAATCAGGTTATAGAGATTATCATTAACCCGAGCCAAGAAGCCAAGCCTGATGTTTACGTAGGAAAAATAGAAGTATCTGCTAATAGTAAAAAAGAATATATTTCCATTATAATCCAGGTTGAATCAGAAAAAGTTCTGTTCGATGGAAGTGTTGATTTAAAAGAAAAAGATATCTACCCGGGGAAAACTATCGAAGCAACTATCTCCTTATCTGGTCTGCTTCCTGGAACTGCCAGCTTAACTTATAATATCATGAACTTGGAAGGTGAAACTGTTTACACAGAACAAGAAAATATCACTATAGAAGAGCAAGTATCCTTCACAAAGTTATTTGCAGTTCCGGATGATCTTCCACCAGGAAATTACATTTTAGCGATTAAAATAGTCTCCGGAGAGTCTTTTGCTACCACTACGGAATCTTTTACCTTGATAAGACCTACCGGGATTGCTGGAAAGGCTGCAGAATTTGCTACCAGCCCAATTACTTCTTTAGCTCTTCCCCTAATTTCAGTGCTTGCGCTGACCATTGGAATACTATTTTATGTAGCTCATTTAAAACGCGCAACAGCAATAAAATCGACCATTGGAAAGATTAAATTAAGAATGGATAAGACAGAACAAGTTAAACCTGCTAAGGAAACTGAAAAAGATTACTCTGATCTAAAACGCAAACTTAGCTTACTGAAGGAGAGTTATGATAACGGATATCTTAGCAAGGAAACTTATCTCTCATCTAAAAATAAGATAGAAGGATTATTAAAATGAGCAATACTATCAATGATAGGTAGGACTATAAGAGAGAAGGCTATATCGTTATAAAAGAGGCTATATGCTTAATAATAACATTTATAAACACATAAATAATCTTTTCCCAATCATGGGAAGGAGTCAGCATGGATAAACTTCTTCATAAATTAAGTCAGATTAAAAAAGAGATCAGCAAAGAAAAACAGGAAATCCAACGGATGTATTCAGGCAAGCCTGCACAGCTTCATGCAGGGAAGAATAAGAATATTAAAAAAGTAAACATAAAAAAGAAAGAAGTAAAAATTAAGAAAAGACAGAAAATGGAGAAAAAAGTGAAGCAAAGAAAGCCAGTGGGTGACATGTCAAAAGAAAAGAAAGTTAGCTCCGTTAAAGGAGAACATGACCTCCTTAATTCTGTGCTAGGTGATTTAGAGAAAGAGTTGGCTATGCTTCGCGCATCACGTAAAAAATTAGAAACGAAGTTAGACAGGTTTAGTTCTGATCTAAATTCCACTCAAAATAAGGAAATAGATCTTCGGAATGAAATTTCTGAATTGATGAAAAAAGAAGCTTACTTAAACCAGAAAAAAACTAGCACTAAAGATAAAATAGCCACATTAATAAAAAAAATAGAAAAGATCACTTCTGTAGAAAGGCAGCTCCAAGAATAATTGTTTAGTTTTTCTCAATAGCATAATGCATTTTATTTTTTCTTAAGGATATAGCTTATGTCAAGAAAACCGATCGGTTTTCTGACCCTGCTTTTTCCATCGAAATTAACGTGTTGATTCACCACCAATAAACACTCAAGTGGAAAAAGCAGATTTTAAAATAGAACTATCGATAAGACATGCCATTTAAGGATAAATTACCCCTAGAAGATTATTCACGAAAACAGAAATACACCATTCCTTGATAATCACCTGCCAGTGCATCTGCAGGAACGTTTAAGTAAAAGAAAATTTTTTCTTTCTTATTTGCAGAGATAGAAAAAGCAGGATAGTTTGCAGAAAGCCAAGGAGATATTTCACCTTTGACCATGATCTCTACTTCTGTATTTTTAAGAGAGGCTACTTCTATACTTCTTTCTACAGTACTTTGCGGGGAAACCTTACCAAAGGCTAAGCTGTCAGTATCAGTATTTAAACCAATAAAATTTTTTTTACCATAATCCACTGTTACAGAGGTATTTACCATCCGCAACTCATCACAGCTATTAACAGAGTAAAAATAAGATGATAGCAGCAATAATAATACAAGCAAAGCTAACAAAGATAGAAGTAATCTTTTACGGTGACTAAAACTAGGAAAAATCTTATTTAATATTTTCATGATGCTTCTAGGATTGTCTAGGAGTGGTGATACTTGAAGTTATAAAGTGTTACAATATCACCATATAGTTACCATCTCTTCAGGTATTTAGTTGGCCGTCAATATAAAAATTAAGACTAAATACGCCCATTATAGTGTGTTACATTACCAATATTATTAATGGTCACCACACCTCTTTATTTTTTTTATTGATGGTATTTTCAGGTTTACTGGATTCTTTAGTGCTAATAATATTTCCTCGTTTAATGACCATAAAAATAAGAATGATGGCCAAAATTAATCCGGACAGCCCAAAACCAATCCCTAGAAAAAAGATTTGACGGTCTTTTTGGCTTAACGCTATTTCTGTACGCAACTCTTGTTCGCTCTTCTTCTCTTCAACAGTTAAACTAAAGGAAACTTCCTTCAATTCACCTTCATAAAATACTTTTAAAACAGCAGGATAGCTTCCTGGAGAAGCATCCATATTAACAATTCCTTCTACCACACCTTCCTCCCAAGGAGCTAGATTAATACTAGGAGTTTGTAATACCTCCTTTTTATTTACTAACAATAAGGCATAAACGTTCCGCAATTCGCTGCCCCATTTATTAGCTACTGTTGCCTGAAAATTATTAAAACCAGTATCCATGAGCAAAGTATAGTTCATGATCTTTAAATCTAAATTACCTATTTTAAATGTAGCATTAGCATCCTTCTTTTGCCCATCGTAATAAACTACTGCTTTGGCCCAATAATTACTGGGAGACAGATCGTTAGTATCATACTCAGCAGTTAACGTTTTAGAAGATAATGCAGGCAATGTAGTTCTAGCAGTGCTTACCTTGCCTAGTTCCTGATTCTGCTGGTCAAATATTAATATGTCTGCTGAAAGTGAGGTTATATCAGAATACGTACGGCTCTGTATAGGTATTTCAAAAATAAGTGGACTATTCTCATTTACACTGGGCGCGACTAACCCCACATCAATATTTTTATCATAAGAATAAACTTCTACGATAAATGTCTTAGAAACCCCAATCAGCGAACCTACGCCGGTATCGGAATTCTCTGGAGGGATTTCACTAGCAGATAATGTAAATTTATAGGTTCCCGGTGGAAATAACTGTTCAGGAAAACTGATAGTCATGTCAAATTCGCTATCGCTCTTCTTATCAATAGTAATGTACTCACCAAAGTCACCACCTACAACTACTTCAACTGGGTAATTGCCACCGATAACTGTATAATGATTAGTGATCACTTTTCCTGGTTCATAGATAATACAGCTAAGTTTCATACCGCTTAAAACTAGACTTAAAACTGATGGAAAGAACAGTAAAAAGAAAATAGAAGAAAATAAGATTATATTTACTTTCTTTAGGACATCTTTACCTCTGTTCATATTTATAAAAGATTAAAACAGAAATTAATAAATGTTTTGCATTTGAATTGTTATATCCACATCGATTTGAATTATTATATACACTTCAAAAGCACTTTTTAAAAAATAGTTCTTTAAGAGGCATTACCCTGAAGAATCAGCGCGGAAAGTAATAGTTGCTGTCTGCGCGCCACCAGTAGGGCTAACTAAATCAGCAGGGATAGAAACTAATAAATCCATAACAACGGCATCCTCAGTATTTGTAGAATTAAAAAAATACTTAGTACTTGAGGTTCCACCGCAGAGGTCAAAAGCAGTTGATGCAACCATATTCGTCCAATCAGAATAGTTCCAGCCACCATCAGTCCCCATACGACATGAGCCAGTTGTATCTGCAGTAGTATCGGCAGTGTTATTTTTAGCATTAGTCGAATTAACTACACGAAACTGAAATAGAGGACTAGTACCATTGTTCCCAATGAATGTAGCAGCTGTACAACTGCCACTACAGGAGAAATTTAGAGTAACTGGGTTATTTCCAACATTTTCAACTAGAAACCCAGAACTGATATTATTAAAACTAACACAGCAACTTTCATTTTTAGGCGCTACTCCCTGTCCTGTTTCTATAACGCAGCGACTGCAACTGGAATTAGTAGCATTAACATAACCGCTCCCAAAAGCAATAGTGGAAACCCAATTAGTTATAGCCGTTGTTGATTGTACCGTTAACGTACTCGTGCCTGTTTCCGTATCAGTAGCATGCCCTGTTAAATAATTATAACTTACCACTAACTCACCTACTTTAGTAATACTTAGAAATGTACCTGCAAGGGAAACTACTACTGCTACCGCCAGGAAAAAATACATTAGTTGCGAATGATTATCCTTATTGTTGTTTGAGAATCTACTTTTAGTTGAATTTAGCTTGGCAGATCTTTTTTTTGATGGCATATGGATATATTCTCCTTTAGGAGACATGTTCTCCTTGATGTAATACTTAATCTATTTTCTCAGAGGGACTATTAGGCTGAGGTAATACCTGTAAGGTAACCAGACCTTGGGCAGTATTTTCTGCAAAAGCTTTTTCTGTACTGATCTTCTGATAGCTATTTATCTTTTGCACTGCACTATTAAGATAATACAGATTTACTATTAAACTAAATGAAAGTAAAAGAACTACAAAAACCAATGTTAAGATCAGAAATCTATCTGAAATACCCCGTCTAGATGCTTTAACACCACTGAACTTTAAAGACTTATGAATATTCTGACTTCTTTTTTTCTTAGCCATCTGTGCCCCTTTTCTATTTCTTAAAATTGATATTTACTAAACCGGAAGTGTTTAAATACTTTTCTATGGCCCGATTATTAAAGGGTACTTAAAAAGTATTTAAATTAAGGTCTTAAACTGACGCTGATTAAAAAGAGTTTTCCTCATTATCATAATCTCTACGGTGTAAATATCTCCATCCTATGTATATACTGATAATCAGGAATATTATCCCGACTATCATTAACCACCAAATATCACTAGATGCACTATCTCCTTCAGTTGCCGCTTTTCCAGCTAGATTAATCGTCACGCCTTCTGCAAGCATCTCTACCTGAAATTCCTGAATATGTTGTTCCATCTTCACCAAATTCCAGAAATTAATGACCATATCAAAGGTATATTTACCAGGATTTCTTTCCCGCGCATCATAGTAGTCATTAATTCTTTTGCTCATCTCTGCATCTAGATCAACTGATTTTGTGCGGAATTCATCAACCTTTTGATTGTCTTTTTTTACTTCTACATCAACAAACACATTCTTGATATCTTGGTTCCATTTGTTTAACAGATCCATAGTATATTCATTAATTTTATTTGAGGTAAAGAACCTATCAAAATATGTTACTTCTACTGATGGACGGCCAACTAACAGCTTCTTAACCACTTCTACCTGCTGACCATCAAAGGTGGTTATTGCCGATACTTCAAATTCCCCTAGATCAAATAAGCTCTTATCTAACGTAGAACGAAGCAGCTTGTTTTCATTTGTCCTTAATGATATTTCTTCTGTTTCCAGCTGGTGCTCTTTCTGGTTTTTATCATTAACATAAAATACTGTCTGTACTTGGCTTACATCTTCCTTTCCAAGATTTTCAATCTCAGAAACAAACTCTACTGTAGAATCAAGCTCATTGAGGTTTAATTTAGCTACGATATACTTCTCAGGATATTCTCCCTGAATGATGATTTTATATTTTAAAACCACTTTAGAAGAAATTACATTTTCACTGCTACTAGTAGCCGTATCAGACGGCAATTCCTGCTCAATAACAATATTTGCGATTGATTGGCCGGGAGGAACAACATTTGGAAGATTTACTTCAAATTCTACCGGTAAGGCATCTGTATCGGCACGAAAATTTAGGTCAGGAGTGTTCAAGGTTACGTACTGCGCCATCTCCCCTTCAACACGAACTGTGGCAGTAAAATCCCAAGCATCATTATTTACCACCCAAAAAGTTTCAGTCGTATGAGGCCGCGCTGCTGCATCAATTCCTATTTTAGCTGGACGCACACCTAAAGCTTCAACTGTCAAACTACTAAAGGTGATAAATACTAAGATTAAAACTAAGAGAATTATGTTCTTTTTTGTTAAGTTTTGTTGAATTAAGTTTTGTTGAAGTTTCATTATGATTTTCAATGTTAGTTTAATTTATTCCTGTATTCGTTGATCCTTGTATGATCTTATTCTTAGTTTATCTTGTATTACCTTAGTTTATCTTGTATTAGTGGAGTTTATAGTTATTTTAATTTATAGTTATTTTAATTTATTTTTATCCTTCCATAGTAAATGTTATCGTTGCTGATTTTGCTCCCGAAGGTTCATCAGGTGGAACAGTTACATTTACATCTAATAAAAAATCATTATAGATATCATGCCAATCTAAATTGATGACATGAGCTTTAGAACTGCTGGCAGTCATATTAATGTACGTCATATTAGAGAGGGTCGTATTAAATGCACCAGATTCATTGGCTCGAATCTTAAACTGGTAATAATTAGATGGAAAACCACCTAAGCTAAAGTACGCAGTGCTTGTGATGGTAACATTAGAGAATATATTTCCTTTGTTCTCTGCCCGGAAAGGAAGTGGATAACCGTCAGAAGTATCATTTCTTTCACTTAGTCCATGCGTACCAAAAGCTACAGTACTTGTTGTTAAAGAAACTAACATGTATGACTGCACTGTGAAATTAGAGATATTGGAAAATGCCCCATAACCAGTACTATCATTACCGGCAACTTTCCAATAATACATCGTATCCACATTTAATTCAGTAGTTATATCATAGCTGGTATTGGTGGTGCCTTCAGATATTTTTGTCACGTTCACTTCTGGATTATTGAAAGCAGAGTTATCATCAATTAATAAGTTATAGGTTACTGTATCGCTATCAGCATCAAAAGAATTATTCCAGATAAACGTAGGGGTCCTATTCGTCGTAAACGAATTGTTAGCAGGAGTTAGCAAAGCTGGACCAGTTGGGAGGGTATTGTCAGCAGTGTCTCCTGCAAAACTACTGAAAGAAGTAGTATTAAATAATAGATTCTTAGTAGTAGTATCAAAGCTGATAGTAAAGCACGTAGTACCATTGCAGTTAGTTCCCTTACTGCGAATATCCGCTCCTATTATCGTGAAATTAGGTAGTGTTTTTATCCCCGTAATACTGCTTAATCCTATCCCGTAAAGTGTAATATTAGCACTAGTATTAATATTACTGGTAGTGGAGTTAAATGCAGACGTGTTTACCGCCGCAGAATTATTTCCTAAATGGATGCCAATACTCTTCGCTACATTAATCTCTGCATTGAGGCTAAGATTTTGAGTAAAACTGGTAGAAGTCCACTCTATTTTTCCGTAATTATTTTCATAGGTGATATTATTAGTACATCCGGATTTCACGCCACTATATCCTAACGTTGCATTATAAAAAGTGTTATTGCTAATGACTCCATTACAGGAATTTATAAACAGTACACCATTGCTTACGGAGTCGTTAGCAGTGAGATATGGAGGGTATGTTGCTCCCGCTGAAAGATTGAACGTAGAGGTAAATTTACTTTGATCTACGGTAAAAGAATTTCCTGCACCCTGGCTGATAAACACATTGGCTTTATAATCTGTACAAGTACCAGCTCCAAACGCGCCGTCTACCGCGCCACAACTACCAAAGCTATAATTTGGACTAATAAATGTACAATTCGAACTGCCTGGCCCAACAACATTCTGGCAGTTCGCTGATATCCACATATCATGATTAGCAGTAACATTAAAAGCACTACTACTTAATAGAGTGTTATCTGCTAATATTAAAGTACTGCTTTGGGCTTGGTCTCCATATAAAATAAACACTGCATTATTAAAATTAGTAGTAGTGTTGCTTATAGGTGCATAGGAGATATAATATGCCAATCTCACCCCAGTAGGAATTCCGCTATCGTTGAGTTGATTATCCCTAAAAATGGTGCCATTAGAATTATTAACTACTACTGCCTGTTGACCAAGAGTATTATTAATAATAATATTATTGCTTATCTTTCCAAGAGAAACATTATTAAAAATAAAACTGACAGTATTATGCCTAGCAAAATTATTACTTTGAACTATTATTCTGGAACCATTAATTACACTTATTCCTTGCCCATTCGTCTGATTTTCAAGAGTATTAGATAAAATAGTTACATTTTCTTGAAAAGCATTTAAAAAAAAGCCACCCGTACCGCCGATTAAAGTATTATTATAAAGTAAACTATTGTTGCCATTCTTTTCTGCAAATCTCACTAACTGCCCGATAGTATTGTTTGAAGTAATAGTATTATGAAATAAGTCAATACTACTTCCTGACGTTGCAACACTTAACTCTATAGATCCTGCTTTTTCAAGAGTATTTTGAGTGATATTTATCTTTTTACCACCTAAAGAGATGGCAGAAGTAGATGCGTTGGTGAAAAGAGAATTAAAGATGGTTATATTCTGATTATTTGCATTGCTCAAATCTAAAGAATTATCAAAATTAATAACAGTGGCGTTGATGATAGTCACATTATTGTATCCATTAGCACGAATGCCAAAATCGCTTCCGCTTAAGTCTCCTGTTATGGTATAACTAGTCCCAATCAGCCTTACATCACTACTGGAGATATCAAAACAGTTTCCAGTAGTTTCTAGATTTTGATCAAGGGTAACTATACCTGGGCTAGAAAGTGTTCCGCAACTGGTTTTAACGGTGAAGTTGGTAGTAGTTGAACTGTTAATATTGTTATTGCTATCATTGGCAAAATACGTGATATTATAAATTCCAGTAGTGTAAGCTAAGGTAAACGAAGTATTATATTTGTTGTCAAAACTAGTCTTGTTGCTTAGTGTTAATTGCCTCAAAGTACCATTAGGACAAGAGATATTGGCATAAACAGTATTTACTGCGGTAGTGTCAGTTGCGTTTACGCCAATCTCCAAGGTATTGGTTATGTTGTAAACGGAATTTGTAGAGGGAATCGTCGTATTGACTAAAGGCGCAGTAGAATCAGAAGCAGTATAATCCATAGTTACATTAAATAATCTGGCAGAAACAGAGCGGTTATCCGTCGTAAAATTATATCTATACTGGAAGTAACGGTTGTTGGTTAAGGTCAGTGTTACCGGAGAACCACTAGTGATGGTCGTAAAGCTCTCTCCGGAACAAGCAGAGTCATCACAGCTCCTTACGCTTAAATTTAACCTAGTAGCTCCTCGAGCATAAAGGTCAGTTATCTCCGTTGCGCTTAAGGTTCTGTTCCAGACGACTATTTCATCTATTTTACCATTAAATGGCGCACCTACATCATTCCCAAACACGGACTGCTCTGGAGAGTTCATATTACTTCCACCAATACCTGCTTCGTTACCATGAGCATTTACAGCGCCGCTGTTAAAAGTGGCACTACTCTCTAAAACCCCATTAACATACAGGTTCATTGCTCCGTTATTATAAGTAGTTACTACATGAATCCAGGAATTAGAACTATTGGCAAATGTGGAGGTTGAGTTAATGACAGATAGAAGACTGTTGTTAGATACGCCATACTGAAAAAATGTAGACGATTTTCTATAAGCTAAAGTTAAGCCTTGCGCTGTACCTCCCTCTTCGTAAATAACTTCAGGATTATTCAATGGTTTTTCTACTGTCACCCAAGCGGCTACTGTCCTTTGGTTAAACGCCTGAACCCACCCGCCGACATCTATATTAGTCGCTTCTACAACTACATTTGCCCCAGTAGATATAAAAGTGCCGTTGAATTGGTAGCTTCCATTAAATAAACCGCTGCTGTTAAATCGCGGGCAAAGAGAATTAGTGGCACTAGCTTTTCCGCAAGTCCAATTGTAATCAGGACAGTAGTTCTCAAAGAGCGTAGTGTTAGAATTTTCCTGATCTAAACGCAGATAGATAATGCAGGATGTCAGATTAACATTACCGCCACCCCAAGCTGTTTCTGTCCTATCTGCTGCCATGTTCTTATAATTAGGCAGCACTCCAATCGCGCTTTGGTTCCAAATGATCGTATTCCAGGTAGAAGATGAACCAGCGTCAAATACTTGGCTGGTAAAATTACCAGTCACTAATCCTTCAGTGATATTAAGCATCACAAATCCACTGGTATTAAAGAAAGTATTGCGGTAAGTTCCCAAATTAAAATGCGTTTGATTAAGATCAGCAAACGTAGCTAAACCAGTCAAACCAGACCATCCTAAGAGATAAATGACCAATAGAACTACTGAAACTATTGCCATGGTGGAGATGACTGGAAGAGTATTACTGGCGAGATTATTAGAAACAGGAATTCTTTTCTTAGGAGGATTACATTCTTCAACAGAGAGATTTTCTAGGAATATCTTTTGTGGACCATTTTTCTTTTGAGAATTTGGACTAGATCCATTAACTAATCGGTGTAGTTTACTCTCTATTTTTAACAGTTCTTTATCCCAATACTCCTCTTTTCTTCTTTTCATTTCATGTACCAGATCTCTGTTTCTTATTAGTTAATTGTGAAGAAATATTTTTTGTAGGAATCTTGGTTCTCCACCATATCCAACATCCTTTTCCAGAACCTACTGCTTTGCCTTTGATAGCTCCATCTCCACGAAGTATATTCAATCGGTAAAGAATTTTTATTCTAGTTTCTTTCTCTAAAAGAAGCTCTAGCTCACGCGTCTCTAACGGTTCATCTGAGCTATCTAAAATATCGATAATCTTCTTGCTAAGCAAATCTAAACTGCGCATCACTGGCTAAGAATGTATTCAGCTTTTTAAGGTTATCGGTAAATTCATCAATACATTCATCGATGAATAAACATAAGAGGAGACTGAAGAGGAAAAAGAGATAGGAAGGAAGATAGAAAAAAATAAAAGAATACCAATCACAGCAGAGCTGCGGATTATTAAATCCGGTTAAAAGATATAAAAAAAACCTACAGCTTTACTTTGCCATGACAATAAGGACAGAAAACACTTCTTAAGCCGGAAAAAAGAAAAGCTATAAATTTCTGCTTACAGTACGGACAATCATAATTTTGATTTGAAATGTTTCCACCTCGTTACCAAGCATTTATCTTTAGCTTATAAATATTACTTGTTTAAGCGTAAAAATAATAGAAGACATCCAAAAACTTATATAACTGAAAGTTCCATTAAAGTGTATGCCTTTAAACTATTTTAAGAATCAGTTGCAGCGTAAAGTTCATCCGCTTAATTTTCTAATAGTTGGAATGATCGCGATACTGTTAACAGGAGCATTTCTTCTCTGGCTGCCGTTCATGCATGAAGAAGGTAAACAAGTAACTCCAGTTAATGCTCTGTTTACCGCTACGTCGGCCATAACTGTTACTGGTTTAGTAGTATTAGACACCGCCGATAATTTTAATTTTTATGGTGAGTTGGTAATTCTATTACTCATCGTTATAGGCGGATTGGGGTATATGGTCATAATCTCTTTTTTACTGTTACGACACAACCCATTGAATATGCAGCATGCGCTATTGATGAAGGAATCGCTTAGTTTGCCTTCTTTAGGGGATATTTTTCTGTTAGCTCGGCGAGTTGTTGTTACCATCCTAGCTTTCTGGTTACTAGGAATTTCCATCTTATTTTGGTTCTGGCATGATCTAGGGTGGAAAGGATTATGGTATGGAGTATTTCACACCTTAAGCGCATTTAACAATGCCGGGTTTGATCTAGTCGGCGGATTTGCCAGCCTTATACCTTATGCTAATAGCATTATTCTTAATCTAACAATAATGGCGCTTATATTTCTAGGAGGTATTGGTTTCTTAGTAATATCGGATGTTCTAGCAATATTAAAATCACTACGCCAAAGATTTTCTTTACATAGTAAAATCGTCCTTACTACTTCTATTTTTTTAATACTATTTGGTGCAGTTAGTTTTTATGCTTTAGAAAAAGAAGGTGTATTGCAGGGTAAATCAACATCAGAAAGTTGGCTTACTTCCTTCTTCCAATCAGTAAGCGCGCGTACTGCGGGATTTGCAACAGTAAATATTGATTCTTTATCGATACCAACCTTACTATTAATATGCGTTTTGATGTTTATAGGAGCTTCTCCCGGAGGAACTGGATCTGGGATAAAAACAACCACCTTAGCGGTGATAATTCTTTTTGTTGTTGCTGCATTCAAGAATAAGGATTGTCCGGAAGCATTTGGAAGAAGAATCGCCAGGGAAAGTGTAGAGAGAGGAATGCTTCTTTTTTTACTTTCTTGTATGACCGTTACTTTTTTTATAATCCTATTATCAATATTAGAGCCGTTTTCTCTTGTTAAAATTATCTTTGAAGTAGTTTCTGCCTTTGGCACAGTAGGGTTAAGCACAGGAATAACACCAAGCCTAACTGCTGGCTCTAAATTAGCATTAGTTTTACTGATGTTTATCGGCAGACTAACTCCTTTAACACTCTTAGTGTGGCTGTCAGAAAAGAGAAAGAGTAATGTTCATCTTTTAGAAGAACCGATCATCATCGGATAAGCTTAAATATGTTTTCTTCTTTCTATTCAATCATGAGCAAGAATTACGGTGTCATTGGAATGGGAAGATTTGGCCGCAGCATCGCCTTAAGTTTAGAAAAGTTTGGCCAAAATGTAATGGCCTTTGATAAGGATCCAGCAAATTTAGAATCTGTGAAAGATTATGTGACTTTAGCTAGAATTTTAGATGCAACGAATAAAGAAGCCTTACGGGAGAGTGGAATAACTGGATGTGATACTGTCATTGTCTCCATGGGCGATGCAGTGGAAGCCAGTTTCTTGATAGTGCTAAGCCTTAAGGAACTAGGGGTCAAAACAATTATAGCCAAAGCTAGCACTACTCAGCAAGGAGCGATCTTAGAAAAAATAGGGGCTTCTAAAGTAGTGTACCCTGAAAGAGAAAGCGCAATCAGGTTGGCTAGCCAGCTTACTTCTTCAGACATCCTGGAATTCCTAGAAGTATCCCCGGATTATCAAGTCGCAGAGTTTATGGCTCCTTCGCAGTTTGTAGGGAATAGTTTAGAAAACTTGGAGCTGCAGAAGGAATATCATGTTCTAATATTAGCAATCAGAAGAAAAAATAAAATAATCGGTATCCCTAGCGGAAAAGAAAAAATTAACGATAGCGATATTCTCGTTGCTGTCGGCCAAACCAAGGAGATGTCTAAATTCCTGAAGAGATGGAATGTTCATAAAAAAATATCCATGCTAGAAGGATTAGGAATTCATGCTTTTTAAGTAGGATCACCATTATTGAATTATTATTCTAATTGAATGAGTTTAAATGAGTTTAGTCTAATTAAATCATTTTAATTAGGGTATCCTCACTCATATGAGAATTCTTGTAAACATATAATCATTAAAAAGTGAGATTATCATACTTAAGAAAATAAATTTGAAAATAAAAACTTAATCAGAAGCCATTTTCCAGATAGCTTTCATCCCAACGATAATCGCACCAGGAACAACAAACACCACGATATTACTTAAGATTGATCTTAAATAAAGACCTACTACCGGAATCAAGCCTAAATTTACTATGCCAGCAAGCATCAATGCAATAGCGGCAACTAAAAAAGGTGTAGTTTCCTTTGCCGTCAGATTAAATAAACCAACCATAAAACCAAGCGCTACTAATGTAGTTACCAACACTTGCGGCTCAAGTAAATTGCGGAATAAGCCAGTAACGATAGAAACTAATAATCCTACAAAGAAAGTATAATGCGCTACCCGATGCAGCTCAACCTTCTCTTTTTTTAAGGAACCAGATTTTTTAACCATTACTATCACCTCTATAATGAATACTCTAATGAAAACATTTCAATATATAAATCATTCGGTTGAGATAAAAATCTAGTAGCCAGGATCTCAAGCATCTTAGACACGACCATCTTGAGTGTAGTCATCTAACGTTGGCAAGAAATTGCCATTGTAAATAAGCGTAGATGTTCTTTCCCAGACATTTCTCAGAACCTTATTGTGGGAAAAGCGGCGCCAGGAGTCATAGCGTTCTTTCTCATCAGGAGTCAATTCTGAAGGATCTCCACCAAATTGATTCATTCGTAAAATCCGTTCTACAATAGAGTGAGCATGTTGTTCGGTCAATAAGCCAACTTTCTGTTCAGAAAGCGCAGTATAAGAATTAGCCTTGCTAGAGTTCTCCGAATCATCATAACCAGAGTTTACTGCATTTCTTTTAGCTGTAGCTACCCACAGCTGCAAATAATCCATGGGCTGTTCAAAAAAAGATTTGTAAAACTCTCGTTCTGCAAAAGATTCCCTAGAATCATATTGTACTAGTGAACGATACAGTTTCCAGGATACCTTTGAAAAATCAGTTGATATTAAAGAATTGTCTAAAGAGTCTTCTAAACTATCTGATTTACGAGATAATTTCTTATCCGTCTTTGGTGATTCTGATTCTTTTTTACCTCCATTAACTGTTAAAGAAATAGATCTTGTTGGTAAGGAATTACTTCTATGTCCTAAGATAATACTTTCAGCAGTATCAGCTAAAATTAAGTGGTCGATCATAGAAAAGAAGGGTGGAGAGTTACCTTTAGGTATCTTTTTACGCAGAGAAAATTGTAAATTAGTATTTTCCACAACAAACCAAGGGGGAAGAAAATAAATCTCTTGTTTTTGCTCTTGTTTTTTTCCTTCTTTTCTGGTTTTATTACTTCCTTTTGATCGTTTCATCTTTACGATGACAGACATATGCTTTCCTCTTTTTTAGTTGAAAAGTGACTATTCCATTAAAAAAATGGTTATTATATCTTGTGATTCTAACGTATATATTTATATATCATCCTTATGACTATTACCTATATGAGTAAACTAACCACAACTATAAAGTTTTCTTTAGGCAAATGTAAAACAAAGGCTGCTTATTCAGCTAGGTTAAGACAGAAAGGAATATTAGATTTAGAAAAAATTAAAGGAAAATTTGAAGTACTGCTGGAAACACCGCTTCTTCTGGTCATAAAGGTTGATGGGATTGAAGTTGTTGTACATGGACATGGAGAACTTCTGTTTAAGAGGTGTAACGACCTAAAACTGATGGAAAAGATCGCTCAAGAGATTTATCAAGCAGGGATAGAAAACTGACGATTAAGGAAGGAATTTTAAGATTAAGGAATATCATAAAAATGCGTGAAACCGTCTAACCTCGCACTAAAGTCCTGAGAATTGCTTAACAATTCTGGGACGCTAGAAAAGTCGTTGCTTTTCTCCGCGTGCGAGGTTTGAACTGAGACGGTTTCTAAACTACGCATTTTTAGGATGCAAAATAGCCAGAAAAATAGTGCCATTCATCCAGCGACTAAAGTCGCTGGTTTTCTGGCTATTTCTTGCATAATGTAAATGTTAAGTAAAAAATGCGCCCTGGGTCGGACTTTCCTACAAACAACTTAAGTAAATTGCTTGCGTTTTGAACCGACGACCGGACGGTTACTTGCCTTCTTGGCTGTTCGCCAAAGGAAAGATAACAGCCGTCTGCTGCCACCAGACTGAGCTACCAGGGCATAACCTCAATTGTAAGGCAAATTATTTATAAACATTTCTTCTAAAAGTACATTATTATTGCAAAGGATTATTTGACTGCCAGCAAGTTGCAAGGATTGCTTACTTTGGAGATTATTGGAAATGGAAATAAGTACAGGGATAAATATCATTGATCGAGCGTTATGGCTAGATAAAGAAAAAGTGTTAATTATCAATGATTTGCATCTAGGATATGAAGAGGCGATGCAAAAAAAAGGAGTTCTTCTTCCAAAATATCAGTTTCAAGAGATATTAACATCTCTTAAAGAGATTCTGCTCAACATTTCTCCAAAGAAAATAATTATTAACGGTGATCTTAAGCACGAATTCGGTTCTGTCTTAAAACAAGAATGGAGAGATATACTATCACTTTTGGATGTTCTACTTCAATCTTCTCAGGAAGTCATCATTATTCAAGGAAACCACGACCCAATAATAAAGCCTATTGCTGAAAAGAGAGGAATTAAGGTAGTTAAACAATTCTACGTAGGAAAAGATATTATGATCGTTCATGGAGATGAATTAGTAAAAACATCAGCTAAAACTATCATTATCGGGCATGAACATCCCGCAATAACTATTAGGGAAGGCAGCAAATGGGAGAAATACAAATGCTTTCTAAAAGGAACATGGAAGAATAAGCAGTTGATAGTGATCCCTTGTTTTAATCCACTATTAGAAGGGTCAGATATTCTCAAGGAACGATTGCTTAGTCCATTTTTGAGAGATATTTCAAAATTTGAAGTGTATATCATCTCTAAAGGAGAAATTTTTTCATTTGGAAAGGTAAAGGATTTGTAAGAATAGAAAAGTATACTCTTAGAATTGATTTACTCTTTCAAACCCATACTTCCCCTGTAAGGGAACAAACATAAATGGCCCTAGAAATTCTAGTTCTAACCTAGCGCCTATTTTGGTCGCCTTAACCAGAATCTGTTCATCAATAGTACCAATTGGTGCTACTATAATCCCGCCGTCCTTGGTTTGTTCAATAATTGGTTCAGGTATTTTTGGACAAGCAGCGGTTATTATAATTCTGTCAAAAGGAGCTTTCTCATCAACTCCACGAGACCCATCAGTTTCTAAAACATAAACATTACTGCACCCTAACTGAAAAGTATTTTTTTTTGCTACATCTACTAACTCTGGAATTATCTCAGTAGTTATTATCTCTCCCTTTCTCGCTAATTTAGAAAGGATGCTGGCTTGATATCCTACTCCTGCGCCTACCTCTAAAATACGATGATCTTCTTTGATATCCAATGCTTGTGTCATCAGCATAACTGTAGTCGGCTGGGAAATCGACTGCCCTCTTATGGTCGGCAGTGGGCGGTCATCATAAGCGTAATGAAATAAGTTAGGTGCGACAAAGAATTCTCTAGGTATGCGAAGAAAAGCATCGATAATCTGTGGTTTGAACCCAGATGCTTTCCATAATTCTACTAACTCTTTTTTAATAAACTGTTGGTTATGATACATCTCACTGATAATATAGATACGTTAATAATTGAATAATTATTTAATGGTTGCGGTAGATTAAAGCTAATGATAAAGAATTATTGGGGCAAAAGAGATACAAGTCAACAATTATTGTCTAACCAAGTTCTTTCTTCTTCAGTAAGGTCTAGTTCTGCAGCAATCTTTTCCGTAGCTAATGCCGGGCGAAGGTAAGAAAACTGTTGTAAAGCTACTTTATGGGAAACATGAGTCTTTTGCGCCAGTTTTTCTACAATTTCATTTTTCTTGGCCAACTTCATCTTAGCTTGCCAGATCTTTAACAAACGCATGGTCGGAGCGTATTTGATAAATAGGGTATTTTTTTCTTCCTTTGCTGAAGAGATACCCGCAGTCAATAAGTTGGAGATGTAAACTAACAAGCGCCAATGCTGCTGGCGAGAAATTCTACCCTGAAAGATGTCTGCTCTGCTCAAATGTTCATAAGCTTTAGCCAACGCCTTAGCAGTTAAATATTCTTTAGGAAGATTTTCGTCCAGCCAAAGGAATACTTCCCGATACTCTAGATCAATATCTTCCAAAGCACCAAGAGCGTTATCTACAGAAGAAGATTTGAATATACGAAAAAGAGCGTTGATAATAGTGTCAGTTCTTTTTCTGTCGGACAGTTTAGAAATATCATCAAAAATAAATTTCTTGTATGAGGAGCAGGATTGTAAATCTATTAAAGCAGCCCGAATATCTCCGTCAACTTGCCTAGCCAATCCAGAAATAGCTTTATGCTCAAAAGTTATCCCTTCCTGCTCGCAAACCCATTGTATTGTATGGGAAACAATCTTGTGGTCTAATTTTTGAAACTCAATCAATTGACATTCTTTCTTTAACAGTTTTAATTTTTGTTCAAAGAGGTCATTGGCAGTAAGAATCACTGGAAAGGATGATTTTTCTATGCCGCTAATGATGGCCGGTATACATCCCCGGTCTTGTACCCCGGAGATATTATCTACTTCATCAATAAGGACAATTTTAGGAGTGAAAAACAAGGACTGCTGGCCAAGAGCAGAGCTGAGAAATGATTTAATGCTTTCTTGATCACGAAAATCAGAAGAATTTAATTCTAAAACATCGTATCCTAATTCTTGAGCTAAAGCATATACCGAAGAAGTCTTACCGTTGCCAATCGGGCCATGCAGTAAAGCTGCCTTATTCTTCTTTTGCTTGTAATTTACAACGAAATCCTTGAGCTGAGCTACTGCATCTGCCTGTCCAAATACTTGGCTGAGGTTTTTCGGCGCATATTTAGCAGTTAAAAGAGGAGAAATGATCATTTTTAATCAGAAAGAGAGATTATTTTAAAGATTTGTGGTAGAGAGTTAACTTATCATAACATCTTTAATTTAAAAAATTCATCTTTCAATTGATTAATGCTCTTAAACTGGATGGTCTTAATTCCAAGAGCTTGAGCATTTACTAGATTCTTAGCGGAGTCATCGGTAAAAACAGCTTCTTCCGGCTTCACGTTAAAATGATCTAGAACCACCTGAAATCCAGCAAGTGAGGGTTTCCTTGCTTTAATCTTATAGGAAACAACACCATAATCAAAATAGCTGCTTAGATCAAACTTTCTCTCGGCAAATTCCCAATATAATTTACAGTAATTAGTTAAATAAGCAATTTTGTACTTCTTCCGCAGTTTCTTAATCAAGTCTAACGTTTCTGCCATCTCCTGACGATAAACCATCATCTCTTCAGCTATTTTCCTAGGATCTTCGTACGGAAGATCAAAATGAGCAAACACTTTTTTCCAAACTTCTTCTCCAGAAATTTCAGATACTTCCGCCTTCTCTAAAAGCGGCTGGTAAAATTGGTCTAACTCTTCATAGGAATTATGGTGTTTTTTAGCATAATCCTTCAAATACAAAGGCTCTTCCAAAGTAAAGCAAACATTGGACAAATCAAAAATAATTAATTTTATCATATTATTAAAGGTTATTTAAATTTTGAAAATAATATATTTGTTTAGCATTCGGCGGTCGTGGATTTTGTTGTAAGCACAGGTCTTATGCAAGAAATAAGACAACTATCTTATTTCTGCACAGAAATATGATATTTTTTCATATTTCTTGTGTCGCAGGGTCGAGCTGTTGCGAGTGCCCTGCTTGAGTATGGTTCAAATACGTATGATTTGTAACCGCGCCGAGCTAAACAAATAAAAATTATTTTTTAGCGTTTACTTCCATAGCACAGGATAAAATAATATTTCTTACCGTCTCTAACGGTGTGCTTCTTCCTAAAATCGCTACCGGCTTTTGCATCCCTTTAAGCATAGTAAATTCAAAAACCATCTCCGAGAATTGCATCATACCATGGCAAAAGATATTGGCAGAAACCAAATTAGGGAATATGATAACATTGGCTTCTCCTTTCAAAAGTGAATCTGGACACTTCTTCTTAGCAGCAGAAGGATTGACGGCAGCATCAAACTGCATCTCTCCATCTATCACCAGTTTTGGCTTAGCTTTCTTCACTAAATCTACTGCACTCCTAATTAACTTTAAATCATCACCATCACCGCCGCTTCCTTTGGTAGAATAAGACAGTAAAGCAACCTTAGGTTCTATCTTCAGTTCTTCAGCTGCTTCTGCAGCATTCAAAGCCATCTGGGATAATTGAACTGCATCAGTAGAAATATTTAAACTGCAGTCTGAGATAAGCAAAGTCCTTTTATTTTTTACATCATTGACAATGGAAACTTCGGAAACAATAAAGTCTTTTTTGCGAAGAATCTGTAAAGCAGGCCGCATCAAGCCAGCAGTTGGGCATATCGCCGAACCTGCCACCCCTTCTGCATAACCAGCAAAAGTGTACATACAGCCAAAATAATTTTCGTCATCTAACAGTTTTTTTGCTTCAGATAAAGTCATGCCTTTATTTTTTCTTAATTCAAATAGTTTATCAGCTAGCTCTTCTTTTAATTTGGAGACCTCTTTAGATTTTGGATTTTTAAAATCAATAATTTCCGCTTTACCGATGTCCAGCTTCAGCTCTTTAGCTTTCTTCATAATCTCTTCAAAATTTCCTAACAGAATAATTTTTGCCAGATTCTTTTTTAAAATGTAATCGGTTGACTGCAAACAGCGTTGATCGTGTCCTTCACAAATAACTATTTTAGCTAATTTCTTTTTCGCACCCGATTCTAATAGTTTGTTTAAGTCTAATTGCATGGTTTTCACCTTAGATATTTTATTTAAATAATAAACAAATTTTATCTTTATAATATTTATGATAATTACGAAGCTTTCCTTCGCTGATAACTCTCTGCTTTAACTCCGTAATCAACTCCTGGAAATTTTACAACCTTGCCCATCTTTCCTTTCTCCTGCTCGGCTTTATGTTCTTTAACTAAATCATCAATATGCTTACCTAATCTTTGATTCACTTCATGATTACCACCAGAAGTGCCAAAGTGAGTAGTGTTAACTCCGGTCATGAAATAATGTCTAACATTTTCTTTACCGTGCTGAGGCTGATAGACAGCATCTGGCGGAGTTACTAACCCATCATATTCTCCTGCAATAACATGAACTTTTGCATAAGGCTTGGCTCGGGCATTCTCTACCGCTCCTCTCCTGGCGGCAAGACTTCCATGTACATTATCATTAGGCGCTAAGGGTATAAGTAATCTTTTTCCAGGGGTATCCATCTTTTCAGTACCATGAACTGAAGGAGCTCTCGCTTGCACCCCCATAATTTTGTATTTGTTAACTCGAGCTTTCCCTTCATTCCCTTGAACTAAATGGATTCCTAACGCTGCTCCATCGCTATGCCCACTGATGACTGCATAAGGATGCGCTCCAGTCTTTTTTACCAGACCTTCCAATTGTTTATCAGCCATTTTTACCCTTTCACTTTCCGCTTGGCCATTATTTGGATGAATATGGTAAGGGATATGCCCTTGCTTACGCAATTGTCGAGCATATGCTTGCTGTGAACCTATGTTTTGAAATAATCCAGGGATAAGATAAACCGCCGTCTTTTTAGTTTGCGGATTATTTTTTAAATCTCTTCTGCTGCGATAGTTCTGTCCTTGTGCAATAACATAACCAATAGAATTGTCAAAAGCATTTCTAGCGATGTTCTTAACATTATTAAAAGCAGAACCTACCAACTTAGCTAACCCAGGACGTTCCGGCGCGCCAGCCCGAGCAGGAGCAAGAGATCTTTGCATTCCAATATAATCTTTATTGATTCTTTCCTGAGTATCAAAATCGACATACGTTACTTTTTTACCTTCTTTTAACTCATATCCCTTACCATGTACATATTTTGATTTAAAATTTGCACCATGTGAATCATGTCCGCCGTGACCACCATGATCTTCATGTCCTCCATGTCCAGTATCATGACCGGTAGGAGCATGTTCTCCGCGTCCTTTTGCATGACCTGAGCCATGATCATCATGCGCAGAAGCATGCCCGCCATGTGCATTACCCTTTTTGTGTGAATCATGCGGTTTAGCGATCTTATGATCCTGTTTACTATGTCCATGGTATCCACTAACATAAGGCGCCCCAGTAGGATGACTCTTAGCATTCCCTTTAGGAGCATGATGCTCTGCGCCCTCTACTTTACCTTCCAATGCTAATAAAAAAATGATCTGCTTAAGCATATTCATTGTCCCTACAGCTTAATTTTCACAAATGTTCTAGTTGCCTCTTCTACCGATCTAATTATCTATCCTAATTCTCTAATTCTTTAACAATATTATTCTCTAATAATAATTCTCTAATACTAATTATCTGATTATACCTTTTTAATACATTTAGCTGGATTTCCACCCCAGACTTCATTAGCAGGAATCTCCCGTTGACAAAAGCTATTTGGCTGGATAATAGTATTCTCGCCGATAGTCGTTCCGATACGCACAAAGGAATCCCTTTTAATATGAACTCCCTTCTTGATCAGCGTACGACCAAATACTGTCTGAGAGATGGTATATTCATGCCCATCACAGTAAACATTTTCGTCCAAGTGCACATTGTCTTCTACAGTGATAGTATCACAAAAAATATGATCAAAAATAACTCCTTTAGCTAGTTTAACGTTTTTACCAATCTTTACACCAGCCATGCGAAGCAGTAAAGTTTTGAACCAGGAGTGCGGTAATAGACGCGTAAATTCAATAATAATTCCATTGTACCAAATCCTGATGAAATTTCTCGCCCTCCACCAATCATCCCCTGCATTAAGGCGTTTTCCGTTATATTGAATTTTCAAATAGCTTTTCTGCGGATCTTTAAGGAAAGCCCTTACTTGAGCTTTAAAATTACGATAATATTCTTTAGAAGAACCTGTTGAATTAATCCCTTCAGATAGACTAAAATATTTTTCTATCTCTTCTGCAGAAAAGGCTTGTATCTTTTTTGCCGGCCTTCCTCCCCAGAGCTGGCCTTCTGAAGCTATGCCATCTAAATCAGAAAAGAACATTAATAAGGAATTTTTTTTAATCTCTGATCCAGGAAACATAGTGCACATCCCACCGATCATAGTTCTCTCTCGAATTATATTCTTACCTAAAATTAACTTATTAACTACCAATCCATTCTTTTTCTCTTGTTTGATTTCATGAGTGATAAATCTAGAATCTCCTCCGACTAAGCACCCTTGCTCCAAGTAAATTAATTCTGGAAAATAAGGATCAAATTTAATATAGTGAGGTATACAAGCATCACGACCAACGTGCATCCCAGTTGTCCGCAAAAAAGCATTTTTTAGATGCGATGGAACAATCCTAGTCTGCAAGAGAAACAGAAGTTTGTTATAGCTAACTTTTAGAAAATTCTTCTTGTAGTCATTAGGGGATTTCAAGATTACTTCTATCTTTAACTTATCCGAGTCCTGTAATTTTTTTATGGTTTCTTTAATGTATTTTTTCATGTGATTACCTCAGTCAGTTAATTATTAAAATTAATGCATTAGACTATTTAGTTAATTGTGGTCATTAATGATAGTCATTTTGAGATTATAATCAGAGGTATTATTAATATTTATGGAATGATTTTTACCAAACCATGGTTTGCCCTTATTTCAACTATTAATCCGTCTTTTAATACCTTCGTGGCAATCTTTGTTCCAATGACACAGGGTATCCCTAACTCTCGGGAAATAATAGCAGCATGACAAGTAATGCCTCCTTCATCTGTAACAATAGCAGAAGCTTTTTTTATTGCTGGCAGAAATTCGGGAGAAGTCATGGTAGTAACTAAAATGTCTCCTTTCTGCATCTTCCCAACTTCTCTAGGAGAAAGCAATATCCTTACTTTGCCTTGAGCACGGCCGGTAGAAGCGCAGCCGCCTTCAATCTCTAAGATCTGCTTTAATTCTTTTTCTGCTCCTAAAATTTCCTGCTCTCTTATATCTGCATCCCGGCCCAAAAGAATTTCAGGATTGTTGTTATTCTCATTAAAGATGATCAGGCTATGCTCACCCTGCTTCTTAAACTGCAATGGAAGTATTTTGTTGCCTTTCAACAGCTCCTTAATCTGCAGAGGTATGGCCCAGCGCAGAAGAGTGTAGCTTATATCCTTCCTCCGCGCTACTTCCTTACAGAAAGAATCGACAACAGCATCGCACTGCATATTTACGGCTTTTCGTTCATCCTGAAGATAACAAAAATCATCTAATATTTCTACCAGCTTAACCATATCTCCCTTTAATTTAAGCTGGCTTGCTAATTTTTCCTTTTCCTTTAGAGCTTGATGCAGACGCTTCTCATTGGATTTTATCAATTGGTTAACGTCAGCCTTTTCCTGCAGATGCTTCTGAACAATCTTCTGAAAATGTTTCTCATCAAGCTGAATAGTATCATAATAATTATTTTGTAGCCAGAAATACTTTTTCGAATGCTCCCTTATGCTTTCCTTAACTTCTGGTGAAGAAATGCCTTTAAGATAAGCCAGCTGGACTATCTTAAATATATTCTCTTCTTCGAAATTAGTGAACGATTTCTTGGTAGGAGTAACCAATGTGTTAAAATAATGATTGAATTGTTCTGGAGAAAAATTGCGCTCTGGAGAGATTGTTATCTGCTTTAGTCCCTTTTTGAGCAATTCCTCGCCGCCGTAGGAAACCAGCTCAGCTACTTGAGTAAACCCCCACCATTTAAGGTACATTGAGTCGTAAGAAGAGTAAAGTGTAAGCAGTTCTTTGTCCGTTAAGGAATCCAGTTCTAGCTCCTTAAATTTTTCATTCCACCAGAGCATCTCCTGAGTCAGCTCATCCCACCGCTTTTTTTTCTGCGTATAATTGTCGCCGGCTAAAAGGCCTTGGACAACCCTTCTGCCATTTTCAATCAGCTTATCAAAATCGCAGACAAATTTGACCATGCCATTCTTGAATATGCCGTAAAGAAAGGGAGCATAGCAATACCCTAAAGATTTCTTTAATTCGTGCTCTGCTCCAAGAGAAGCGGTATAGATTAAATGAATGGTTGCCGGCCTTTCCCATATCCACCAGTTGGGATTTTTATTTGTTTTAATCATTTAAGCTCACTGTGATCTACTTTTTTCTAATATTTTAACTACGCCATGATTGGCGTTTACTTCAACAATGTCGCCTTCATTTATTACTTTAGTAGCGATGTTCGTCCCTACCAAACAAGGAATGTTCAATTCTCGGGACACGATGGCAGCATGACAAGTGATACCGCCTTCATTAGTAACTATGGCACCAGCACTTTTCATGGCTGGTACAAAATCTGGTGTGGTCATGGATGTTATTAAAATGTCCCCTTTTTTGATCTTATGAATCGCCTCATCAGCAGAATAACAAATAACCGCCTTTCCGGTAGCTTTACCGGAAGAAGCAATCGTACCATTAAAATTAGTAATTTGTTCCTTACTGCTGTTAATCTCCTCCATCTTTCTGGCTAATGCTTCTCCACCTGTTTTCTCTTCAATGGTGTTTTCAGATATTAATGTGAATAGAATATCTTTCCTAGGCAATACATTATTCCAAAAGATCTGCTCTCCTTGTAAAAGCTGTCTTATTTCTACCGGCCAGCACCATTGTAAATCTTCAAACTTGATCTGTTTTCTGCGAGCAATTTCCATCAGCAATTTGTTGCTGAGGTAAGTAAGTTTCATCTGCTGTTCTTTGCGATAGTCATGATACCGAGAATATTTTTCAAAGATATCTAGATACCATTTTAATATTTGATCATTCTTTAATTTAGTAAACAGTTCATCTTTTGATTTTACAATGCTGCTTTTTGTTTCTTCTTTACTTAATTCACTTTTTGTCAGTTCATCCTTTAATTCCGTTAAGAAATCGGAATAGGTCTTTTCCCGGCCAGAATTCCATCCCAATCTTGTCCACCAATAAGATTTGATTAAAGGAGTTATTTTTTCTTTCAGTTCTGGAGTTAAATGCCATTTTATCAATGCTCCATAGAGCTGTTTCTGCGATCTTATTTGTTTTTCTATTTTCCAAAGCAATATTTTTTCCTGTTGCAGATAAGAGATGTAATTTGGCATAGTAAAGAGGCCATAATAATAATTAAATTGCTGATTATCCAGCGATTGCGGACTATCGGACAGCAGCTGCCTTAGTCTTATTTTTAATTTATCATCCAATACTATATCGATAGCATCAATATCAAAAGTCAAAGCATGCATCTTTAATGATCTTTCAACCATCCCATCGTAAGCAGAAGCAAGCTCTTCATCAGAAAGATCGGAGAAACTTTTATTCTTTAAATCAGCTACAAAAGAACAATTTTCTGTGTACATCTGATCATATTTGGCAAAATACTGTTGGGCAAAAGCTTGCTGCTTAAATTTACGCAGCAAGAAATCTCCTATCCGAAAAATATCACCCTTCCAATTGCACCAGATAGTACTTCCTGCATCAGTATAAACCAATATCTTCGTGAAAGAAGTACCTATCATTTCTTGTGATCTTCTCACGACTCCTAAGGCGATAAGAGCATAAGTATGCAAGGGAATCCTCTCTCGGATGTATTCAAGCCATTGATTAGGAGAATTTTCTACCGCCATAGTTAAATCATTTTTCTGATTGAACATCTTTGCCAACTGCTCTTGCAAGAGAATATGAACAATCTTAGAAATAGGAAAACCTTGCAGGTCTTTTCTGACGGACTTAACAACTTCTAACTTAGCTACTTGTTCTGCTGATATCTGTACTAAATGGCGTTTGTTTTTCATACGCTGATCTTATTTCAGATTTTATTTCAGGTTTTAGGATACTTCTAAATGTTTACAAATGTTAACAAAAGTTAACATTATTAATAAAGGTTATGGAGGAATAGATGAGTGTATCAAATTTAAGAAGGAAATACCGACCATTAGGTTTAGAAAGATACGCTAAGCAGTAAGGCTACTATTGAATGTCGTGTCAAGAATATTATGTCCAGAATACCATGTCAAGAATGTTATACCAAGAATACCATGTCAAACTAAACTATATAGACAGTTTACTCTCCTAAAATTCTCACCAAACCATGCGATGCTTTTACTTCCACCATCATACCATCTTGCAAGACTTTAGTGGCGATCTTAGTGCCGATGACGCAAGGCTTGTTTAATTCTCTAGAAACTATGGCTGCATGGCAGGTTATGCCGCCTTCGTCAGTAACGATAGCTTTGGCTTTTTTCATCGCTGGTACGAATTCCGGTCTGGTCATCGACGAAACCAGTATAAATCCTTCAGGAAAATGCTCGATATCATCTTTGGTCTTGCAAATACGCACTTTTCCTATAGCCGTACCCGTAGAAGCGCAAGTCCCATGTAAGTCTGTAACTTTTTCTTTTTCCTTAGGAGACAATTTTGCAGCATATTCTACATACTCTTTTCCGGTAACCATCCTGGTATTCATACCATAACTGATATTTCCGGAAATTTCCTGTTTATTCCAGTAGTATTTATTAGAGATATTATCCTTTTTAAGAGAACTATTATCTTTTTCTGTCAGCTCAAAGAAGAAGGTGCATCCTTTTTTTCTTTCCTGTAGTTTTTCATTGCTTAATGATTCGAAAAACTCTGAATTAACTTCTTTTGGCAGCAAGTAAAGCAGTAAACGATGGCTTAAATTATAACGTTTAGCAAGCTCAACCAGAAGAGAATTAATCATAGGAATACTCATCAAGATCATCTTTTTGCGGTCATCCTGCCAATGCAGCACCAATTCGGAAGCGTCTAAAAGCTGAAGCAACTCTTTGCCTGCTTTATCTTTAGAAGTTATACCTAATTCAGCAAGGGCCTTCTTTTTTTCCAGAATATTTTTTTGATATAATGTCCTTTCTGTGCTTAGTTCTGCTTCTACATTGACATTCTTTTCAAGGAGCTGCTGCAATTCTTTCAGGAAGTCAGCAACTTCTAAAGCATTTCCATGGGCATAATTACTTCGCACCCAGAAAAATTCCTGCTGGTGTGAAGCTAGCAGTTTCAGCAGAGTTTTATCAATTATCTTAGAACTGAGTAATTGTTCTTTAAGACCATTTTTTAAAATATACTTTAATATTTTTATCAAACTATAATGCTCTTCATTAACAAAGGATGGACGTATCGGTTGGCTAAGGATAGTAAAATAATCATTGAATTTCTTTTTCTGAGACGATTTTTCGTAGAAGAGATTTAACTGCTCTTTTATTTTCTCATCAACAAAGATAAACGCTTCTTGAATGTGGCTGATGCTAGGAGGAAGAGAATACCAGTAATAAGTCTCTTGGTAAAGCTCAAATAATTCCGAATCAGATAATTGGGAAAGGGTTATCTTCCAAGATTTTTGCAGGAATTTAAATTGACTCTTGCGGTCCTTACCCTCTTCTTGAGATAATTTCACCAGATAATTTGTATCTTCTTTGAGTTTTTGAAAAATTATTCTTCCTAGATTGTTTAAATCATCTACACTGTAAAAATATTCACAGTAATCATTCTTGAAAGAGTTGATCATGCGGGTATATCCGTAGCCAAGGCGATTCCACATTCCTTCAAAGCCGGAGATATAGCCTACAGAAATAAACTGAGGAGTGCCATTAAAACCTTGCACATACCATTTTAATTTGACAAATTTGTTTAAATCCATTGCTGAGACCATATACTAAAATTCGCAATAAACCGAACATTTAGTATAATTAATACACTAATTTAACTAGAAAGAAGAATTATCTTTTAAATATTATCTTTGATCTTTCTCACAATCCCCTTATCTGCATCAACTTATACCAAATAACGATCTTTAAGGATTTTAGTAGCTATTTTTGTTCCGACAATGCAGGGCATCACTAATTCTCTAGAAACTATGGCTGCATGGCAGGTTATGCCGCCTTCGTCAGTAACAAGAGCAGCTGCTTTAATTGACATCCTCCACGCACTAAAGTTCGTGGTTTGAACTGAGATGATTTCTAAGCTACGCATTCTTAGGAGTGAAGAAATGAAAACTATCATTTCTTGCTCCAAAAAAAGATCGTTGTTGTTTTTGTGGATGCAACAATTTCGCTCTGAAGAGCAAGTTTTTACACCTAACGAAATTTTTTGCATAATAGAGATGTGTCACTTAACACGTTATGAGAATACAATTAGAAAAACTATCTAATTTGTAAAAACCAGGTCGTTCTTTCTAACTTTTTCCCTTACTAACATAGTAACAATACCTTCATCATCTTTAGCGTAGCTATCAATCTTATGGACATAAGAAGTAGTTTTTCCTTGAAAAGAAATATCCTTTATATTAGAGAAACTATCTAATGAGGAATATTCTCTAAGTGGTTTTATAGCAGCTATTTTAGCTTTAGAATAATAATGGATTACTCTACCGATCAGTTGCTGTTCTTTTTTTATCTTACGTTGGCGTGGCGAGTCTAAGCATTCGACGGAGCATGTGCAATGCATCTTTTCTAAACACTTATCACAAGCAACGAAGATTTTATCACAATCAAGATTAAAACAATTCTGGCATTTATCCGTAGGAATATTGCAGAATGTACATTTATTTAGCGGTAATTTACCTTCTTCTACTAACCGATCATCAAAAACAAATAATCCACCCTGCCAATGTTGCGAAAACTGGTTCTTATAACTGATAATCCCGCCCTGAACATGGTATACTTGAGAAAAACCTTGCTGTTTAAGAAAAGCAGACGCTTTTTCACAGCGGATGCCGCCAGTGCAATAAAGAACAACAGTTTTATCTTTTTTATCAACTAACAGCTGAGGAGCAATCTTAGGAAATTCGCTGAATGTTTTAATAGGCAACTTAATGGCATCCTTAAAATGCCCAACATCAAATTCATAATCATTTCTAGCATCAACAATAGTAAATTTTTTACCTTGTCCATACCATCGTTCTAACTCCGCCGGCGTGAGATATTCTCCAGTTTCACTTAAATTTACCTCTTGACCAAACACACAGATCTCTTTTCTAACCTTAACAACTAATTTATGATAAGAATTGTTTGAAACAATATGCTCACGAAAAGTTAAGTTAGTAAATTTTTGCTGCAATTCCTGTTTAAAATTGTCTATAGAATCCTCTTTCCCAGAAATAGCCCCATTAATTCCTTCATTTCCTACCAAGATCCTCCCTAATATACCTTTTTCCTGGCAGCTTATTCTAATGCTGTCTCGCAGCTCTTCTGGATTATCTAGTTTTGTGTAACGATAAAAAGAGATAGTTTTGTACATTTAACTGCTGGCGAGCTGATTATTTTTATTTCTTTTGCTAAAAATTAGTAATCTTTCACTAAGAATTTGTTTTCTTGATTATGTTAACAATCCCCTTCTCTGTATCAACTTCTACCAAATCTCCGTCTTTAAGAACTTTGGTAGCGATTTTTGTACCAACGATGCAGGGCTTGTTTAATTCCCTACTGATGATAGCGGCATGGCTGGTTAATCCCCCTTCATCAGTAATTATTGCTAGCGACCTTTTCATAATTGGTAAGAATACGGGGGATGTGGCTAAAGAAACCAATATATCGTTATCACAAAAATTAATAAAATCTTCTGAGCTATTTCTCCGTACTATCTTTACCAACCCCGATATTTTTTTAGCACCACCAGCACAAGCAACCTGGCCAATGATTATAGAATGGTCTTCTTCTTCAAGAATATGATAATTATTAATTAGGATAAATTCTTTTAAACTAACATTTTGAATGCCTTGTTTGTCAATTATTTTTTCTGTGTTAAAAAGAGGTATTCTTTCTCCGTTGAGTATTCTAAAAATTTCATCTTTAGTCATCGTTCTAGAATCTAACTCCTTACCAATTATAGTAGAAATTAATTTTTCAATCTTTAGCTCTACATGATCATAAATACCTTCAGTAATTTTCCTTATTTCAACTGCAAAAGACATATTGCCTAATTCGATCTCACTGTTAGGCAAAAGAATACCTTTCTCCTTAAAGCGAGGAAGATTATATCCCCAGAGGTAATAGGGCCAGAGAGATAAAACATGGAAACGCAGCTGTTCAAGATCATCTTTTGAAGAAATCTCAGCAGTTTTTATTTTATGAACTAATTGCATTGCTGAATCATAAAACTGTTTAGAAATATGCGGGGTTTTAGCCAACTGTAGATAAAATGAAGGTAATTGTTCTCTTTCTGTTTTACTCCTATACGCAGTAGAAACACCATCTTTAAAGTGGAAGAAAAATGTTTCTAATGGGATATGTAAGACTCCAGGGACTATCGTATAATTAGCCTCTACTTCAATTTCCTGCTGCCAAAGACTAAGCTCCCTACGAAAATCAACAACAATATCAATCATTGCGTGTTACCTTTCTCACAATCCCCTTATCTGCATCAACTTCTACCAGATCTCCTTCTTTTAAGATTTGAGTAGCAATCTTAGTGCCAATGATACAAGGCTTACCAAGTTCTCTGCTAACAATAGCGGCATGGCATATAACGCCTCCTTCATCCGTAACAATAGCAGCCGCTTTAATTAATGCAGGCAAAAAGACTGGCGTGGTCATTGGTGAAACGATTATATCTCCTGCATTTACCTTATCAATATCAGTGATCTTCTTTAAAATTTTAACAGGCCCTTTTACTTTTCCTTTCACTGCTGCTCTTCCTTCAATGATGGAAGTATTAAATACTTTATCTTCTTGAAAAACAAAGGAAGGATTTTTTTGAAGGTAATTGTTTAAATCTTCTGATGAAAAATACCCTTGAGAATCAACAACAAAATGTCGGTAACGGGATTTACACTCGTCTACTGTAGGTAAATTATTATCTAATTCTTCTAATCTAATGCAGGAAACATATTCCGACAGCTCTGAGAAAATTACCTTAAGGCTTTCACGCAAAATGAAGTCATTGGATGCAAAATAAGTATCCTCAGCTCTTAGCTTAACAGCAAGGTTTTTTATTTCTTTTTCTACACCATATTCTTCCGCAAGATAACACGAGACGATGTCCCCAGTCATATGGCAACCAACCATGTCTATAAAGCCAGATAATTTCTTTTTAGTTTTTATTGGCCCCTCTTTCCAGATTCTAGTAAATTTTCTTAATTCACTCTGGTACTCTTGAAGAAGTTTTAAGAGAAATGCTTTGTGAGTATGGCTTTTTTTAACTAATTTTAATTTAATTATTTTTCTTGCCTCAACTGACTCCCATACTTCAATTACCCCGTCATTAACAAAATCTATCCCAAATGGAGAATATGGATGATTGATACCTAGCTCTTGGGATAAGTTATTAGTTAGACCTTTAAACCATAACTGCTGAATGATCAGAGTAGTATCACGAGTATAGCTTTTTTGAAAAATGGTTTTCTTAGCCATAGAATATTTTGTGTGTTTTATGATAATTGCTTCTTAAGAATCTTGATCCACCCGTTATTAGCATCAACTTCTACCAAATCGCCGTCTTTAAGAACTTTGGTAGCTACTCTTGTTCCGACAATGCAAGGTATCCCTAATTCTCGAGAAACAATAGCAGCATGACAAGTTAATCCGCCTTCATCAGTGATTACTGCAGAAGCTTTCTTCATTAGAAATACATACTCTGGAGAAGTCATCGCCGCAACTAATATTCGACCTGATTGGAAATTATCAGCATCATTAGGATCAAGCACAATCTTAATTTTGCCGATAACTTTACTTTCCTTACCAGTACCATCCTCTTTTCCTTTACTAACAACTAATCCAGATACTTTTCTTTCAGTTAAAGGTACATCTTTGTTGGTATACTTCTGCCAAAGAGAGCTTACTTCTTCAGGATTAAGCTGACGATATTTTTTATAAAATTCGACACCGGTTCCATCTCTGCGTTCTTGCAAAATTTCTGAATAATTCTTTCCTTGCAAAATTTCCTTGATTTCCCAATACCAAGCGTTAAACAGATCTTCTTTAGGATAAGAGAAACGGCGGGCAATTTCTTGCAGGAATAGATCTTGATAGTAAAGTACTTTAAAGATATGAGCTTTACGCTCATCCTGCCAAGCAATTCCCTCGCTGATAGCTTCAGCGATATCCATGATTTCATTGCTTAGCTTAAGCTTAGATTTCAATTCTTTCTTTTTTTGAACAACTTCTTTAAGGCGTAGTAAAGCTTTCTTCTTTAAGTTTTGATCAAGACCTTTTTTTCTTTCAGCAAAAAAGCTTACTGGAAGAACCTGTACGCCAAAATAACTGTTCTTAAGCCAAAAATATTTCTGCTGATGTTTCTGCAGATCTTTGGCTGCCAATAAATCTAATTCTTCCTGCTGATAGAAAGATGATTTTTTTGGAGCAGTTAAGATCTCTACAGCTTTAGAAAGCTCTTCTTTATTTTTGATAAATTGACTTAATTTATCCGCAAAAAATTTATCGGAGCCATAATTGCCTAGCTCTGGAACAGTGCCATAGACCCAAAAATTAAAATAGATTTTATGAAAATCAGAATATAATTTTTGCAGCTCTTTTAAGCTTAATTGCGAGAGGTTTTTTGTTTTCTTTTCAAGCGCTTCTAATATTAAGATAATTTTTTTCCATTTATGATAAATTTGTTGACGCTTAGACTCAGGCACCATGTACTTTTTAAAAACAGCCAATCCGTTTTTGCGTAAAGCAGCATATTCATTGATCCAGAGCATTTTTCCATCTTTCATCAAGAAATAAGTAAAAGGCCATTGCTTGCCGGGAAATGTTTTGGTAAAAGCAAGATTGATATCTACAAATATAGAAACGTAAAAAAACTTTCCTGGGACTGGCCCCCAAAGGAAAAGCTCATGCTTTGGATTGATCATGATCAAATGAAAGCAACAATTTCTTTTAAATCTTGCGGACGATTCCTTTCTCTAAATCTATCTCAATAATATCCCCGTCCTGGAAAACTGTAGTAGCTGTTTTTGTTCCGATAATACACGGTATGCCTAACTCACGGGAAACGATAGCCGCATGGCAAGCTATACCTCCTTCATCAGTAACAATGGCCTTAGCCTTACGCATCAAAGGAACGTATTCAACTCGGGTCATAGAAGTGATTAGAATTTCATCTTGGCCAAATTTTTCTTCTTTGGGATTAAGGATAATCCTTACTTTTCCCTTGACTGATCTGAGATTACCATGTGAAGCTACCACTCCTTTAATTTGATTACTTTGAGGATGAACTGCCAGATTAAATAATTCCTCTGCATCACGACCAAAGAATTCGCTGATCTTCCAACCCGGCTCATAGATGGTCATAAATTCCTTATTTCTTAAATGAGTAGTCTTTTCATCAAGAGCTTTCCCTTTACTTAGCAAAAATTCTATTTCTTTTACCCGATATAAGGAAATATCGTGATACTGGTAATTACATTTATTAGCTATCTCTTCAAATAACCTAGCAAAATAATAGACAGATTTCATCATCCCTAATTTCCGCTGGTCAACCCAGTAAGAAGTCATCTGGGCAAAATGAAGGTCCTTTTTGTCTTCAGCGGTCAATTTTGTGTTGTTTACAATCTGTTTTTTTTCTGTTTGGATTAGATCAAAATTTTTATCTATTGCCAGAAGGTCTGCTCTAAACTCTGCAGCTAAATGTTTCCGTGTTTCTGCATCTATATCTGCCATTACTGTTTTGGTGGTCAATAGTTCAGCACGATAGAAGGTAGTCTTAATCCAGAAGAATTCTTTAAGATAAATCTTCATCTGTTTTGTAAATTCAGTGCTGCTTTGTTTTCCTTTTATTTTAAGAAGGCACAGCTTTAAGAACATCTTTCGTTCCTGATTAAAAACAGTTAATTCTTGAGGATGACATAACGTAAGAACAATCCTGCGTGCTTCTTCTTTAGAAAAATTATGGCGCTTTGCAAAGTTAGGGATAACTATTTTATCAATAACATCACCTTTATCTTCACCGATTACTCCATAATACCACCAAGGAATCGCTAGAGCAATGAGCTTTTTGTAGGTGTTTAGCAATATATTTCTATTCTGCTCTTTTGTTAAGTGCTTTTGTTTTAGGCGCTTTTGCTTGAGGTGTTCCTGCCAAACATGATCCATCTGTTTAGTTAAGGTAAGATGCTCATGAATCATCTTTTTAAGATAATTTTTATCGTTATGATATTCTATATACATCTTTTCTGCAACCGCCAACATTTCTCTTTCTGGAAGGAATTGGTAAAACTGGTGCATCTTACTAAAAGCAATATAACATATAACTGGAGAATATAGAATTCCATGCAGTTTATGAGAATCAGCATAACTGGAATAGACTAGATCAGTAAAGAATACTGCTGCATTGGCAGACTGTACATTAGGAGGATTATTTTTCAGATAATGTATTACCTGCTGTTTGTTCATGCTACAACCATCCCTACATTTTCTTAACTGTCTTATCTTTCTATACACTCTTAACTTTGTTAACTTTCTGTACTTTCTTTACTTTCTACATATTCTTTACTTTCTTAACTTTCTTAAGTTTTCCAACACTTCTTAAACTTTCTTAACGATTCCCTTTTCTAAGTCTATCTCTACTTCCCTCCCATCATCAAGCTTCTTAGTGGCAATTTTAGTTCCTATTAAGCAAGGAACATTTAATTCTCTGGAGATAACTGCAGCATGACAAGTTATACCTCCTTCATCAGTAATTACTGCTTTAGCCTGCCGCATCAAAGGAACAAATTCTGGCCTGGTCATGGCTGTAACCAAAATTTCTCCCGGAAGAAATTTAGTAAAATGTGATTCTCCATTAATTATTTTTACTATCCCTCTGATCTTTAATGATTTTCCTTTACAGGCAACCTGACCTTTAATCTGCTCATCTTTGGCAAACATCTTATGATGAATTATACTAATAATCTCCTCTGCCTCTTCGCCTGTTAAAAGAAAAGGATTATCTTTCTTTACTTTCCCTACTAATAATGATCCCTTTCTGTTCTCTATAGAAGTACGGACTAAAGAGGCATTATTAGTATTACATATAGATGCTAATTCTTTCGGTAATGCTTGGTAAAGTAATTCTTTGTTGATATTAAAATCATTTGCTATTCTCTTTGCCGCTAGTTCATTGAAATGGTTCATCAATAAGACTATTTCTTTGCGCTCATCTCGTATCTGGTTTAGTACTCTAAATAGATGAAATATATTCTTTAATGAAGAAGAAAAATGATACTTTTTGTCCAATGAAGCAATCTCCTCTCTTCTGTTGGCAATAAGATTATCATAATATAAAAAGTGTTGAGTATCATTGCTATTAATAAGTTCTTTTAGAGGGATAAGAAAGTCTTTTGCTTCCAGCACTTTGGCTACGTTCCAGCTGTTCTGAACATAAAAATATTTTTTTGCAAATGGTTCAAGCTCTTTGAGCAGCTGATTATAAGCTCTTAATCCTCTTCTAGCAATATTCTGCAGTTCACGATTTGATTCTTCAATAAAATTTAGATATAAAGGCTGTATTAAGATGCTAACCTCTTCAGCAGTCAGCCTAATTTTTTCTTTAACAAGCTCTTCTTGTAAAAGTTTATCACCTTCCGGATCAAAATCATCTACTAAAAAACATTCTCCCGCCCACATCTGAAAATTAAGCTCGTCTAGTTCTAAGATAATCTTACCCAGCAGTTCCAAAGAGATACTGTCAAAGTTAAGCTTCCCGGCATGATTAAATGAGCTTTTTATTTTTTTAAATAGGAGATAAATATTGTGATAGATATCATCAATAGGCTGAACAGTTTTTCTGCAAGATATAAACAATTCTTTAGCTCTTTTTTTCATCCCTTCGAGATCATAGAATCCTTCAAATTCCCGGCTGCAGCAATGTAAACAAAAATAGGGCAAACCTGCATGTACGCCAAGACAAGGAGTAATGATAAACAATGGTTTGCTGGCAGCTGCTTGACGATACAAAGTACTAACGGCAATTAATTTACTTAGTCTGCTTAACTCTGTTTTAGATAGTCTAATCTTTATTGGTTTCATCGTTGAGAGATATCCACATTTTAGTTATAAAGTAGTAATCGGCCTCGACTGCGTAATATAAAATTCTCCTTTCTCTAAAGCCCATTCTACGTCAACAGGGAAATTATAATGTTTTTCAATCTTCCCAATAAGTTTGGCTAATACCATGATCTGTTTGGCGGAAAGCTTCTGTTTCCCTCCACCAGTTAAGATTTTCCATTCATTTCCTCCAGCAGGACTTCGAAACAACCCTTTTCCCTGTTCAGAGACGTTGATGTCGATTATTTCCCAGGATTCTTTTTCTATTATATAGCTATCGGGCGTTATCTGCCCAGAAACTATCGCTTCTCCCAAGCCAAAGCCAGCTTCAATGATCATCTGATCTCTATTCTTAGTTACCGGATGCACGCTGAATGCTATTCCGGATACTTCAGACACGACCATCTTCTGCACCACAACCGCTACAGAGATAGTTGTATCGTGCAGATTTTTCTCAAAGCGGTAAAAGATTGCACGGGGAGTAAATAAGGACGCCCAACATTTCTTAACGTTGAGCAAAAGGTTTTCCTTCGTAGTGTTAAGGAAAGAGTCCAACTGTCCAGCCCAAGCGGCAGCTGAGCTGTCTTCAGCAGTAGCAGAAGATCTTACAGCAACAAATTTAGATCCGTGAATATCAAAAAATTTAATTATTTGTTTAGACATCCGAGAGGGCATTTCCTTGCTCAAAATAATAGCTTGGATCTTTTCTGAAGCTTGTTCTACAGAGTTAATATCTTCATGGTTTACTTTGTGCAGTACCGCATCAATATCAGCTTTAATTCCCGTTTCAGTTATAAAATTGTCAAAGGCAGTAGAAAGAATAACGAATCCAGGAGGCACAGGAATACCTGCATTAGTCATCTCACCTAAAGAAGCGCCTTTTCCACCAGCTAAGAGTACATCATCTTTACTGATTTTCTTGAAGTCACGAATAAATTCCATCATTGATCAGAGAAAAGCAAAAGGAGTTTTAAAGGTTTTTGTTTGGAGGTACGTAAAGCGATGAAACATTATATCAAAGAAAATCGACCATTACCAGTCAATATCAAGTCACTTATCAAGTCATTTCGCTACGCTTCATTCGTGACCTG
>CAZNUS010000003.1:61454-78512 GCA_964576385.1 uncultured Methanosarcinales archaeon | reverse complement strand
ATCTTATGTTTAGATTATTTTAAGAGAAGTCTGCAAAGTTCTCTTAACATTGAATCTCTAACTAAACTAAGCTTTCCAATACGTTTTCTCTTTATGTCTTACTTGAGTTACACGATGAAACGGAACAAACACCTCTTTTCCGCCATGTTTAACAAATATTAAAAAATCCTTTTCTATCCTCTGAAGATGCTTTACTTTAAGGGATACTTCCTTCTTTTTAATATTATCATGGTAAATAATATGAAACTGATGCTTTAAAGGATGTTTATGAACTTCATGAAAGATATGATGAAATGATTTCTCGCCTTTTATTAACGATCCCCTTTCTTTGAAAACAAATTTATACATGCCTAACAAGATCAACCCTGTACCAAAACTGATCAAAGGATTTTCTAGATAAGAGATATTCCCTATTCCATCCCAGACCCCTGTCCAAAAAAAAACCACACCCATGATACCAAAAAAATACCAAAAGTATGTTTTTAATCTCTCTAAAGATAGCATTCCTCTATGCCCTCCAGTATAATTTTCCTTGGTATAATACTTTAACTACTCTTCCCATCGGTATAAAAGATTCCTGCCGATGAACTGCATCATGAACAACCAGAGCATTCTTTTCTATTCCTAAGATATTCTTCGCATCTATAGTTAACTCAGATTTCTTAGCTTGGTCATAATAAACTACTTGAAACTCTTTCCTGTGATGATGATGATGAATTTGATGCAGTTTCTTCTCTAGCGATTTTTGAAAACTTCCTAAGGGATCAAATTCTTTAAAGATCAGCCCGGAAAAGGTAAGCATAGTCAAACCAACAAATAAGAAAACAAAAGAAGCGCTACGCTCATCTATCGCTTCAATTAAAGGCAGCATATATATTCCTTCCCAAACCCCTTTCCATAAAAATATAAGTGTAACAGCTGAATATAATGACATTAGAAAATGCTTGTCTTGCTCTCGAAGCATAAATACCCCACCCTCTTCCTTGGATACCGTCTGTTCGGATATCTCTTCTTTAGATACCTCATGTTTAGATGTCATCAAAGCACCAGCATTTTGTTCTTGAATCTCCTACTATATTTGTCCTAGACCCTACGAAGATCATTAAAGGTAAGTTTCATCCCTTATATAATTTTCCCATGACCACTTCATTAATAAATACCACTACTTAATAACAACACAAGAAAGGTTTATAAAGAATGATGTAAACTAATTGAGAGGTAATTAGCTAAAGTACAGTATGATGGGACTAAACGTTGAAGCCTGGATGTAGTGGAAACATGGACTTATATGAATTAAAAAAAGAGCAGCAACGATTATCGCAGAAAGTAGTGCTTAATGATGGCTTTGATAAAGTGAAGACTCTCGGAGGAGCCTGTACTATCAGCCTAGGAAATAAGTTGTTGGCTTGCATAGTGGTGTGTGAATTTCCTTCATTAAACATCATTGAGAAAAAGATCTATTCTTTATCGGATCCCATACCGTATCATCCCGGATATTCTGCTTACCGTGAAATGCCAGCCTTGATTGAAGCTTATAATCTGTTAGAACAAGAGCCCGATGTACTTATTGTTAAAGGTTCAGGAATACTTCACCCTAGAAAAATAGGTTTGGCTACCCATCTAGGATTGGCTCTAAACAGGCCAACGATAGGAGTTGATGAAAAATTAAGTTTAGGAAAAGTAGAAAAGGGAAAAATTATTGTACATAATGAGATTTGCGGGTTTGAAGTAAAAACCAGAGAATTTTCTAACCCCTTATATATTTCTCCAGGGCAACTGATAAGTATTGGAACGTCCTTAAATATCATAAAGAATAGCATAAAGTATCCACATAAATTTCCGGAACCGCTGCATCTCGCGCATAAGATAGGAAAATATATTACTAAAGAAAAAAAAGATATTCTACCAGTAATTGACAATAAGTGTGCAGTTGTTGGCGAAAAAATCTGCTAAGGCTAATTCACGATAGATAGTACTATGGAAACTGACCAAGACATAGAACAAATAACAAAGGAAGGTAATCCAACAGCAAAAGAAACAAGAGTAGAGGTATTGATAGAACAGTTAAGAAGAACCAGCTTGGAAGATATAATGAGGAATGTAAGAGCAGCAAATAGCGATCTAGATAAGTGCCAAGCAAAAGAAGTAGAACAAAGCGTAGAAAGAGTATACAGAGGGTATACCGGTACCATATCCCAGGAACTGCCTATAAAAGAAGCATCTAGGATTAGTCATAGAGATAGTATGACTATTTATAACTGGAGAAAAAAAAGAACATTTCCGACAGAATTAAGCGCCTATATGGATTCTTATTTCCCACAAACAAGGGAACAGCGCCGGGCATTTGCTTATCTTCTTGGAGTATTAAGCCATAGTCATAAAGGAAGTGAAAAAGTATTTTCTAAAACACCAAAAGATTCTGTTGTCAAGAAAAGAATAAAGAGAGCTATAGGGGCTATTGCCCCTGGCAAAGTTATCCAAGAAAGGGAAAAAAGTATAGAAGTAGTTGGAAAATTATTTAGGGCAACATTAGAACATGCCCTTACTGAATATGAACAATATGTACGATCAAAAGAGGAATCCAAAGCGTATCTTCAAGGATATTTTGACATGTCTTCATTAAAATTAGATCAATTAAATAATGGTGTGGTCCGGTATGGATTTGATATGATTGGAAATGTGCGAAATCTCCAAGTTATTCTGAGGTCTTGTTTAAGAATAGATTTATACCCCACATTTAATGTAAATCAAGCATCAGTAATATTTAGCGGACAGCATAATCTTGGAAAAGTTAGAAGTTATGGATTTGACCGTTCAAAAGAGAATAATAGACGTGTAGATGCCTATCTAAAACAAGGAAAGGAACGAAAAGAGATATCGCTTCAAGGATATTATGAACTACGAGATGAAGTTCAAGAGTGCTATGATTATGGAGAGAGACCGATGTGGACAAAACTGTCAGAGAGATATGGTTTTGGCTATGCAACATTGCAAAAATGGTGTGGTGACCTTATAGAACAGCATGAAGGACGCCCATTTATGTTACGTACACCAAGAATAGTGCAAAATTACGAACAAGCGCTAGAAGAATTAGGCCTGCCCAATCCTTTTAAAAACAAAAAAGTAGAGTATGAAGATTTCCGATTAATAGTTGATGGAAAGCCATTTATTTTAACCGCAGCAGCGCAAAGGAATTATTTTAAGACATTTGCTTCTGAAGAAGAACCGCTGGATGCTTCGCATCGCGATCATATCCGTAAGAACTTAGCACTGCAGCTTCATGACATTCAAAATGATATGTATTTTACTATCAAAGGAAATAAAATAACGGAGATATCTACTAGAGAAATAGAATTAGCATCTAGTTTAATCGCTTGAAAAACATGGCATTCCTAAGAAATGAAGACCTTTATTCCGTTACTATAGATGTAACTGGACGTAGGCCTGATTATAAGTTAGACCTAGTAGGAAGAACAATAGTAGAATGGGCAACCAGGATGCGAGAACATGGAATCATAGAGATCGAAGGATTTGTATTACCAAGAGATTACGGTAATGTAACCTTAACCGTTCCAAAAGGAAAAGTATGCGCCTCAGTACGTCGATCAGGACGAACATACCAGCGAACCCCTGGACAGTATAACTACGTGATCAATTCAGTGAATATTACAGGATATCATGGAGCTAAAGAACAAGCAATCGAATTAGAAAAAGAGATACTAACAGCTCTCCAAATAATAGAAAGATATAAACCTGAAGGGAAGTGTTACCTCTACATAGAGGGACAAAAGAAGTAATGAGAAATTCGCGGAAAACATCTCTCCTGGCGATACTTCTATTTAACGTTTAGTACGTATTAAGTTGTTGGCCAAGAGGTCAATTTTGCTGAACTATCGTGACAGGAACAGATGTGAAAATCTTCGAAATCACTACTATTTCTGATAAGAATTACTCTGGATTTTCACAAGAATGTTGCTCTCACCAGCAACATATAAAATTGTATTTTTGAGATTTAACTAATTTGTGCAATTTTCTATATTGACGGCCAACTAAATATGTACAATGTTTAGGAAAGTTTTTAAACATCATAAAATTCTTAGCTAAAAAAGTGAATGGATAAAGAGGTAATAGCATGAAACATCAGTGGTACTTAATTTTAATTATCATCTCCCTAACATCTCTTCTTCTTGGTTGTCAACAGAATAATGTTAATGAAGATGGTAGTGAAAGTCAAGGAGTAAGCAGTGTTTTAGATTCTAAGGATAATTCTAAAATTATTAATGAAGAGCAGGTAATGATAATATTAGAATCAATTTTTATTTCTTCAGATGGATATAAAATGGCGTACCAGAAGTATCCCAGTACAATAGCTGATCTTACATTAGGGAACAGCATAAATACTGATAATTTCTATAGATACAATTATTATTTTGAGTGTAGTTTTTCGATGTCAGCCTTTTCTTGTAAGTCCTCTCCAACAAGATGCCATGTTGATGGGGATAATAACTATTATATCGATCATAGCGGTGTGCTATCAAAAGAAAATTGTGATGGGGGAGTTAAGGAGAATGTTAAGACACTCCAGTCACTACAACAAACATACTCCTAATGCTCTAAACTAATTTTTTAATGATATTATTTTTTTAGATTATATATCAAAGAAAATCGACCACCACTGGTGAACACACCGTGGAAAAAGCATATAATAGATTATCTTTATAGGATCATAATGATCATTTAATCATAATGATTATCCTCAGGGATTATTATGATAATTATTTAATTTTATTGATGATTTTTAGGAATTGGTATTTTTATTCAATTTTAGAAAAAGGAACTATATATTTTCATCAATAAATTGTTTCAATGCTGCTAGATTTTTCTGAGCAGAATCATAATGATAACTCACTATCCCTACTGATTGCGCACTTTGTATCGCATCAAGCTTATGTTCAAAATAGAGAAC
Organism: uncultured Methanosarcinales archaeon; assembly: GCA_964576385.1. Taxonomy (GTDB): domain Archaea; phylum Nanobdellota; class Nanobdellia; order Woesearchaeales; family GW2011-AR9; genus JACOZM01. The sequence goes on along the minus strand of CAZNUS010000003.1, from coordinate 73,546 downwards.
ATCTTTAGCAGTTAGGTTAAAATGCCGAAGCATTTGGGCAAAATACGTTGGATCTACCTTGTCAGGATTATGCTTTAAGGTAAATACTTCATAAGGCATTTTATCCAGCCGATATTTCTTAAGTTGTTCATCGTTGGCATTAGTTAAAATAATCTTTCTGTTGGGGTACTGTTCAAGAAGCTTATGCATCCCTTCAAAAATCTTAAAACTAGCATGATCAGGAACTACAAAGCAATCAACAGCATCTACTAGGATAGTTTTCATGGACAAGCAACAGAATTAAAAGAAAGTGAAGTAATTTATAAAGATTTTTCAAACAAAAACAACCCCTAAGAAGTACTGGCAATTATCCTACCGCAAAACAACAACCTTTATAAACATAAAATAAAACCTTTCTACCGTATTTAGAGGACAAACTGTAGACTATTACTGGTTAGCATTTCAAAAGATTCAAAAGAATAAATAGATTATAATGAAAGAAACCAAATAAAAGCAATCATGACAAAAATCAACCGCATCAGTATCCATGGATTCAAGAGCTTTGCCCATAAGACAGATATTCTTTTCAACGATAAATTCAACTGTATTCTTGGACCGAACGGTTCAGGGAAATCCAATGTAGGAGATGCGCTTTGTTTTGTTTTGGGAAGACTGTCCGCGAAGTCCATGCGGGCAGAAAAAGCAGCAAATCTGATCTTCAATGGCGCTAAAAACAAGCCACCAGCGCAGAAGGCCTATGTAGAAATAGCTTTTGATAATAGAAGCAAAATATTTCCTGAGGAAGCTGAAGAGATGGTCATCAACAGGGCTATAAAACCTGATGGCAGTAGCACCTATCGCATCAACGGCAAAAAAAAGACTCGTTCTGAGATTGTAGATATGCTTTCTTTAGCAAAAATAAACCCAGAAGGATATAATATCATCCTGCAAGGAGACATCATGAGATTTGTAGATATGTCTCCCATGGATCGGAGAAAAATCATTGAAGAGATAAGTGATGTGGCCATCTATGAAGAAAAAAAGCATAAAGCTACTTTAGAACTGCAGAAGGTTGAAGAAAAGCTGAACAATGCAGAGATTATTTTAAAAGAGCGTAATGTCCATCTAAAAGAGTTAAAAAAAGACCGGGATCAAGCGCTTCAATATAAGCAGGCTAAAGATAGTATCGATAGCCACAAAGCGACTCTGCTCAGCTTAAAGATTGCAGAGAAAGAAGAAATTAAAAACAAATTTGACCAGGAGATTGCTGAGGTACAAGAAAAAATTAACGCTTCCGAGAGCAAGATCAATGAACATAAGCAGAAGATAAATGATAACAAGACAGAGGTTGAACAGATTAACAAAGAGATAGAAAAAAGAGGAGAAAAAGAGCAGCTTAAGGTGCATAAGGATATAGAAGACCTTAAAGTTGAGCTGGCTAAGGAAAAAACAAGAGTTTCTACATTAAAAGATGAAATCAACAAAATTCAGCAGAGAAAAGACCAGCTGCAACAAGAGCTTCATGAGCTGGAAGAAAAAGCATCAACTTCCTCAGATAAACAAAAGAATATAAAACAGCAATTGCAAAAAAGAAAATCGGAGCAGGAACAGATAGAAGAAAGTATCAAGCAATTCAAAAAGAAAAATAAGATTGAATCTTCTCAGGAGATAGAACAGGAAATTGAAGAAAAAGATAAGCTTATCGATAAAAAACAAGAAGAAGTACAGCATTTGCGAACTGAACAGCAGGAGATGCTCCGGGAGAAAGATAAATGTGAATTTCAGCTTCTGACTATCGATGAGCGGATCAAGAAAGTAAAAGAGGTAGAGAAAGAGAATAAAGAACAGATTAAGATTCTTCAGACGCATAAAGATGAATTTAAATCAGCAACCTTAAGGCTTAACCAGCTGCTTGATCAAGACAGTAGTTTTGCCGCGCAGATTTCCAATGCCAGGAAGAACATCCAAGTATTACAAGAAAAACAAGCAGGCCTAGATGCTAAAAACGCCTCCTTCCGCGCCGGATTAGCTAATAACCTGGCAGTAAAAAGTGTTCTAGAAAATAAAAAAGATTTCTCCGGAGTTTACGGAACAGTTGCAGAATTAGGGCAAGCAAAAAAGAAGTACGGTGTACCTTTAGAAAGAGCGGCAGGGGGAAAGATGCAGCATATCATCGTCGATAGCGATAAGACTGCTTCGGAGTGTATCAAATTCTTACAGAAACAAAAATTAGGGACTGCTTCCTTTATACCGTTAAACAAAATTAAGCATAATGACATTACCGATGAAGACAAGCAATTACTAAAGAATCCAGGAGTCCATGATTTCGCAATGAATCTGATTACGTTTAAACCGCAGTTTCAAAAAGCGTTCTCTTACGTCTTTGGAAAAACCTTAGTAGTAGAAGATTTAGAAGTAGCAAGAAAGGTAGGCATCAATAGGATTAAGATGGCTACGTTGGATGGAAGTATAGCTGAAAGCAGCGGAGTGATGCGCGGAGGATTTCTAAAAAAATCTCCATTAGCTTTCCGTGAAGAGGATTCCTTAGAGGAGCTTAGTTCACTGGAAAAAGAGATAGCTGAAACACAGAATGTACTATCAGCAGTGCAAGATAAGAGAGAAGCTAATGATAAAGAGATATCATTTTTAAGAAATAAAAAAGCTGAGCTGGAAGCAGAAGTTATTAAATTAGAAAAAAGCCTGCACCTAGATAACAGCGACTTAGACGCTTCACAGGAATACAGAAAAGAACTGGAACAAAAACTAAAAGCAGCTAATGAAAAGCTGGCTGAAGTGCAGAAAGGTATAACCAATCTTAATCGTGAATTAGCAGAGCTAAAGAGTAGAAAGCAGATGCTGCGTTCAGAGATCAGCGAATTGAGAAATCCTCGCTTGCTTGCGCAATTAAGCGCTTTTGAAGATTCTAAGCGACAATGCCGGGAAGATATCCTGCGGCTGGAAGGGGAGTTAAAAAATACATCTTCTCAAATAGAAGAGATGATCGCTCCCGAGCAAATAAAGATTAATGAAATTAAAAAGCAGCATGATAAGGAAGAAATGCAATTTAAAGCTGAGATAAGTAAACTAACATCAGGGATAGATCTAAAAGAAAAAGAGCTTGTGCAAAAAGAAAAAGATAGTGCTGAATTTTATTCTAAGTATCATAATTTGTTTAATCAAAGAGAGAAGTTAAATACGGAAACGACAAAGGCAGAAAACCTTATTGATAATGAAAGGGAGAAAGTAAGAGTACATGAAAGGGAGATTAATTTAACTTCTTTAAAGAATGCTGAAGTTAAAGCAAAACTAGCTGGTTTGAGCGAAGAGTTTTCCCGATATAAAGAGGTGGTCTTGCTAGAGAATAAAGATATCCAAAAGCTAGAAGAAGAGATAAAGAAAGCTGAACAGTTATTATTAGGGATGTCCGCGGTCAATCTAAAGGCTCTGGAGATCTACGAAGAGATTGAAAAAGAGTTTAAGAACTTGATGGAAAAGAAAGAAAGTTTGGCTAAGGAAAAGGTTGATGTTCTTACCTTGATGAATGAGATTGAGACAAAGAAAAAAGAAAATTTCTTAAAGACCTTTGATAAAGCTAACGAACATTTTCAAAATATTTTCTCTAATTTATTTAAGAAAGGGAAGGCTTACCTGCAGTTAGAGAACCCCGATAGTATCTTTGAAGATGGATTAAGCATTAAAGTAAGGCTTACCGGCAACAGGTTCTTAGATATTAAATCATTGTCTGGCGGAGAAAAGACATTAACAGCATTATCTTTTATCTTTGCCATCCAAGAATACCAGCCAGCATCATTTTACATCTTAGATGAGATTGATGCAGCATTGGATAAACACAATTCCGAAACACTAGCTAAGCTTATCAGAAATTACTCGGATAGTGCTCAGTATATAGTCATTTCCCACAATGATTCTTTGATCTCTGAAGCAGATACTCTTTACGGAGTGAGTATGCAAGAAGGCGTTTCTAAGATAACCAGCTTGAAGATTTAGCGTTTTAACTTCTTTCAAAAGTAATTTTAATTTTCAAGGATCCCATTTGGGAAGTAATTTATGACATGATCTTTAATAAGAGGGAAAGTATCATAATCCGTAATAATATCGCTGAAGTTAGAACGGATTGCTAATAGTATGTCTTGAAATTCCTTGTCTGTTTTTGTTTCAACTTCCATCCCTACTTTCCATTTTCCGATGTGTTTTACAACAAATGTAACTGGTGGCAACATTTGGAGATAGTAGTATAATTCAGTTTCACGTTCCCTATCTAATCTATTAATCTCTAAGAAAAGCATGTTCGACTGATATCCAATGTGATATAATTTAGGAAATGTTCTAAATCCTAAAATTAATTTTTGTTTGATTAAATGATCAATTCGCTTTTTAATAGTGTTTCTAGATACACCCAACATTTTTCCTAATTGAGTATTATCTATTCTTCCATTTGTTGAAATATTACAAATTATCTTTTTATCCAGATCATCCAATTTAACTAATTTATCTTCACTCATCTTATGAAAAAATTCTGTTCTGGAAGGGTTTTCTGGATCAAGATAAGAACGAGAATAATCATAAATATCAACATATACTAAAATCTCAATTTCTTTAACAAAAGAACCAAATTTTACTGATAATTCTTCCGATATGACATTAAAAGCTACTGGGCTTTCACAAGCAAAGTTAACGGCAATATCCCAGCGCCCTCCAACTTCCCCTAACCATACCACATTTGGATGCTGCTTGAGGTAATCAATAAGTTCTTCTTTTTGTTTTTTGGTAATGTTCAGAAGCCTAATTAAAGCCCTATACCAATTATATCCCACAACACCACTATCAAAAATAGTATAAGTTCCAAGAATAAAATCTTTTGCTTCAAGCTTCTTCAGTCGCGTATTCACTAACTGGCGAGAGGTATTGAGATTCTTGGCTATCTCTGCTACTGAAACTCTACCATTGCGGTCTAAAGCAGATAAGATCTGCCTATCCAATAAGTCTAATTCTGACATTAGGCATTGAAAAGCACTATTTCTTTAAAAATGTTACGTTTTGTTTTAAATTAACACTTATTATTTGACAAATGTAATAAACAGTAGAAATTATAAGACATTAGTCTTGGTGATAAAGACAATAGTAATTAAATGGCAAGTAATAAAGCAGATAGTCTTAAAATAGTTATTTGTTTTTTACAAATGTAATTTTAATGACTATTTTATGACCTAAATAGAAATATTTATAAATAAAGCAGTTTTATTTCAGGCGTAATGATGGATATTAATGAAAAGCTATTTGAAAAGAATCTTTGTGATGGAATGATCATCACTGGCGGGCATTTTATGATATTGGGAGATGGCAAGCCAAATCTCAATGAGGGAACTATCAATTCTTTTGAGGCAGCTATCAAAGCATATAAAAAAGCAAAAGACAAATCGCTAAAAGTAGGGTTTGGAATCCTAATTAACAATATGGGTAGTGTTTGTGATGCAAAGAAAAAAGTGTGTGCAGTAAACCCCGAAGAATTAAAAGAACATTTTGAACTTCCTGAGGAATACAATATAATTCTAAAGAAATATGGTGTTGAGAGAAATGAAGTAAAAGTGTACTGGGAAAAGAGTTTACGAAATCGTGGTAAGAAAGAATTACTTAAACAAATTGAAGTAAAGAAAAAATATGTTGAATACAAAGAAGGTGCTTATTGGTTTGTCAATCCTAAAGATGGACGGAGAATAACTCTTTCCAGACCGAATCCTAATGATAAATACGGGATACCTGCCTGCCCGCTGATTATGGCGGCGTTTGCGTATCAAAAGCAACAGGATGGTTACAGTTCTAGCTTAAATTTTTATTATATTGATTTAGAAAATGAAGAAAATATCCCTAATTATTTTGCTATTGAAAAAGGCCGAGTGGTTGCGGAAGAATTTTATGAGAATCTTAATATTATAAATATTTATCTCTTAAAAGATAGAATTGTTACCAGCTACGAAATGGGCAAAAAATGAAAATATATCTTGATAATGCAGCAACGACCAGAGTTGACCCAAAAGTACGCAAAGAGATAGACCTATTTCTCGACAAATTCTATGCTAATGCTTCTTCAGTTCATATTATGGGTTTAGAAGCAAAGAGAGCTCTGGAAGAATCAAGGAAAACAATTGCTAAAGCCATCGGTGCTCAAGGTAATGAACTTATTTTTACAGGAAGCGGAACTGAAGCAAATAATCTTGTTATGAAAGGGTTATTTTTTCAGCATTTCCCTCAAAAAGACCATATTATAACTACAAAAATAGAACATGATTGTGTTCTCAATGCTTGTGAATGGCTAGAGAGCAAAGGGGCAAAAGTGACCTATCTTAATGTAGACTCAGAAGGGTTTGTAAATCTTAAAGAACTGGAAGGAGCAATAACCGAAAAAACATTTGTTGTTTCCATAATTCATGCTAATAATGAAATTGGCACTATCCAAAATATAAAAACAATAAGTGAAATTTGTAAAAGAAAAGGAATTTTGGTTCACACCGATGCCTGTCAAAGCTTTACTAAAGTACCTATTAATGTTGTTGATGATAATATTGATTTGATGACTATTAATGCCCATAAGATTCATGGTCAGAAAGGGGTTGGGGGCATTTATATCCGGAAAGGAATTAAAATAACTCCTCTCCTACATGGCGGCGGACAAGAGTTTAACTTAAGAAGTTCTACTGAAAACGTCCCAGGAATTGTCGGTTTTGCTAAGGCCGTTGAAATTGCTTCCAAAAAAGATGTCAAAAATATGGAAAAGCTGAGAGATTATTTCATTAATAAAATTACAAAAATCCCCCATGTACGATTGAATGGTCCTAAAAAAGAAAATAGGCTCTGCAATAATATTAATCTCTCATTTTTTATGCTTGAAGGAGAACTGGTTAGAGATAAGTTAAGTAAAAAAGGAATCTGTGTTTCAACCGGTTCAGCCTGTTCTTCAAGTTCAACAGATGTTTCTCATGTCATGAAAGCAATTAATTGCCCTATGGAATATTTGCATGGGAATGTAAGATTATCTCTCTCTAAATATACTACAAAAGAAGAGTTAGATGTAGTTTTTAAAGAGATTAAAAAGATTATAAAAGAAAATAGCATGAATTTTGTACAATGAACATTATTACTGAAAAAGAAGTCGAGAATAATATTAATATAAGTGGTGCTTTCGTTAACATTCTACTACTAATCTATTTTCTGTTTCAAATAATAATTCACACTTCTCGCTCAGCTGATATTCACTGCAAGGCTTGATGCTGATATCATACCCTGAAGGATCACGATTTGCTTGCTGTAAGCATTCTTGACAGCAAGAACTTAGACTGTTCCCAGCTTCAGAAGTGCTAAAACTTAGTTCATCTGTACCAGAGATATTTTTACAACCAACTAAAACAATGGATAGTAAAGCTAGACTAATGAATAGAACATATGACCTTCGATAAACCATAGACCAATTAATAACCTAGAATATAAAAATGTTTTTGATGGAAAAGAAAAAAAAGAATAACACAGAGGATTATATCATAAAAATGCGTGAAACCGTCTAACCTCGCACTAAAGTCCTAAGAATTGCTTAACAATTCTGGGACGCTAGAAAAGTCGTTGCTTTTCTCCGCGTGCGAGGTTTGAACTGAGACGGTTTCTAAACTACGCATTTTTAGGATGCAAAATAGCCAGAAAAATAGTGCCATTCATCTAGCGACTAAAGTCGCTGGTTTTCTGGCTATTTTTTGCATAATCACAAAAAGTTCTTAGCTTTTTCCACCAATGGTAGTATCTTTTCTACTTCTTCTTTGGTCATTCTTCCCAATTTAGCAAAAGATAGTTCTCCTTCAGCGTTCTTATTCTCACGGGAGATCTGCAACTTAGGTGTTCCGTTATTGTAAGAGAATACAGCTACAGTGATCTTACACTTATCAAAACTGATACTCTCTGCAAACAATTCCTGATCTAAACTTTTATCAAAAGCCATTTTATTCCTCCTTAAGATTGATTAAAAATAACACTCCATAAAATTACTCCCGATACTCCAACAACAACTCTGCACAACTCATTTTAGTATAAGGTCCCTCAGTAACTAAAACATCTTTTGCCGGTCTTTCTTGAAAAAGCCGCTGGCAGTAACCGACATCCTGCCTTTCTTCTAATTCTGATCCACAATAAGGTATTGAGACTAAACTTAAGAGCTTCACTAATGTTAAAACTCTAACTCCACCTAAAAGTTTTACTTTTCTTTCAAGATTTCCATCAGCCATTATTTCTCCTTAAACATCTAAATTAACGACCTCTAAAGCATGCTCCTCAATAAATTTCCTTCTTGGTTCAACTTCATCCCCCATCAAAACAGTAAATATTTGATCAGCCCTAACTGCATCTTCTACAGTTATTTTCTTTAACATCCTTACTGTAGGATCCATGGTAGTTTCCCATAATTGTTCGGGATTCATTTCCCCCAAACCTTTGTATCTTTGAATAACTGTGCCTTCACCCCATTCTTTTGCTAAAGAATCCTTTTCTGCATCACTATAGAGATATCTGATCTGCTTGTTTTTTTGTAACCGATAAAGCGGCGGCATAGCTATATGTACGTGCCCTTGTTCTACTAATGGAGCCATATAACGATAAAAGAATGTTAGAAGTAACGTCATGATATGACTGCCATCAACATCAGCATCAGTCATGATAATAACTTTATCATAGCGTAATTTACTAATATCAAACTCTTCACCGATGCCCGTCCCTAAAGAGGTAATCATAGCAATTATTTCCCTATTTTCCATCATCTTATGAAGTCTGGCTTTTTCTACATTCAGGATTTTCCCCCGCAACGGCAAAATAGCCTGGAATTCACGGTTTCTCCCTTGTTTTGCTGAGCCCCCTGCCGAATCTCCTTCCACAATGTAAATCTCGCATTTCTTAGGATCACGATTGCTGCAATCAGCTAATTTCCCCGGCAGACCTGCCCCGTCTAGAGCTCCTTTTCTTCTAGTTAAATCACGAGCTTTACGTGCTGCTTCCCTCGCTAAGGCCGCTTCTAAGCATTTGCCAATGAGCAGCTTAGTTATTTGAGGATGCTCTCCAAAATAGATAGTTAATTCATCATTAACTAAAGAAGACACGATCCCAAATACTTCACTGTTCCCTAACTTCGTCTTGGTCTGCCCTTCAAACAAAGGTTCTGGAACTTTTACAGAAATGACAGCAGTGAGCCCTTCTTTTACATCCTCTCCCGTGAGCTTTAATTCTTCCTTGCCATTACTTTTATCCTTAGAAAAAGTATTGATAACTCTTGTTAACGCAGTCTTAAATCCAGATAGATGAGTGCCCCCTTCTATCGTGTTAATATTATTCACAAAAGAGAATACATTTTCTTGATATCCAGAATTATATCGTAAGGCTACTTCTACAATCACATCATTCTTACTTTTCTGAAAATAAACTACGTCATGTAAAGGAGTCTTGTTCTGGTCAACATAGGTAACAAATTCTTTAATGCCCCCTTCATACTTAAAATGATCCTGTTTTGAAGGTTCTCGTTCATCGATCAGGTTTATTTCAATTCCTCTATTTAGAAATGCCAATTCACGCAACCTAGTTGCTAATACATCATAATGGAAAATTATTTCTTTAAATATTTGAGAATCTGGTTGAAAACTAACAATAGTTCCCCGCTCAGTGGTTTCTCCCATGATCGTTAGTTTAGAGGTAGGGCTTCCCCGAGAATAGAATTGCTGATAAATTTTTCCATCACGCATGACCTTAACTTCTAGATACACCGAAAGAGCATTAACAACGCTTAAACCAACACCATGCAACCCGCCAGAAACTTTATAGGTATCCTTATCAAATTTCCCACCGGCATGAAGTTTAGTTAACGCTACTTCCACAGCAGGAATTCCTAACTGTGGATGAATATCTACTGGTATGCCTCTTCCATTATCAATGACAGTAATCTTATTATTTTGATGGATGATAACCGTTATCTTAGTGCAATACCCTGCCAGAGCCTCATCAACCGAGTTATCCACAATCTCGTAAACCAAGTGATGAAGCCCGCGAAGACTAGTATCCCCAATATACATCCCTGGACGTCGTCTGACCGCTTCAAGACCCTCCAAAACGGTGATTTGAGCTGCCCCATAAGTCTTTTGAACAGGTGAATTATCAATCGTACTTTCCCCAGGAGGAACTGTTTCAGCATGACTAGAAATCTCTGTCAATTCATCCACTTTTTCTTTAGGTATAGGTTCCATTTTTGATATGATTAAGGCAATTAAGATAAGGACTTTTTTTTTCTAATTATCGTCGACAAAGACCCTGAATTTAAAGAGTTTCTTGGTTTATAAAGATGTCGGTTAAGTAGTACGAAGACCTGTATCATCAAACAGTTAAACAAGTCAAAAATGGAGATAAGGGCTCGCTTAATTTCTTACTAAATATCCCACTTGCGGACTATAAAAATTAAACAATATACTTTATATATAATCTATATTTTTGAATAAAAATGTTTGAATTACTCTATCGATTAGTAAAAGGACAAAAAGAGATAGACGTTACTCCTGCAGTAATATCCCCACAACCTATTGCAGAATATTTAGCCGGACGGCCGCAACCAGTAGGCCTGCAAGACCTGCTAGCATCTAATAATCAAGGTTATCTTTTAAGAACAGAACATGGCATTGAAATTAGTAAAGATGTACCCTCATTGCCAACTATTGATCCTTCAGGAGAATTAAAAGGAGATTTACTTATTGTCGAACCAAGAAGATATCACGTGTTGTTAGGTGCAGAAGTTCAAAAACTTGAAGATACGGTCTTATTTACTGCCGATGCCAGATGGAAAGGCTATCATTCAGATGAGATTTTCACTTGTGAACAAAAAGCAATCCCTAAATTGACTATCCCATATTCTCGCTTGGAAGAATGTACTGTTTATCGTATTGATCGGCCTTTAGCTCATATTGGGATAAATGAGAAAGGATCGCTTACAATAAGATATATGTATCCAACAGGGAAAAAAACTCCAAAAACAGCAGTAGCACCTGTAAGAAAAGGATTATTTGCAAGATTATTCCAAGCGTATTCTAATTAGATAGTTTAACAACTCTCAACGTTAAAACCAAACACCTTTCAAAATTCTTGCTGCCGTTGCCTTACTAGCAACTTTTTTTGCTTCTTTAGTTCCAGCAATTCTTGCCACTCTACTAACAACATCAACTAAACTTCTTAAATCCTTCTTTCTTGAAAGTTGGTGAGTATAAGTATAGCCCCCGACATAGATTTCATCTATTTTTCTTAAAATATCTGGTTCAGCATTTGTTAGTGCTTCACTAAGATAATTTCGCTGCCCAGCATCAGCGCCATAACGGATTAATGCAGATCCTCGTTCATGAATTGCACGATGTAATAAAACTCCAGCTCCTGCTGTCATAAAACCATCTTCATAGAAGGCATCGGATTCTGTCAGTTCTCGATCAAAATTTACTATTGTACTTAGAGCTAAAGTCATCCTAAGGTAACGTTGAACTAAAGTACTTTCAAAATGAGATAAGTCCGTACCTAAAATGTCAGAAAGATTTCTTCTTAGGATACCATAATGATCGACACGATTATCGGTAATCCTGCCCGTTTCTCTTTTCCAATTCAATAATTTAAATTCGATACCTTGATAACCCTTAGTTTCTTGCTGTAAACTAGTCATAACATAAATATCAATGGTATTCACAGCAAGATCTCCCTTCATCTTTTGAGAATCTTTCTCTAACAATGTACATACTTCTTCTAATTCCCTCATCTCTCTATCTTCAAGCCTATTCTCTAAAAGTTCCTCAATAACAGTAAAACCACCGCCAAAGAACTTGTCCGATCTTTCATCATAGCTAGTAAACACAGTATTATAAGCATCTTCTGGTATCGAACGAACAGCACGATCTAATCCTCGTTCTTCATCATAACGATAAAAAATAGGACTTTGAAAAGCCGTGATATCACGGGATTTTGGCTGTTTCTTATGTGCATGATAGATACTCATTAAATCAATAACTATATCTCTTAGATCAAAATAATCCCTCTTATTGACCGCA
>CAZNUS010000003.1:0-61444 GCA_964576385.1 uncultured Methanosarcinales archaeon | reverse complement strand
TTTCGAAAGAATTTTCTTTTTCGGCGTCATCTTTATTTTTTAAAGAATTTATTCTGTCTAATAATTCTAAATCAGGATCAACTCCCCTTAGAACCATTCCATGATTCCTTTGTGTACGTTGCTCATATGTACCCCTCCACCTTCTTGTATACCCATCCCAGACACCACCATTTACAATGCTATCTGAAGAACGAAAGCCTCTTCTTAGTCCCTCAACACCATATCGATCATACATCGATCTTTTTTGAGGGTCGCCAAGCACTTCAAATGCAGCTTGCAGTTCTTTAAATCTCTCTTCTGCGTAAGGATTACCTAGATTCCTATCCGGATGATACACTAGAGCAAGTCGTCGATAAGCACCCTTAAGTTCCTTTTGCTCAGCATCTCTTGAAACTCCAAGTACATCATAAAAATCCCTTGTTGAGTCCATGATAGAACTAATGTAAGCTCAGGATATATAAATGTTTCCCCTCAAGAGTAGTTACAACAATAAGTCTAAAAAGGTACAGAACCGGTCCTTTAAATCTCATCAATTCTCCAATGTGGCTTGACTTCTTCATCACTAAACTGTTCTCGGCGTAAATAACCTTCCCAAGCGATCATCGCTCCATTGTCTCGCGCTAGATCCATAGATACATTGAAAAAACTAGCCCCTCTTTCCTTGCACATAATAGTAAGCATTTCACAAAATCGTTTGTTTGCTCCCACTCCACCGACTAAAACTAACTCTTTTTTCTCTGTGGAAGCCATAGCCCTCTCAACAACTTCCGTCATCATGGCAAAACAAGTTTCTTGGATGGAAAAACATAAGTCTTCTGCAGAAACACCTTTTTTTAATAACTGTTCAGCCTTCGTTAAAATTCCGGAAAAAGAAACATCCATACCTTTAACGGTATAAGGTAGTTCAATATATTTCCCTTTCTTAGCCAACTCCTCTATTTTTGCTCCTGCCGGAAATCCCAACTCCAAGAGCCTTCCAAAGCGATCCAACATATTACCTAACCCAATATCTAAAGTCTCCCCTAAAATACGATACTTTCCCCCTTCATAAACGATGATCTGTGTATTCACACCGGAGACATAAAGATAACAAGGGTCCTTTAGATCATTGATCACTTTACCGATGCTGAGATGAGCTGCGCAATGATTGACGCCAATTAATTTCTTCTCAAATTTCCCAGACCACTCTTTAGCTTTATTATACCCCGCCCATAATGCTGGATCCAACCCAGGACCGGCGGAATAAGCTATAAATGATATATCCTTCCATGATAGCTTTGTACTTTGAAAAGCTTTTTCTAAAACACGTTCTGAAACAGAAGTATGATGCTCTGCTACTTTATCTGGGATCATTCCTCCATCAACAGAAGTATAACTATCAAAAACATTCGCCAAAACATTTCCCTTACTATCAACTATCCCAACTCCAAACGTATGGGCAGTTGATTCTACGCCTAAAATGAACATAATTTCTTGGGAAGAACTTTATTTTTAAAAGTTTTGAGAAAAAATTAGGATTGCATAGTCAAAAACCAACATTATTCTTAATAGTCTGAACAGTTGAGATTATTTTAGTCAATAAATTTTAAAATAGGCGCCCCTTTCCGTTAGAAATGCCTACATTTAAGATAACTCATCAAGACGGTAAAGCCAGAGTTGGAAAATTAAAAACTGGGCATGGCACCATAGAAACCCCTTTCTTTATGCCCGCCGCTACAAAAGCGACTGGCAAGCACATCACCACTGATGATTACCGAGAGTTAAAGCTGCCAGCGTTAATAGCTAATGCATTCCTGCTCAGCCTTCGGCCAGGAATTGAATTAGTAAAGAAAGCTGAAGGGTTGCATCATTTCATGAACTTCAATAAAGTTATTTTTACTGATTGCGGCGGTTTCCAGATGTCACGCAATATTTTTGAAAGTAAAAGTAAAAAAGGGTTGCATTTCCGCAGCCCATTCGATCAGCAGAAAATTATTCTCACGCCAAAAAGGATCATGGAGATAGAGCTAACATTAAACAGTGATATAGCCATGATGCTTGACGATATGTCCCCTTATGGCGCTACAATGGAACAAGCTAAACTGGCCATGGAGAATACGCACCGCTGGGGAAAAGAATCATTAGAATATCATCAAAAGAGAAAAAAAGAACAGAACTCTAAACAGCTGCTTTTCGGCATAGTGCAAGGAAACTTCTATCCAGAACTAAGAGTAGAATCAGCCAAGTTCATCAGTTCACTAGATTTTGACGGAATTGCTATCGGCGGTGTAGCTATCGGGGAACCAAAAGATAAAATGTACCTTGCCGTTGATTCTGCCATCCCATATATCCCAGAGAATAAGCCTAGGTATGTCATGGGCGTAGGCAGCCCGGAAGAATTGATAGAACTAATTAGCCGAGGTGTTGATTGTTTTGATTCGGTATACCCTACACAAAATGCCCGGCATGGAGCAGTGTTTACTAAAAATGGAAAATTTTACCTTACTAAAAGGTTCAGCGAAGACTTCTCTTCTCTGGAAAACAACTGCAGCTGCCACACCTGCAAAAATTACACAAAATCATATATGTTTCATCTGCATAGCATCGACGAACCAGCATTCAAACGATTGATGAGCATACATAACATCTATTTTATCTCTAAACTTATGGAAAAATGCCGTAAATCTATTAAGGAAAATAAATTTACAGAATTTAAAAAAGATTTCTTGCAATCATTTAAGAAGAAAGATGTCGCAAGTATTTAAGAAAAAATGATACGAATAGAACTGAAGATTATAGTTTAATTATTTTATAATATTTTAGTCAATTTTCCATCTATTTTTTGATATGTAGATTGACTATAAACCATTATCCCACCTTCTTTAACCAATTTTCCTTCTAGTTCTAATACTGAAGTAGATCCTTCCGTTTCAGGATAAGCTTGTGGACCTCCAATATCAACTAATTTATCAGCAAAATTAAACAGTTCTGGAGATTGTTTAATTGCTTCACCTAACGTTGAGTTTATTAGTTGAATTGATCTCCCTTCTAAAATAACCTGACAAAGATGCACTAACCCATCCACTTTAATTCTATCACGTTCACTAACATGAGAGCGCAAATATCCTAACATCTCTGCCATTAATTCATAATTTGCTGGGTCAATTACTACAGGTGTTTTCAGTAAGGATGATGCTCCTAATTTTTCTGTGAATTCATCTAACCCAGCTCCTACATTAATGTATTGCAAATTAGGATCAATCTCCCTTAGCCCACCAGGATAATGTCTAAGCGTTGAAGCGCTAATGCAGAATCTTTTTCCATGAATAGTCGGTGGTTCAAATAAAAAAGGGCTACCATTAAAGGTTACAAATAGGTAAGGACTATAGAGCAATGTATAATCAAATAAAGAGCTATGCAATTTAATTATGCATTCCGTATTGCTTAGTTCAAATGTTGTCATATAAATATAATAAAAACTACAATGCCAAATTAGTCCCAAAATCATCATGAACAGCTTGTACTAATCTATCACGTTCTTCTTCTTTCATAACCTGAAGAATAGCGCTTAAAGCAATGTCCAGCATCTGATTTTCCAATTGATTCATTCTCTGCCATCCATTGCTGAGTAAAACATGCGCCTGCCCTCTCAATAAAAAGTCTATTTTTGCTTGATACATGTGATCCTCAAGATACCGCGCTTTCAAAAACATGACCCTATGAAGGCCTTCTTTTCCTTCTGTTGCAGTAGTTAATACTCTTTTAGTGGCGAGCCTTTCAGATTCAACTGCCAAAGAATGAACTAATTTTTCCATAGTTTTTTCTGGATTTAATCGGTAATGCAATACTCTGCTGGAGCCGCCAATCGGGTTTAAGTATTTCTGAAAATCTTTACCTGAAAGAATGCCTCGTAATTCTAAGTAGTTTAACCCCATCCTCCCAGATAAGCGAGGGATAGTAAAAACATCCTCATCATTAGCCAGCTCATAATAATGTTCATCTTCAAAAGCAGTCCTGCCTTCTCCGCTGACTAATCCTTCTAAAGAAACTTTATGATCCTTTTCTACTTTTCGTTGTATTTTCTGAGCCCTTTCTGAATTCATACTGCTTGAAAAGAGTCTTACAAACTCATCCAATACTCCATTCTCTAATTCCTGCATACCTTTCCTGCCTACGCTTCTTAAAACTAAAGGATAAGCTCGTAGGTATAGTTCTATCTTAGAAGAATAATCTTGGTCAACATACCTTCCTTGTAGAAATAACAATCGTTTAATACCTCTTATTTCTTGAAGCATTTCCATCTTGGAGAATCTATGTTCTTGCCTATCTTCTAACACCTGTAATACCTCATGAGGATCAACATCTTTTCTTAGTCGATATAAAACACATCCAGAATTTCCCTCACTAACATCAGTATTTAAAATAATATCTACATAAGGTGCTATAGCTTCTTCTAATTCCCCATTTGGAAACACTGGCACAGCGCCATCTAGAACTGTAGGCAGCTCTCTTAAGGTAAAACAGTCCTTAAAATGAGACAATCGCTCTGATAATTGAGCTCTAGTAACTCCTTCCTTTAGCCGGTAAGCAGTATTTGATTTGGTCACATAGTCCTGGCCGATTGCACTAAGAATTAATTTTAATTTGGCTAATGACAGCCGCTGTTCTTCAGCTAATTCTTTTAAATAAATTCGCTCTTGTACAGGACGGCTTTCCGGCTGTTCCTGCAGTCGTAGTTCCAATTCTTCAACACTTTTTCCCTCTCGTAAAGCATATAGCGGAAATCTGGTTCTAGAGATATCTTCAAAATATTCTGCCAGTAAACCGCGGGCTAAAGCATGTCGTACTTTATGCTCTGATATTTCTAAATTCTGAGCAATCCTGGGAACTAGCCCTACTCTCTCTCGGTAGATATCAATAGTTTGTAAAACAGAAGTACCATCAAACTTTCCGTCACTGCTCCTTTCAAAAACATCAGCAATAAGCAGAAGCGCAACAATATTTCTTTCAGTGCTATGATTATACGTAGAAGTTAATTCCGTTCTCGTGTAACTTCCTTGTGGTTCTATTCTAATTTGTTGGTCGTGGCTCATGGTTAGAACCCCAAAACCACCCTTATTAAAGAACTCATTTCATTAAAGAAGTCAATGAAACATTTAAAATTTCTCTTTACTTATTAAAGATGATAGCATTACTTACTGCTGGCTGATTGTCTTTCCAGATCTCTTTTCTTGGCAACTGCCCCGCTTTTTCCAGAACATTGGGCTGCATTAATTAACTCATCTGCTAAAGCATCTTCCACTCTCATTTTTTTATTGAACGATTTCAGGTAAGCGCTTTGAGTAATATTTCGCAGAGCTAGATCAACTCTTCGTTGCGGAGAGATGTCTACTGCTTTTGGATACCTTGCCCCACCATACTCAATAGCAATTATTTCTTCTCGAGGAGCAGAATTCTCTACAGCCTTTACCAATACTGCTAAAGGATTCTTTTTTAACTTTAGTTCAGCCTTGGCTAAAGCTTTTTCTACAACTTTAAGTGCTGCACTCTTTTTCCCAGTATTATGACCAGAGCTGATAAAATGCTTCTTACCCTTATGCCCGGTATTCATGATCTTAGTAGCAAGTCTTTCTACGATAAAGGTCTGAGATTTGTGAAATTTATTTCCTGCATATCTTGCGCCGGTTTTAGGAACTATTTTTGGGCTCAAGGTGATATAACTAACTAAACCTAAATCTTCTACCTTAACTCCTTCCGTAGTCCAACGATTAAAAAATTTGATATCACTCATATCTGTTTACCTTCTAGCTTTCTCTAATTTTCCTTTTAATAATGCATCTAGGCTTTGATCATTAACGATAATAACTTGCCATCGGATACAAGGAAGATCTCCTTTTGCCCTGCCCATTTTTCCACCGATACACTCAACAATAACTTCATCGTGCTCGTTGATCAGCTTTTGCGCGCCGTCTCCCGGCATGAATGCAGTTACTTGCTTTCCATTTTTAACTAACTGAACACGAGCGCACTTCCTCATGGCAGAGTTTGGCTGTTTAGCTTCTACTTGAATTTTTTCTAAGACAATTGCTTTAGCTTGAGAACTTCCTGCTAATGGATCAACTTTTTTCTTCATCTTGCTTCTGCTGACTAACTTAAATTGCTTTCTTCGCTTCATCAGCTTTTTTGCTGCGCCTAATCCATTAGATTTATTACTCATTTTTCTTTCAAAGATAGAGTTTATTTATAAACATTTCTAGTCTATTAGAGGAAATAAAGATAGATTTAGCACGATAACCTCGACTAATTTATTCTCCGCTAATTTATTATTAAAGTAAATTTATAATAAATAAAGCACCTATCATAAATAAAGCGTTATGATCGTATGAAATTAATTATTTTATTTGTTAATGCATCTATCCAACAAATAGTATTAAAAAGATTAATCACCAGACTTAAACAACCTTCACATCTTTCCCTGGAAAAAATCTCTGTACTGCTCGTTTGATCACATTAAGATTTTTTCCTTCCCTGCCGATAATTATACTTTTTGTTTTCCTATTGCTGTCTTTGATAACCACGCTATCATCTTCTTCTACTATTTCTTGTACCGTTACTGGATAAATGATATTCTTTACAAATTCAGCAAGAACGTCTCGATGCTCAATAACCCTTATTTTTTTATGCAGCTGCTCTTGGACTCTCTTAATTCCAACTCCTCCCTTTCCCACTGCCCTGCCTAAATCTCCCGGGTTGACAATCACATATAAAGTATCGTCTTCTTGAAATACATCTTTAACAGCAACTCCTGTCAACCTTTCCAGAATAGAAGACACCCCTATCAGATCAGAATCTAATTTTAACCTGCTCATTCCTTAAGTATCCCTGCAACAGCTATAAAAAAGTTTTTTTTGCACAGAATCCCTAGCTCTTCATTGCTTAACTCTAGCTCTTCCACAGCAGTACCTTGAAGCTGGGCATAATAATGTAAATCCTTTTTTATTTTTTCTGGGCAATTTTTAGCTAACAACACCTTTCCCAATATTCCCTTTTTCAAATTCTTTAGTACTAAATCTAGTCCGATGGTAACTTTACCATCAAGTAACTTTGTCTTAAGATCAGTTACATTTTTGCTTTCAATTGTTGCTTTAGCCATAGTATCATTCCGCCCATCATATTCTTGATCGATACAATTTACATTCTATTTATTAAAATATCTCTGATTCTAAATCTCTGCTTCAAAGATCATTTCATTTTGGTAACTAACCCTGGCAACCCAGTACCGAGTGGCACAGGCTGATTAATCATCACATTCTCTACTACTGAAGTTAAATAATCTACTTCTCCTTCTAATGCTGCATTAATTAAATGTTTAATTGGAGTTTCAAAAGATGCTCTTGCTAAAACACTTGCTTTCTCGCTTACAACACCATAACGGGTAATACCTTTTACTTCTCCGCTGGTGGTCATAATATCTGCAACCAACATGATATGCCTGATATCTATATTTAAACCTTGCTCCTGGATAACTTTGTGTACTTCCAGTATTATCGATTCACGAGCAGCTTCTACCCCAAATACAGATCTGATCTCATGGATATCGTTAGTAGTAATCCTAGAACTATCTACTTCTGGCATATCCAGTACTTCCTTTAGGTTAGTTCCTGACGTAAGGACAACATACTCTTCACCCCTTCTTACAGGAAGAACTTGTTTAATTCCTTTTATTCCTTTAACATTGATAGTATGAATTTTACTCTTTAAGTCATAAAGCATCTTCACTTCTTCTGGATTTCCCTTTTGGGTGAAGACCAGAACATTTTTTTCAGAGGCGACAGCAAAACCTTTAGACTTGGTCTTGATGGATTTGATGAGATCATCTGCCGATAGATTATACTGATCCAATAACACTTGGTTTAATTTAACTGTTAATACTTGCTCAAAAATATTTAAGGAGTATTCTTCAACCAATTCTCCAAACGTAGTTTCTTTAATGCTAGTAGCAAATTTTTTAACCTTTTCAATGTCATCGCTGTGCTTAAGATAGATCTCCATCATCGGAGTTTTAATATCTTTACGTGCATCAAAGATCTCAATAATCCTAGGTAGGCCAGTGGTAACACTCATTTCAGAAACTCCTGCAAAGTGGAATGTGTTTAAGGTCATTTGCGTTCCAGGTTCTCCAATACTTTCTGCACTGACTAATCCGACACATTCACCAGGGTTTATTTTTGCTGATTCATACAAGGCAAAAGCTTCTTGTAAGTACTTAGATAATTTTTCTTTAGTAACACTTTCCGATACTAAAGATTTCATCTCCTCTAGTACTCCTAGAGGCAACTTATCTTCGTATCCCTTCAATAAGTCTTCACATTCTTTCTTCATCTGGTATACCTTTATGATTATTTTATTGTTATTATTTTATTGTTATTATTTTATAAGATAACTGTTTAAAGCTCATGCACAATTTTCTGCACATCAAGCGATCCTTTTTTAGTCTTGGAAACATCTAAATTGTCTTCTCCATATTTAAATTGAACAATCCTTCCACTAGCATCCCTTACTGTGAAATCATAGTCTACTTTAAGGTCCTGCATAGCATTGGACAATCTTCTATACAAATAACCAGATTTAGGTGTTCTCAATGCAGTATCCATGAGTGCATCCCTTCCAGTCATTGCCCCAAAAAAATACTCGAACGGCTTTAACCCACTCTTAAAGCTGCTTCTAATAAAGCCTCTCGCCTTGGGGTTTAAGTCATTGGTTTTAAAGTATGATAAAGTCCTGCCACGGAAACCTTTTTCAATCCTTTTACCTCGTAAAGCTTGCTGTCCTACGACGGCGGCCATCTGCGCGATGTTCAAAGAATTTCCTCGCGAACCACACTTAGCCATAATCAATGCAGCAGTATCTTTGCTTTGCCTGATAGCTAAATCCCCGCTCTTATTCCTTGCTTTGTTTAATACTTCAATAATCCTTAACTCTAACGTTTCCAGCAATGTTCTTCCCGGCAAAGGATCCAATTTGTTTGCGTGATAATGATCGATCAATTTTTTTGCTTCTTCTTCTGCAGAATCCAACAAGTCCTGAACTTCTTGAGAGGTATCATCTTCTAAATTGATGTCTTGAATACCAATGGAAAATCCCCTCTTAGCCATAACTGCAATACCTAATTGCGATATTTTCCCCAACAAGTCTGCAGCAAAAGCAGGACCATATTTTTCATAAAGATTTCTCAGCATCAATCCGCTTTCCTGCCCAAGATTAGCCTTATCCATCAACCCTGTTTTTAAAATACCATTAACAATCTTAACTTCATTACCGCCTTTATCCTTTCCAACAAAATTAAAATCTTTCGGTAGAAGCATAGAAAACACTTCTTTGCCATCGATTTTATCTTTATTAGATAACTCAGACATATCATCAACACCACAACTGTATAAAAGATCTACAGCTTCATCATGGGAAAGAACTAATTCTTTAGTTAAAAGATAGTTCCCAGTAATCCCATCATGGATGCATCCTACAACACTTAATCCATAACCAGGACTGATTAACTGTGTTTCAACAAGCATTAATATTTTTGCTTCTGCCCTAGCTTCCTCATTTTGAGGGATGTGCAGATTCATCTCGTCCCCGTCAAAGTCTGCATTATATGGATGACAAACTGCTGGATTTAACCTAAATGTTCTTCCTGGTAAAACTCTCACTTTATGACACATCATGCTCATCCTGTGAAGAGAAGGCTGCCTGTTAAATAAAGAGATATCACCATCCATCAAATGCCGATCCACAATGCACCCAACTGCAAACTCATCTAAGATTTCCTGTTTAGTTTCATCGGTGATTGTTTTTCTTTTCCCATCTGACTTAATAACATAATTTGCGCCTGGATAAATTTTTGGCCCATTCTCAACGAATTTTTTCAAGTATTCTTTATTCCACTCAGTAACCTTCTCAGGAATTGTTAAATGCATAGCCATACTTTTTGGAACACCTACTTCATTAAGCTGAATCATAGGATCTGGGCTTATAACCGTCCTTGCAGAATAATCGGTTCTTTTACCTGCTAAGTTATGCCGAATTCTTCCTTCCTTGCTTTTAATCCTCTCCGTTAGCGTCTTTAAAGGCTGCCCACCCCTATGCCTTGCGGGAGGTAGCTGGGGAACTTCATTATCAAAAAAAGTAGTGATATGATACTGCAACAGATCCCAAAGATCTTCAATGATTACTTCTGGCGCTCCTGCGTTAATATTCTCAAAAAGGCGTTGATTTATTCTGACGATATCACCTAACTTATGAGTCAAATCATCTTCACTCCTCTCTCCGCTTTCTAAAGTAATGCTCGGGCGCATGGTTACCGGAGGAATAGAAACAGTTGTAATAATCATCCATTCAGGCCGGAATCCCGTGTGCACATTCATACCAAAAAACTCTAAATCCTCATTAGATACTTTCTCTAATCTTGCTCTTACTTCAATCGGGCTAAGGCGGATCTCACTTTCAAAGAAATTATAAGGTTTGTTTAATTTTATTTTTTCTTGCTTCTTGTCACAATGAGGGCATTTATCCTTGGCTGCATGCTTAGTAACTAATTCCTTAATTTTTTTTCTACGTCCCTCAAAACCTTCTTCCAAAGCAACTTTTTCCAAGATAGAAGCATAACGTTTTATCACCGGTTCAGGAACCATTAACCTGCTACAATATTTGCAAGTAGATTTCAACATATCATAAATTTGCCGTACGAATTTAATATGGATTACCGGCCGTGCTAGTTCAATATACCCAAAATGCCCAGGACATTCTTTTAACTTACCGCCACAAGTCTTGCATCGTAAACCTGGATCTATTACTCCTAAGCGAATATCCATTAAGCCGCCATCAACAGGATACCCTTCACGATCATAAAGTTCAGGTGTTACAATTTTAGCCGCAGCTAAATCTACAATTTGTTTAGGCGAGAATACGCCAAATCCTATCTGTTTTATTTTTTTATGAACTTGTGCCATGGTTTGTTAACTGATATTGTTTTAATTGTTTGTTTTAATTGCTTGGTTTAATTGTTTATTCTAAGTTATGATCTTTGTTATTAAATAGTTATTTAAACTATCTCATTTTTTAAATTTTTTAAATGTGCTTATTCTTTGGTTATTTTACTTCATCACCCAAATTATCTTCTGATGTATCCTTTAATCAATATTTATTTTGCAAATTCAGCTTGGAATAGATACCTAAACTTCTGAACTCATCCAATAGTAACTTAAAGGCATAGCTCATTTCAATGTAATTGATTTCTATATCTTCACCGCACATCAAGCAATATTTCCTATTTTTGTAATGATCTTCAACAGCAACTAAGCCGCATTTCTCACAAATTGGTAGGACTATTTTATCAGAGTCAAATCGTTCCTTCAAAAGGAGGGAAGCACCGTGAGCGATGAACGTATCTTTTTCCATCTCCCCTAACCTCAAACCCCCATCCTTAGCCTTACCTTCAGTAGGCTGCCTGGTCAATAATTGGATTGGCCCTCGAGCTCTTGATTGCATCTTATTAGCAACCATATGTCTCAGACGTAAATAATACATATTTCCAACATAAATTCTTGCTAATAATCGCTTTCCAGTCCTGCCATCATAAAATGCTTCAGTACCATCATCACGGAACCCTAATCCTAACAGTTCCTTTCGTAAGTCTTTCTCGCTTTCTGCATCGAATAAGGTCCCATCAACAAATCTCCCCGACAATGCTGCAACTTTTCCACCTAATAACTCTAACAAATGCGAAACAGTCATCCTTGAGGATATCCCATGAGGAGTAAAGATCAAATCTGGAACTACACCTGATTCAGCAAAAGGTATGTCTGCTATCGGTACTAAAATCCCAGTTACCCCTTTCTGACCATGACGAGAGGTAAATTTATCGCCGATTTCCGGAACCCTTTCCTCACGCAATCGTACTTGCACTAAACGATTACCTTCTTCATTTTCAGTGATTAAGACAAAGTCAGCTACCCCTTGCTCACCATGCTTTAAAGAGACGGAACTTTCCCTGCGCGTAGCCGCAGATAAATTATATTCATCAAGACTATTCAAAAACCGTGGAGGACTAGTCCTTCCAATGACTACATCTCCTTCGCCTATTTTCGCTTCCGGATAGACGATACCATCCCCTTCTAAAAATCGATAGTCCTTCTCGGTGCGATAGCCTTTAATATCCTTATCAGGGACACACACTTCATCAACCAAACCACCAGAATAGCGTAATTCTTCTGCGCTCACTGGGCGGAAATATGTGCTTCTTGCTAAACCCTTTTCTACTGAAGCTTTATTGAGAACTACACCATCTTCCATGTTATACCCATCGTAACACATGACCGCCACGATCATATTTTGTCCGGAAGGGTGCTCACGATAGTCAACAATATCGTGGATCTTTGTTTTTACCAAAGGATACTGAGGATAATGAAGAACATTAGCATCCATATCTAGCCTTAGATGATAATTAGTTGCATAAAGGCCAAGGGACTGCTTTTGGTTTTTACTTCCAATGATTAAACGAGAGGACTGGTTATAATTAGCAAAAGGAACAAGCGAAGTAGCAACCCCACTGATAACACAAGGGCTTATCTCCAGGTGAGTATGTTCAGGAGTTATATCTTCTTCAGTCATAGCGACGAGGGCATTCTCTTCCTCAAACGCATCTAATGATTCAATAACACCCTGCCGAACTAGATCCATCCAAGTTATTTCTTTTTGCTTTAATTGTTGGACATGCTTTTCAGTTAGTAAAGACTTTCCATCTCGAACAATGATTAAAGGCCTTCTTGCGCGTCCTTCATCACACCAAAGATACACTTCACCAGATTCAGGAATAAACGATACACCCACATTCTCAGAAAGTTTACCTTTTCTTCGATAATCCTTTACTTCTTCAATAAAAGAGAGCGCATCATCTACCGTCCCTACAAATTTTCCGTTAAGGTATAAGTCTGCCATAGTATTTTCTGTTTGATTATTAGTTTGATTGTGATTATTCTTATTGTTGATTATGTTTATTGTTGATTATGTTTATTGTTGATTATGTTTATTGTTGATTATGTTTATTGCTGATTATGTTTTTATTCGAGTAGCTTCAAGCTGTTGTTAGCTTTAAGCTTTGTTTTAGACTAAATGAACCCCTAATTCTTTTAATTTATCGACTACTTCCTGTTCTTCTACATGCTGAGAGATAGAACAAAGCATAGCTAAGTTTTTTCTTAACCCGATATTCGTTCCTTCAGGAGTCTCTATTGGGCAAAGCCTACCAACATGAGTGCAATGCAAGGCCCTAGCATTAAAATTTTCTTGTGATGTTGACAATGGACTAACAACTCTTTGCAGATGAGAGACCATATCTAAATAATTTGTTCTGCTCATCCTCTGGCTTATCCCCTGCCTTCCTCCAACCCATTCCCCAGTAGCCATGGAAGAATAAAGTCTGGAAGTTAATAATTTCTCTCGAATGATTACCCTTACGGAAGGTAGTTTTCCCCGCTTGATAATCCTCTGAAAATTATATAATATATCCCCTATTAAAATTTTGAAATTAACCCTAAATAAATCCACTAATAATTCTCCGCTTAGCCGTATCCGTTTATTCCCATAATGATCCTTATCATCTGCAGGAATTACTTTATTGCTAACATCAATAAACTTCTTTAACATTTTACAAATGCTTCTTGCTTTGGCTAGCCTAAATGAAGTATCCATCCCAAAGTTAGGAAGCAAGTATTTATCAAGAACTTCCTTGGTTCGCTCCATGCGTATCTCTTTAGCTTGTGTTACTCCCACTTTTTTTGACAGGTGATCCATGGCATCATCTTGAGTCTTTACTTCTACAAATTCAAAAAGATTAAGAAGAACTTCTTCGTAATTCTTTTCAGTAGAGATTGCTTTCATGATCTCTTCATCTTTAACTAACCCTAAAGCCTTCAATAAGATTATGACTGGGAGCATCTTAACACGAGCAAAACTGATATAAAATAACCCATCTTTTTTCAGCTCGACATAGTGAGGTATTTTATAAGATCCACTCGCTGAAAAAAATCTTCCTTGCAACTCACCACTTTCTTCTTCAACCATAAAATTATTTGCTGCTAAATCTTCTACATTGACAATGACTTTTTCGATTCCATTAATAATAAAATACCCACCAGGATCACTAGCATCTTCTCCTTTTTTAATGAGATCATCCCTTGAAAGGCCATGGAGATTACAGTGCTTGCTTTTCAGCATAACAGGCATTTTTCCAACTTCAGAAATAAAGTTTTCTCGCTGAACATCATTAATATAAGTGCTAATTTCCAGATAGATAGGTGCAGAATAAGAAATTTTTCTTAACCTTGCTTCCATTGGAAAAATTGGCCGTTTACTTCCATCAGCTTCAATAATTTCCGGTTTCCCTACACTAATTCTTCCAAAACGGATCTTAAATTTTTCAATATTATGGGGGATGATTGTTGGTTCCGCTTCCTTATTTTCATCAACTACTTCTTGCAGGCCTTTTTCTAAAAGATGATTAAATGATTGGATAGTGCTCTCTACAAACTTCTTCTCTTCAAAAAATTTCTCAATAAGAACAGACTTTTCCATTTATTCTTCCACCACCACCCGGAAATAATGAGTAATTCCGGCAGTTCTGCTCTTTCTTTCAACCCGAATGATATCCCCACCTTTAGCGCCTAATTTTGCAATTGCAGGATCCTCGACAGATATTTTAGGGAGTTCTTTAATAGTGATATTATAAGTAGCTAATAGACCTTCTTTTTCTTTCTCACTAAGCTTAGTGTGCTTTGGTACAAGTGTGTGTTTTCCGACGTCAAAAGACATAGTTATCCCAATATTTTTTGCTGATGTTTGTTTATTAACTTCTGACTTCTTGTTCTAGCGCCGTTCCTTCATAAAATAAGGACGGGCCGGAAGGGACTTTCTCGCCAGCACCCTATATCTTATAAGTTGCTTGCCGTTTGAACCCTCGACCGCTTGATGACTTTGCCTAACTTAAAAGTCAAGCGCTCTACCAAGCTAAGCTACCGGCCCGTGAGCGTATGTACTTAAGGACGCCCTGGCCGGGACTTTCCGTGATTGTGCACCAATCCCCTTTTGAACCCGGGTCGAAGCCTTTCTCCAAACCATTTTAGCATCAGTTCGTCGCGGGTTGAGCCGCGCGAAATCCGCTTGAGAGGATTTCGATCGAACATTTTGCGAAGCCAAAAGGTTCGCGACAGGGCCTCATGCTAGGCCGCTACACTACCAGGGCAACCATGTGTATAGCATACCACCTATAATATAACTTTAAGCAAAAAGAAATAATATAGAACATATGCCGGCCATTTTCTCTAAAATCGGCAGTTTATTTATAAATATTACGGTGAGTTTTGCTAATTTTTTATCTTCAGGAGACCATACACTCCTTTTCCATCCCTTAAGAGGCAATTGCTATAAAGCTTTTCTGATATAACATCCCTACTAATAAGTAGTATTCGACTAAAGATTTATAATAAATATACCTTTTTCATAAAAAAATGAGAGAGTTATCATCTCTGGTCTAAATGAGAAAAATATTAGGTTATTTGAATGGGAAAAAGAAAAAATTTCGCTGCTGAAGCAACAAGGAGAAGGGATGCAGGGACACTGGACTTAGAACAATTAGCCGAGGATTGGGGCCTAAAATTACCAACAGCTAAAGCATATCTTTCATCTGAAGGTTTTTATCGTTCACAAGTAAATGAAACTCCCACCGGAGCAAGCTCCAGGGTATTAGGCCCATTTAGAGATAAACGGGATGCTATCTCAAAAGAGAAGGCAGAACGCCTAGAAAAAATTAAATCTGAACTGCAAAGATTAGCTGCAATTGATCAACTACCTCTAAATTACACCCTTTTTGCAAGAGAAAGAAAAATTGGAATATCTACGCTAAAAAGAATAGCTAAGGGAGTAGGTATAGAATTAGAATCTAGCACAAAAGATGCCAATAGGATCAACATATTTCATAAAACCGTAAAGGAAGGTGTTGATTCTGTTCAAGAATATTGTCAACGATTATCTTTTCAGCCTAGTAGTCTGTATCATTTTCTAAGAGATAATGGCCTAACACTCCCGCCTGGACTGAGACCATATCGCTACCGTCCAGAGATAGATTCATTGGTTGATGATGGAAAAAATCTATCACAGATAGCTGATTTAATTGGAGAAACTAGAGAGAATATTAGACAGTATCTCTTGTACAGCGGACAGCATGACCAATGGAAAGAAAATAAAAAAGACCGCAATATCAATAACAGATCTGAACAACTGGGAAGGCAGTCTGTTTTGGAAATAATTGCCGGACCAATCTGTCAGAGAGTAGAACAACTGGCAGAACAAGCTGGCTGGGCATACCAAATGGCAGTAGGAACATCACGGAATTATGGATCAAGAGTTCCATTTGAAAAGAGAATTGAATTTTTTAAAGCCTATGAACAAACAAAAGAGCAAGAAGAAAAAATATCTTTACGAGATTTAGGTAAGATTGCAAATGTAAGCACTGCTACAGCACTAAGAATGCTTG
Organism: uncultured Methanosarcinales archaeon; assembly: GCA_964576385.1. GTDB lineage: Archaea > Nanobdellota > Nanobdellia > Woesearchaeales > GW2011-AR9 > JACOZM01. Next base: position 44,880 of record CAZNUS010000003.1, on the reverse strand, counting down.
AACAAGTAGGGCTGAACCCGATGTATGGGAAATCTGAAAAGCATAGAACACCATTACAAAAAAAGAAGCTATGAACCGTGCTTTAAACCTTGGGCTTACGGATCACGCAGTTGCTTACTTCCTAGAGATCAATCATTGGGTCGTCACACAGCACCGGAACAGACACAAAATCCCCCCCAGTAAATCTTTATTCAGCCATCAGATGAATAAACATTGGGATTATCATCATGCCAGCCAAGTTTACGAATTGTTGGATGATGGATTCAATGTGCAGGATTTACAGGACGAGTTTCCAAAAAAATTTATCGAATTTGTAGTAGATCAACGCCAAACTATAGAACAAAGAATTACTTCTTCGCTACGAGTTCTTTATGCAGATAGAGAGATTAACAAACCGTATTTAGAAAAATAGGAGTCAGAAATCTAATTATAAAAAATCCCCCCACCCGGACTTTCTCGCAGCAATGGTAATTGCTTGCATTTGAACCGGGGATCCCTCGGTGACTACAGGCTGATTATGTTTCATCCAGACGTCGCAAAGACGATTGTCGCATAACTGCTACAGCCGAGTGTTCTAGCCACTAAACTATGGGGGGATAATGATGTTTTTTCATCTCGCTTTATTAAATTTTTGGTAAGAATCAATAAGTAAAAATCCCAATCGCAACAGAGCTGCGGCGCTTTCAATAGAATTATCAGGAAATTTTTACTCTTGAATGCACAAAAATCAATAATTTTTGGCACACTGAAAATGCTTTTACATTTTCATCGAATAAGTCACAGCAGAGCTGTGGGGGTTTAGACCTATTTCTCAGAAATAAAAAAGCTTTTATACTCTAAAAATATTCTTTTAAAAAAAGAGGTGATAGTTATGACTAAAAAAAATAATGCCCATCTAGTAGGAAGTTGGTCTTTCTTAATAGGATTAATTCTAGCCGTTTTCTTGGGATTAGGGTATACCGGCAGATATCAGGCAACTGTTCTTTGGACAGTATTCTTGCTGGGAATTGTTGTAGGTGTATTAAATATTGCCCATAAAGAGGTTACTGCATTTCTTACCAGCGGTACTATCTTAGTGCTAGTTTCTTATTTAGGAGTGCAGGTAGGAGTGTTTGACGCAGTTGCTCCATCCATAGGAAATATGCTCAGAGGTATTTTAACACTATTTGTCCCTGCAACAATTATCGTTGCTCTAAAATCTGTGTTTGTTCTGGCTAGAAACTAAAATGAACAGCATTTTTTTATTTTTCTTTTTTTTATCTTTTTATCAAAGCATCAAATAAAGAACAAAAAAATTTATTAAGTGACTACATTCTTCCATAAATGTGCGGTAGTAGTATAGTGGTTAGATGGCTGATAAAGCCCGACCAATATGCGGCCTTGCCACGCCACAGGTATCATTAAAGCAAGAGATATTTGCAGCACAATAAGGCTGTGACCGGGGTTCGAATCCCCGCTACCGCAGTTTATTTTTCTAGGTTTAGATGTTTAGAAGACCAATGACGAATATAACCTCTATTGACTATCTTATCCATCCCTGGTGGGCTGCTATTTTTGAAGAAACCCCTTACTGGGACCATGCTAAAGGAGAATTTATACCTACTGGATTATCAAGAATTAAGGAAGGGACAACTCATAAAGATTATCTTGATCTAACACTTTACCAATGGCAGAAACGCTTTAAGGAAGCAAGCGAGAAAAATCACCTAGTAGCACTTGTCCGCGGCCATGGTAGGGATATCCATATAAGGCATGAAGGAAAACTCTTAAAGACCGGAAAAGAACTCCTCGGCCGAAGATTTATAGTTCATGATCATGGCGAAGAATGGAATCAATTCTACTCAAGAATTGCTAAGCCAATGAGATCGTTTTGGAGGAGAAGATTGCCTCAAAAAGTGAATATTTTTGCTTACGGTGAAAAATCAACCGACTGTGTACTGCTTTATTCCGGTGATCTGATCAATTATTTGGAAGATCGAGGCGTTGATTGTGAGATTTCCATTCTTCAGGAACTATGCTCAGATGTTAGCGATGGAAAAGCAGAGGCTTACAAAAGATTTCTGGGTTTAGATAGCTGATGGTTATTGAATAAAAGATTACTATCTTTTCAGCTTCAACGTACGACGTATTGGCCGCTGCGATCCATCTTTAAGTCGAACAAAAGGATGTCCATGGTCCATAAAGCCATGGTCAACATTATTTGGATCTATTCCTAACTCTTGCAGTTCTTCTACAGTGTATTGATCTAATAAAAATGGAACGGGAATTATAATAGAATAATGGTCAGGAGCACTTTTTCGGCGATGCTGTTCTTCCTGAAATGATCTTACAACGTCAGATCTTCTTGGTTTTTGAAGAAAACGTAATTTTGGAGAATGGATACCATAAGCTGAATGACAGTAAGCCGTTATCGCTTCTCTAGTAACTTGATAGGTCATGACAGAAGCAGGATGTAAGACAAAACCCTCTGAATAAACTACTACCTCCTGCAGAGCCATTATCTGCTCATAATCTCTGTTAAAAATTGCCAAATCTCGTTCACGATCAGATCCAGAATAATTGGCAAAGTAATCTTTAGTTAAAATATCAATTAAATCAGTTGCTTGCCTAATTCTAATTCTAACAGTTTCAATGCAAGAAGGCTCAAGCCCATGAACACTCCACCAATAATTGATGGATAAAGGCCGAATATAAACATCTTCTCTCTGAAAGGGAATTATTGTAGCCATCTTAATAATCATTTTCGAAGCTAACCATGCGCATAAACAATCCTTTGGATTACTAACACTAGCCAAACCAGTGCAGTGAGCATGGAAACAATTGCTGAAAAGAATAATGACAAACTCAGGTAAGCAAAAGAAATCGCGCATAATCCAATAAATGTAGGAATGGAAGTATTCAGAGTAATAAATCCTTTTTTCTCTTTAAATCCATAGTATGCTTGGGGTATTAGTGAAATAGCAAATCCTATGATAGATACAGTAATAAGATAATCCTGCCAGACCATTTTTAATATAGACAATTCTGTTGTTTATATGACTTTCTCAGAATTGTCTTATTAGATAATTCTAGATAATTTGTCATACATCCTACAGAATTATCTATACATTAGGCGGACAAGTTGTAAAATTTCCTAAGTAATTTATCTCCGGTACACCAAACGAGCTAATCTGCTAAAATATCCTTCTTTTTTGTCAGGCAAAGGCAGTCCTACCGGTTGTTTATCAACGACAATCCTTCTTCTTCGATGAGGTCCAATAGGCCAGTCCCGATCGGTTATCTGTTTAATGCCGCCATATATCTGTTGCATAGTTATCGGTTCGTAGTTGTCACAAACAACTTTTTCAAGATGAGTGTAAAAAGTAGCTACCAATCTAGTCCTAAATTTGAAGCTATAGAGCATCTCTTCATATCTATTATAAACCCGCCTGCCTTCTTCAAACCAATGCACGTGTTGTGCCATCTCTGGAGTTCTTCTCCCCTCATCATCACATTTAGCTACGTACCTATAGCTATTATCTAATGCAGATCTAAGGCTCATAAACTCAGCAAGTTTTTGAGGTGCTTCTTCTTCAGCAATATACTGACACATCGCTTTAAAACCGCGAATAACATCTTTAACTCCCCAGCTTATTGTTCTGGTAGTATGCACAGTCCTTAAAGTTTCATTGGCAATCCTAAGCATCTCTTGATCTGATACCATCCAGAATCTAGAAGCATTTGTCTTAACATTTCCAGCAATAGCTACTTTCAGTTCAAATAGAGCACGCCTTTGCTGTTCAGACAAATCACCGAGTAGCATGTCATCTAACGACATTGTTTTTGTTAGTAATTCAATGAACTATAAAAACATTTAGAGAGAAAAACACATTACGATTAAAATTATTTAAACCAGTTCCTACTTGAGTGTAGCATAAAATTTATAAGCTTGGAAGTTACAAAATTATTATGCCCCCTGATGCGGATAGAAATTGGAGAGATTTTGTTAAAGCACAGGATCCTCAAGCTGTTGAGTTAGTGCGAGAACTCGGCAGAGTACGAGAATTAAATATTAGGTTAAGGGTTGATTTCACAGCTAAAAGTAAAGATAAGCCAACAGATATTCTAGTGATTCATGGATACAATGATCAGCGCTACAGAGGCGACGTTAACCATCCGACCACTATTATTGCTCCTGTTGACCCTGATACTCGTTTAAGTGTCAAATTCTACCGAAATCTAAATCCCGCCCAGCTACCGGAAAAACCAGTAGTAAGTGTCAGCGTTGAAACTGACTACATGCCTCAACCACTATCTACAGCGGTAACGATTCAATTGCTTAAGAGAAGGCAATTCAAAATTTACGAACGAAGCGACATTCTGCCGGAGTTAGTTAATCGTTATCTCAATCCTACAGATGATACAACGGCAAGTTTGGTTCCCTTCCTAGTTTACCAAAGAGAAGAACAGATGAATAGAAATTATATCATGGTACTTGGCGAGAAGACTAATCCAGATATCAAAAGATTAGTTGATAGCACCTTCGGGCCCTGCCGAACTTGTAGCCATGTTACTTTAGACGAGCTTAGTCAGCGCCTTCATGATTCCTTAGGGATTGATTTGATGACAGAAGTGACACCAGCACAATTAGCAACAGTACCATTGGATGCAGGAGTATATAATGTCGAGCCTGACCAGAGGCTTAGTTTTCAAGGATACGGCCCTAACTGCGTCAAGCTGTTATAGGAGTATAGAGATAGAATATTTATGTTTCTGGCTAATTCCATCTTCCAAAATTATTTTTAACCCTATCCCTTATCCAAGCATTTTCTTCGTCTAGTATCGATCGAACTCTGATTCGATTAAGATATTCCCACCCATCTCTTAAAACAAAAAACTGGCCCTGCCGGGATTTTCTCGCCAGCACTCCGTTATAGATTGCTTGCTGTTTGAACCCAGGACCTCCGGCTTTCCTCGAGGAAGTACTTTGAACCGAAAGTAGTCATATAAGACCGGCGCTCTACCGAGCTAAGCTACAGGGCCACTTAAACATATGCAATATTTACTGCTGATTTATTTACTTTTTGCTTAAATGAATACATATTTCAAGAAGCCATAAAAATCTAATTCAAAATTCATACATACAACCTTTTTTCAAAACACCCCCTTATTTATAAATACTCATCCTTCAAGCATATCCTATTTATAAAGAAAAAGCTTAAATACTAGTTCTTCACTCAACAATTACAACAAATACTTATAAACCCTAAAAATAAGCTTTAACACTATCAATATGAACCTAAATCAAGTTAAAAAGTTAATGGACAGAAAAAAGACATCCCATAAAGGAGAAAATGGTTATGCCTTAATAATTGGTGGTTCTGAAGAATACGTAGGCGCCATCGTCCTGGCAGGTTTAGCTGCATTAAGAGCAGGATGCGATTCTGTCACCATAGCATCTCCAGAAAAAGTTGCTTGGGCGGTCCATAAATTTACGCCAGATTTAATTTCTTATAAGATAAAAGGCGGCTCATTTAATATCAAGAATGCTAAAGAAATGGTTAAGCTGGCTGATAGATTCGATGCTATACTGATAGGAAATGGAATAACTAGAAAAGCAGATAAATTTAGCAACTATTTCATCAAAAAGTCCCAAAAATTAAAAGTGATCGATGCTGATGCTTTAAAGTCGCTTTCATTCAAAGACTTTAGCAATGCTATTTTAACACCGCATGAAGCTGAGCTAGAGATGATGCTGATTAATAGTAATAAAGAATTTTTGCTCCCTAAACTTAAAACAGCTAATGCTAAAGAGAAAGCTGAGATATTACAGGGAAATTTGCGATACTTCCTGCAAAACAATAATGTTTTGCTCATAAAAGGTCCTACAGATATAATTATTTCCCAAAATAAAATTGCTTTTAACAGAACCGGAAATCAGGGTATGACTAAAGCTGGCACAGGAGATATACTCGCTGGACTAGCAGTAGGATTTCTTGCAAAGACACAAGATATGTTTAAAAGCGCAGTTGCCGCGGCGTATATCAACGGCTTTATAGGTGATATTTTATTAAAGAAAAAGAGAGGATATAGTTTTATCGCTTCCGATATCCTAGAAGATTTGGAAAAAATTAACAAGATTGAAAAGATGTAATGTTTTGGTCAGATTAAAAAACATTTAAAAGGACTAAAGTAATTCTAGAAGTATGGACAGATTTTGGAAAAAAGTTGAGAAGTATAACCGCAAATTAATTCCTTTTGCCTTAGTTTTTCTCTTAGTGATAATCATAATAGAATTATTTGTTCATGTAAAGAGCCATGTCTTAGAATTAGCAATAAAGATAGTTGATTATGTGATTATAACTATTTTTTTAATAGATCTAATTTTCTTGGCTATTCACTCTAAAAATGCTCGTTTTTTCTTCAAAAATTATTGGCTAGATATCTTAGCAGTATTCCCTTTTTCACTGGTATTTAATATAGTAGACCGAATTTATCGTAGTTTTGCCATAGCTGAACAATTAGCAGTAAGCCAAGCCATACTGCATGAATCACTAGAAGCAGAGAAAGTAATTGCTAAAGAAGGAAAGCTATTTGAAGCAGAAAAACTGATCAGTAAGGAAGGTAAATTAATTGAAGCAGAAAAACTAATCGCTAAAGAAAGCAGAGTTGTCCGCTACCTACGAATTATCCCTAGGAGCTTAAGGGTGATAACCAAATCAAAATTCTTTAATACATTCGCCGAACGATACCATCATAAGAAGAAAAAAAAGAAGAAACAAAAGAATAATAAATAAGAAACAAATAATAAAGAAAAGAGATATAAAAATATTAATGGTGAGAACATGATGGAATATATGTACAGTATTTATCAGGAACCTGGCTGGATGATTATTGGAGTTACGCTAGTGGGATTATGGTCCTTAATTTGGAAAGGGATAGGATTATGGTACACTGGAAAATACCAGCAGAAAGGGTGGTTTATTGCAATATTATTTTTAAACACGCTAGGATTGCTGCCCATGATCTATCTGCTGTGGTTTAATCCAGAATTAGAAAAAAAAAGTCAAGCTAAAGCAGTAAAATATGCCAAGAAGAAAAAAAAGTAAATGTATCACTATTTGATCTTTAATATTTTATTTTTAATCTGGTTAATTCACTCTTTAGCTGATTATTATTTAAGAATAAAACAGTAGTTATATCTAATTGTTTAGCTGGTTTAAGATATTTTTCAGTATTGTCGACAAATACCAGTTCGTTAGGTTTAAGCTTAATTTCAGAAAGGACTCTGCCCCATATTTCTTCCTGTGTTTTGCTGATTTTCAGCTGATGTGATAAAAACAGCTTATCAAAATATTTATTGAAATCTACTTGCTTTTCGTAGTTTGGAAAAACTGGGCCAAAGTTATTAGACAATAAAAAAATATGATAATGTTTTTTCAGATGTAATATATACTCGAGCAATTCAAAATTTACTTTTGGAAGCGTTTCAAACAGATAAAAAAAATCTCGATAATCTCTCTTTTCATCTAACGAACCGATAAACTTTTTCAAAAATTGTTCTGGAGTCCACTCTGCTCTTGCAAACGGCTGGATTAATGGTTTAAATTTCTCCTGAACAAAAGACTCTTCTATGTTTAATTTGCCGCTTAACTCTCTAGCAAGGACATCTCTCCAATTTTCTACAGTACAAACACCAAACCAATCAAAGATAATTCCTTTAATCATTCTCTACACATCTTTTATCTCTACACTGCCTTTCTTTACCTTTATAGAATATTCTTTTTGTTCATTAAATTTAGCCAGCCTATTCACAAATTCTGGCAGAAGTATCTTATCGCCTCTAAAGAGTAAAGGTGAGATAATCTCCTGAAAACCATGCTCATTAACAGAAATTTCCTTGATCATTTGTTCGGCTTCCTTCTGTTTGCTTTTACTAATCACATCCTCCGTTTTACGATAAAGATATGAAGCAATCTGATCAGCAATATTAATTATAGAAACTTCTTGTATTCCCTGCAATCCTGGAGAAATATTTGCTTCGATAACCATCGGTCCTAACGGAGTCTCTAAGATATCTACTCCACAAATTTCTGCACCAAGAGCTTTTGCTGCTGCTACTGCTACTTTTTGAATTTCCGGAGTAAGTTGGGCAGACTCCCCTTTTCCACCCAGATGGATGTTAGCACGATTTTCACCAATTCTAGCTTTCCGTTTCATCAACGCAACTACTTTTTCTCCAACGACAAATGCGCGAAGATCAACACCATCTGTCTCAATATATTCTTGAATAATAAATGGCTGTTTTAACGCTTCTAAAGCATCAAGAAGAGATGATGCCGAACTTTCCGAATCAGCAAACATTACTCCTTTTCCATGCGATCCTTCCGGAAATTTCATAACAATTGGGTAATGCACTTTCTTCAACAGTCCTTTTGCTTCCAGTATCCCTGAAGTTAAATATGTCCTAGGCATAGGAATATTATGTTGCTGCAAAGATAGATGAGTTAATAGTTTGTTATGGACTATGGTAAAAGAATTTGCCTGCAAGGGCATATACGCTACCTTTTTCTCTAGAAGAGTGGTTATGGATCTCAGAAGATTTGCGTAACGAAATGATCCTTTTAGATACACACAGTCATAGTAAGGAAGCTTTTCACCATTATAGAGCACGGATGCTTCCTTTCCTAGCTGAACCTCCAGATTCTTAAGATAAATAAAATCAACGCTCTCAAAATATTTTTTCATGGCTTCAACAGTCATTAAAGAACTTTTACTTCCAAGCGAGATTAGTGCTGCTTTCATATTAGGTAATGACGTACTTTTTTTGAAGATTATATTTTTTTATCTCTTTATTAGGATCAATCAAAAAATATCTTTTCTGGAGGATGTTTTGTCCAATTAATACTGCATAAGTCATATGCTCCCTGTCAGCTAAACTAAACTCTTCTTCTAGAACATCCCCATTAAATTTTAAAGGTACTTTTACTATCGGCCTTTTTTTGACACCAGAAGCTGATTTGATTATTTTTGTTTTGTAGCTAGGCCCTATGCCTAAAGAAACAGCTAAAGAGTTATCTATCGAAGAAGAAGTAGCCCCAGTATCTATTCTTGCTAAGACTTTTTTTTCCTTGCCGTTGGATCCGATGAGGGTGACTTCTTCTACCAACCCCAGAATAATTCTCTTTTTCATCTTTAGCTAACAAGGAGCAGTTTTGGGTTATATAAGATTTTTGTTTGGTTCGAGGCAAAATCTTTTTAAATCACCTCTTTATTTTCCTTGATTAATGCCCCGGTGGTGTAGTCCGGACTATCATCCAGCACTTTCGCGAACCTTTTGGCTTCGCAAAATGCTGAAATGGTTTGAAGAAATGCTGGGACCCGGGTTCGAATCCCGGCCGGGGCATTTTACTCTTATACTAAAATTCGCTGGATTTCAAATATTAATTTGCGAATTTTATATATATATAAAATGCCATTTATTTATTCGAAAACATGGCATTTTAGTATAAGTCAATGCCTCACCCTCAAATAGAGTGTAGAGAAAAAAGTGTCAGATAGATCTAATAAGTATGACAAAAGGACCAATATTAGTACTTGATGATGAGCCTGGATTTCTACAGCAAACTGTCCAGCAATTGGAACATAACTTATTTCTTCCTTTTTCTTTTGGTGATATAAAAGAAACACTTGAAGATATAAGAAGAGGAACCAAATACATTGCTTTAATTACTGATTTCTATAGAACAGGTGAGGATATTATTTCTGAATTCCATACTCGTTTACCTACCGCAAGAATTTTAGTCTATAGTGAATGGCAAGTTAGAAATTTAGGAGTACCTTATGTTAATGTCTCCAAGGAGCCTTCAAGGGACAACTTGTTTCGCGAATTAAAAAGACAAGGGATTGAACCATTTGCAAGCTATGATGAGCAGTGGGCTTGGATTGATAGTCAGAAGATGTAAGACTTAAACATTTGAATGATAATCTAGTGAGTTCCACGGGTACCAGCAAGAGTATAATAATCAAAAACAAATTTCTAATCGCTACAAAAAATATATTAAAATGAGCCAAGTTGAAGTAGAACATATCAAAGCAATTTTTGCATCAATGGGTATCAGCCCAATGTATCTAGAGCATGAAGCAGTTACAACAAGCGAAGATGCAGCAAGAACAAGAGGCTTTCAGCTAAACCAAGGTATCAAAGCTTTACTGTTCACCGATGGACAACATTGGATAATTGTTGATGTTCCAGCAGATAAAAAAGTAGATCAAAAAAAAGTTGCTTCAGATTTAGGATGGTCAAAAAGCAAGATACGCATGGCTACTCCTGAAGAAGTCCTAGAGAAAACTGGCTGTGAAATAGGCGCAGTTCCTCCGTTTGGGCATAAAGAAAACATCCCCTTGTTAGTTGATCAAGGGATCTATGAAAATCAAGAAAGCGCATTTAATATTGGTCTAAAAACACATTCTGTAAAGATAGATACGTACTTGATGAAGAGAGTATTTGACCAATTTAAAGCAAAAGAAGGTCATGTTGTCAAAGAGGAGAAATGATTGTTTTTGCCAAGATGCCGAAGGGAGATTATTTTAATCCCTTTAAAGTAACAAATTAGCAAAAAATTTATAAATACAGCTAAAATTTAGCTCTGAATATGGCAAAAACATTAACAGCACCAACGGACTCTGACATCAGAGAAAGACTTCGAGAAGCTAGCAAACATCATGCAACAATAGCTACTGGTTTAGTGAATTTAGCAAGAATTGAAGCTGAAGAACGTGGTACACCTTTTTCACCAGGAGTCACTTATAAACACTTAACTACTGCATTTCATAGTTACACATCTATGCTTACAAGATTACTAGCAGATGGAGGAGATGTTTGTGTTGATTCCTTAACGTCAGGTTTAGACATAATTGGAGCATACAACCCAGATGCTTTTCGACTAGCAGTAGTAGAAACTGAATTATATCAATAATGATTATATATAGTTGCGGACATAAACAATTGAATAATTAATCCCCACAACTATACAAGAAAACAAACAACGATTTGTTTTCTGTACAAAAATGAAGTAGTTTCTTCATTTTTTGTATCTAAAGGACATAACTATTCTTTCCGTAAGGAAAGTCACGAACAAAACAAAGTGGAGTGACTTGATGATATGATTATTTATGTCCTTTACTATAATTCATTTTGAAGTTATTTAATGATCTGAATATTCTTTTTAAACTAAACTATTAGATCATTTGTCTTAAGATATCCTTGCCTGTAGACATCCAAAAGTCTTTTGCTCGTTGTCCAAACACAGAATCCGCATGTCCCGCACCACGGACTGTGTAAAATTCTCGCTTAGTTTCTGCTGGTAATTGCTGTGCATACTCGCGCGCCATTTCTGGTGAACAAGCTCTGTCAAAATCACCATTCACAAAATATATTGGAACTCTCATCCCAGATGCAGTATCACCTAAATGTAGACCTTCCTTCGTTAAAAGATCACCTTTCTTGGTCCATCCTAAAACTTCTTGAAGAAATTCAGGTTCCGCTGGACCGTAAGCAACAGTCATTAAACGTACTGCTTCTTCAAATGTTAAGTTTCCAAATTGAACGGCTAGATGCGATAAATTATCCCACCGGGGAGGGTAAGGTATCCTTGTTTCCCGAATATCCTTAAACAAACTCATTCCAAACAAAGGCAATCCGATAGTGTGCGCAATAGCATAAGGAATTTCCATTGCCCTGCTCGAATAATTGATCTTACTCATCCTTCGAGCTCCTGCAAAAATTATTTTTTCCCCAGGATGCAATTCTGGTTTTCCATAAGGTGTAGCAACATTAATAATAGCAGATACGTTGCTTTGCCGAAACCTTGCTAGTTCTTCATTTTTTTGCATTCTACCATCAGTTGGATTTTGCATAAGACCATTAAAATAATTCGCACCCCAAAATACTGCAGCTGAAAAATGTAATGGTAAGATTATTCGATCAGGATTATCTGCTGCTGTCCTTTCAAAAGCTAAAGCATAATCATCTATGATAATACCTGTGTGCGAGTAGCCAAATTTGCTGTCTTCTTTGACTATAGATCTTCTGGGAGAAAAACCATGTCCACGCATTAAAGGAATCCTTACCCTGCATCCTAGCCTTGCTAAAGCCTCAACTGGAGCTTCCATAGATGCTTCAGTACCAAAGTCGCCATGAACTGCTAAAACAGTAACGCCATTGTCAACGTCGTGATTAATAACATCGGTAAAGTACAGCCTTGTTACAGTATTTTCTAGAATACCCTGCCTAAGCTCTAAAGGGCCCCGTAAGTCTAACGGAGCCGATGAGTTTCCAGTTCCCAGACTAAAAGATTCCATCAGCTTTTGTAAAAGACTTGCCATAATGACCTACTGGGGAGGGCTATTTTTAAATTTTTACTATTAGATAGTTATAATCATAAATTCCTACTAAATTTTTTAAATGAGGCTTAATTCTGAATAAGTTATGGTTAAAACTATTACTGTAGAGCAGGCTTTGAGCGATCCCACTGTCCAGTTTTTGGACACCAGAAGTCCAAAGGAATTTGAGCATGACCATCTTCCCGGAGCGATTAATATCCCGATCTTATCCAATGATGAGCGGGCAATAGTAGGCACATTATACAAACAGATCTCTCCAGATAAAGCGATTTCCCAAGGGATGGAATATGTAGCTAAAAACATGCCGGATATTGTTAAAAAGATCAATGAGAACAAAGGTAAAAAATTAGTGATTTATTGTTGGAGAGGAGGGATGCGTTCCGGTGTCATTGTTTCTTTTTTAGAAGCTTTGAAATACGAAGTTTATCAATTACAGGGTGGACATAAAGCCTTTAGGAAATATGTTAAAGAAAGATTGGAACATTACCAGTTAAAGCCAAAAGTGATTATCGTTTGGGGATTAACCTGTGTAGGAAAAACTGACTTGTTAAAGAGGTTTCCGAATTCTATCGATATTGAAGGATTAGCTCAGCATAATGGGAGCCTTTACGGGGCAATGGGAAAAATTCCTAACTCACAATATGCCTTTGACAATCTCTTGCTAAGGAGATTAGACTCTTTGCAGCAAGAGAGATGTATTATTCTTGAAGGAGAAAGCAGGCGAATAGGGGATTTAATGATTCCGGCGTTTTTATATAAAGCGATGCTGAATGGTACACATATCTTACTCAAAAGAAGCTTAGATAAGCGCGCAGAATTGTGCGCAAAAGAATATATCAATGAAAAAAATAAGGAAGAAGCTGCAAACATTTCTGCTGGTTTAAATAGAGTTATCAGCAAGAAGAAAAGAGAAGAGATGGTTCAGTTTATCGAACAAGGGAATTATTTGCTAGCATCGAAGATTTTGTTAGAATGGTATTATGATCCCTTGTATGCTAATACTTTAAAAAAGATTAATTTTTCTGCAGAGATAGATAATGATAGCCTAGAAGAAGGAGTAAAAGAAGTACAAGAGTTCATTAAAAATAACTGTTAAAACAATTCAAGATAAAAAAATATTCTAATAGCTAACAGACTGATCCATCATCGCTAACTCCAACGCTCTCCAGCTGTGAGTCGTTCTGTTAATGGATTCAGCGATGAGATGATCACGTAGTGACTTATAATCATCAAGCTTAGAACAATGATTTACCTCCTGATATTTTCCTTCTATAAAGGCTAGCCCTCCCAGCACTATGGGAGCTATTAATAGTTTCCAATCACTAACATCTGCAATTAAATAAAGACCTGCACTAATAGCAGCCCCAACAAGTCCACCTTTGACCATATAAGTTGTTGGGTTAGCTGGACTTTTTGGCGGACCTCTCTCGACAGATTCATATCTCTGTAAAAATGATTTTGCTTCTGCATCATTTGGAAAAACGATTCGGCTATATCCTGATTGTAAACTAAATATATTTCGTTCTACTAATAATCTCCGATCCCTGCCATTTCTTTGGTGGATAATTGTTCCTTTCCTCGTGCGATGATCGTCATGATATCCAGCATCGCGAAGAAGCTCAAGAACTCTCCCTTTAACGGAGAAATCCATTACACCTGCTTCATGATTGTAGTATCTTTTCAACCAACGAATCTCTTCTTCTAATGTCCTACGGCTAACCATAAAACAGGAATAACAGAAGCTATTTTAAAAATATTTAGTCTAAAAATATTTAGTTCAAGAATATTTAGTTTAAGAATATTTAGTTCAAAAATGATTCTATGCAAAATAAAGATAAGCAACAGTTCAATATATAGTGGCGAACCAAAATAATTAAGCAATGATTAATCGCCACTATTTCTAAAGAACGCAACCATTATAATCAATTATTTGCGTTCTTTACTATACTAAAAAGCTAAAAGATGTCAAACTAAAGAAAAAGAAGAATCCTAAAAAATATTATCATAAAAATGCGTGAAACCGTCTCACCTCGCACTAAAGTCCTAAGAATTGCTTAACAATTCTGGGACGCTAGAAAAGTCGTTGCTTTTCTCCGCGTGCGAGGTTTGAACTGAGACGGTTTCTAAACTACGCATTTTTAGGATGCAAAATAGCCAGAAAAATAGTGCCATTCATCCAGCGACTAAAGTCGCTGGTTTTCTGGCTATTTTTTGCATAACCAAAAAATCCTACACAGAAACTCTACTTTCTTGTTTTAATCCATAAGATGTTCGCAAAAAGGGAACAAGTGCTTTAAGACCATAATCCACAGGATCATGAAGGATTGCATCCCTAAACAAACCAGCTGCTCTCTCCCGATCACCCATATCTAAAAACCCATTACCAATATGATTTCTTCTCCCTTGCGGGGATAGAGCCAATGCTTGGTCATAATGATTTCTTGCTAAACCTAAATTTTCTGCATAACGATAACAACCACCTAATAAATGATGGATATCAGCTCGTAGTTCCCCATCCTGACTTTGAGCTCTATCTAATAATTCTAATTGAGATTGTAATGCTGGAATAAGATTGTTAGGCCCAGCATGAGTTGCAAGCCCCGATTCACATAAATAAAAGCTTAAAAAATTCAGAGATGCTCGAACAGTTCCTTCAACTGTTGGGGGAGTTGGTACAAATTGATCTGAATGAATCTCTGTTAACATAAATGTATCCCCAGAATAACCAGTTACGCATAATGTTCTTGTTTCAATAGTACCATCCCTTTGCTGATATTTCACCTGTTTTCCCGCTGCTTGAATGGTCCGTTGTTCTCTATGCTGTTCACGTACGGGAATGACGAGACCCATATCAACGGTAAATTTACGCAGCAAAATAGAGTTTTCATCATCAGCTTCGGTTGGTAATTCACCTCGAAGTTGATATTTTTCAGAGAATAATTGATCATATCTTTTTGAGAATAATTCATCTAACGAAACTAAAACGCTCTTCGATGAATCTGGAGCATGATACCTAAAGCCCCCTAATTCTCCTTTTTTACGAAGAGCTTTAAAAAATGTTTGAACTGGAGCTTGTTCATCCGGATGACTAGAACAAAAAACGGCATAATCATCAACAAGGGCTGCGGTCGCTTCAGCTAATTGGCGAGGATCATGAGTTATCTTATACCTTCCCGCTATGGCCTCAAGGCTATCCGTAATCCTACTTTTCTGATTTAATCGGTTATTTAATAACATCAAATGCTCAAATGTGCCCATAACTTCTAAAAAAATGGTATTCTATTTAAAGATGATGAAAAAGTATCCACCCCTAATAAAAAGAAGAATTACCGTTGTCATCCTGCTTTCTTTCATGTCCAGGTAAAGTATATATTCTTGGCGGAGAAAAAAAATCGTCTTCAGCAAATGGTATAGAAGGAAATGAAGTATCACCACAATCGTTCCACTTGAATTGTACGGAATATTCTTGCACTATTTCAGAAGGTATTCCCAAAGCCTCTTCAACAAGTCCAGCAAAATCAACCAGGTAGGAAGGATTTTTAACCGTGCATGATCTTGACTGAGCAATTTCTTGAGCTAGTGCTCTCAATCGATCGCCTACTCGGCGATAATCATCAGGAGTTTGCAGTATTTGTTGGATTAAACATGCTCCTCGCTCATATAAACCAGCTTCGTCAAAACTTCCACTAATTTCTTGCTGAACATCAAACATATCGCTTCCTGGTATTTCAACACCATGTCCTAAATAATAAGTTTGAGCATATCGATAAGAGTCATCCTCACAATCCATCGTTACATACTTAAATGGAGGGCTCGCTATAATGATACTGGAAGCAGGGATTTCACCTAAAGCTTCTGAAAGATAACATAGCAGTCCATCATCAAATATTGAAGGTAATCCATCATCCAGAACTATTCGATGACATATTTTACCTTCATAAAATTCTATATCACGATCATTTAGGCGTACTCTAAAAATATCATCAGAAAAAGAGACAAGGAGCGATACCAACGATTCATCAGTAGTTATGTCTATTCTTCTGAATTCTGATCGAAGCTCAGGAAGCGCCGTTGAGTAGCTATATCTTGGTGGAGATCTTCTGAGCATTGTTTCTATTTGTCTGGCTATTCCTTCATAAATATAATGTTGATTCCTTGTTGCTTCTCCAGAATCAAGAGCGCTGCCTCTAAGACTTACATGACTCATTTCATGAGCCACAATCCAGTTCGTGGAAGTTTGATGTTCGGGGTTGCTTTCATCCCATACATCCCAAAAATATTTTTGAGAAGAGACAAGCATGGTATCAGCGCGAAAAGCCATAGTTCCATCATTGAAAGTAACTGCGCCAACTCCCCGATCCCACCTGGCCGTCCGAAAGTTTTTAAATAAGGTAATATCATATCCCTCCCAAGGAGGAGTTAAAATACCTCCAGCTTTCTCCTGAGATAACAAAGCACCAGAGATAATCTCATGTGATAAATACTTCGCTGCAGCATCAGGATGAGGAACACCTTTCTCTACATGGATATAGATTGGAATGGGAAAATCAGAATGAGCAGCAAAGTCAAATCGCATAAAAATATTACCATTGTCCCTGATTAATCTTCCGAACCTATTTGGCCACCATAACTGAGTATAACAAGAACGAGGATCGCTATCATCTTCTTCTTTCTCACAAGTATTTGCAACGGGTTCATTGATGAGATCTTCCAGAGGAATAAAAGGAACCTCTGGCTGATCACGATTACAGGCAGATAAAGATAATGCTGTTGCAATAGTTCCAGCTGCAAGAACCCAACGAAATTTTTTAATTCCCCTCCCTATTAAACGAGTCAAACTCATTTACATAGAAATAATGGCTTAATTTATAAATACGTAGCACATTTATTACTTAGAGGTTACTAACCTAGAAGGTTAGCCTACATATTCGACCGCCAGCTCATTTCAAGATATTAACATACTAAAGAAAAAATATAGAAGGAAAAGCAGACTACAACTGTTCATAAAACTTCTGCATATATTCTCTTATTTCTTCAATAGTATTTTTTTTTAATAGATCAACCCTTAATTTTTTACTGCCATTGCATCCTTTAGAAAAATTTATCCCCTGTGTTCTGATTTGAGCGATATTAATACTATAATTTTTAGCATAGTCTAAATATTTAAAAAAAATATTTAACTTATCCTTCATTGAGATGTCAGAGTAACGTCCATGATTCAAATAATCCTTAATTTGCTGAAATAAGTATGGGTTAGTGGAAGCGCCTCGGCCAATCATCACATAATCACATCCCGTTTCATCTAGCATTCGTTTCGCATCTTCAGGAGTCTGAATATCGCCATTACCACAAACAGGAATTTTTACAAATTGTTTCATCTCTTTAATCAAGTTCCAATCAGCCTTTCCCGAATAGCCTTGTTGAACAGTCCTGGGATGAAAAGTAATCATTGACAGCCCTTCCTCTTCAGCAATTTTAGCAATCTCTTTCCATTTATCTGGTGTAGTTATGCCGGATCTTATTTTTACAGTAATTGGTTTAGAAGTTGCAGAAACCATGGTGCGAAATATATTCCTTGTTAATTCTGGATGTTGCAGTAAAGCGGAACAAGCCATCTGCTGAGTTATGTGCGGAGCAGGGCAGCCCATATTAAAGTCAATGATATCAAAATAAGGTTCAACAATCTTAATTGCCTGCTTTATCTTTTCTACATCAGAACCAAATAATTGACAAGACAACGGCCTTTCTAGTTCTGAAAATTCAATAAATTTGGTAATATCTCTAGCTTTTGCATGAACAGCATGTATGCTAACAAATTCAGTAACGACAAGCCCAGCTCCAAGTTCTTTACACAAGAGACGCAAAGCAGGATCACTTAAGCCAGCCATAGGAGCCAGGAAAGCTTTACTTTGAAAATGAGGTAGTTTAGACATAGATTGTATTCTTAGTTTATTAGGAGTTTATGATGAATCTATTATAAGCTTATTATGTGTCTATTATGTGTCTATTTTAAAAAAATGAACCTAAAGATTTCAGAAAAATAGATATATGCAAACGTTACAGCAATGTAAATATTACATCCTAAACATGACAATTGACTCTACCGGTATTGAATCAAAATCCTTTTTTTTTCTTTAAAAAGTAAACTAATTTCTCAGAAATAAGGGGTTTTTCATCTACTAATATAAATTTGAAAGGGATTATTATTGACTCTCCTTCCTTTACTTCAAGTTCTAATTCATTTAAAAAACGCAGCTCTGATAAGTTCCTTCCTTTCTCTACAATTTCTTTCACCACATACACAGCATTGTCTAAGGTCATTTGCTCAGGTCCAATATTTCTTGCTTCTGCTTCCAGCATGCGTAAAGTCAGTTCTTTTTTAGTTCTTGCCCGCATCGGATAGTCTCCCAAAATACCGCCAAAAATAAAATGGTCAAATTTCCTAGCATCTTCCGAAGTTAAAATTTTCTTGGCAAAAGGATCAAGGACACATACTTTCTTTAGATTTAAGTCAGCTGCACTTTTGGATTCTACAGTACCTAACTTAGATAATGTTTGTTTCTGCTTCACAGTTCTAACGTTAGTAAACATCAACTTTTTTTTTCCAATAAACTCAGAGATATGCTCACACTCTAACAGATACCATTTATACAATCTTGGCTCAAGATTCTCGATGATATACCTCTTATTATCTAGGATATTATTATCTAGGATATTATTTTCTAGGATATTATTTTCTCTGAGATTCTTATTATGCAGTAGATTAACCATAAGAGTTATAGATTACAATACACTTTTAAATTTTTTGAAGAATCCGAAACAGAAAAGTGAGAAAAAAAATAAAAGAAAATCAGAAACTTATCGTTTCTTGCCGCCTTTTCTTCCACGAGCCATTTTTGCTCTGGCTACATTCCCATGCTTGTCAACAAAGTAAAGCCATCCTTTTTCTCTTTTAACACCGGCCTTGGCGACAACTTCTGTTTTAACCTTACCTTTTTTCCTGCCAGCTCTGCTCATTTTTGCGCGACTGACATTTCCTTTCTTATCCAGAAAGTATAGGTAACCTTCTTGCTTCTTAACACCTGTTTTTGCTACAACTTCAGCCATACTACATCCCTCCTTTTATTTAAACTTTTTTTGATGAATCTAGTAAATCAGAGAGGTATATAAACCTTTCTCTTTTTTCGACGAATACCCGACGGAAGAACTAAAGAAATAATATTATTCAGCTTAAAATCATAAAAATCAGTTCATTTCTGATAAAATGATTATTCAATAAAAGAATTATTAGTTCTAAATAATACTTAGTAACTTACTTGAAAAGTATATTTGTCAGTAGCAGCCACATCTATAAATGGAATAACTCTTGCTGCAGGACTTGTCATGCCCCCATCCCTGCTCCAACATCCCTGAGACAAATTGAATCCTGCATAGATCTCCGGATCATTTAAGCTGTTAAGTTGTTGTAATACTCTATTAACTAAATCAACATTTTCAGACTTAGAATGGATATAAATAGATAATATTTTTACAAAATCAGGAATGATAACATCTTGTTCAGGAATTCTAACAACTCGATCATATCGTCCATCTTCTCGAGGTGAAAATACATAATCCTCACCCGGTTTTGGAGACGCTTTTCTCCAAGAGATAGCATCCCTACCAGTATACCCCTCAATGAATCCTCTATTTTTCGCTAACCGTAATGCTTCATCTGAACGAATACGTCTTCTAGCATCTTCATTAAAACCAAATAGTTCTATCCTTTCTACTTGATCCAATAGAACTATTGCTCCAGGAAATTCGATTCTCTTAAACGTAACATCAATTAACGTCATGTAAAAATGTCAAGGTGCTTAATTTATATTATTTGTGATACTCTAAATCAGAATAAATTTGGTGGGTATAGACCTTTGAGGTATTTAGATTATTAATTCTGTTTTTTAGTATAATCAACGCATTTCTCTATATTTTAAACGATAAAAATAGACTGCCAGTTCCTTCAGCAAAGGAAGCAAGGAAACAATAATGATACCTAATACAAACATGCCAAAATTTTCTTGAACAAAAGGGATATTTCCAAAGAGATATCCACCGAATACAAATAGTCCGCACCAAGCTAATGCGCCAATGATATTATACATCAAGAACACCGAATAGGACATCTTTCCGATGCCCGCTACAAAAGGGGCAAATGTTCTGATAAATGGGATAAACCTAGCTAAAATGATAGTTTTCCGTCCATGCTTATCATAAAATTCTTGCGCTCTCAGCAAGTGCTGTTTTTGAAAAAATAGTGAAGATTCATTTGTAAACACTTTAGGTCCGATATATTTTCCTAGATGATAGTTGATGGTATCGCCTAAAACTGCTGCTAAGAAAAGAACAAGAAATAATAAAGAGACGTTAAAAGAACCAGTAGCTGCTAACGCCCCTGCTGCAAATAAGAGACTGTCTCCAGGAAGAAAAGGAGTTACTACTACTCCCGTCTCAAGGAAAATAATAGTGAACAATATCACGTAGGTTAAAGTAGAATATTCACCAACTATCATCTGCAGATATTTATCTAAATGCAATAATATATCTAGATATTGCCCTATCATGACAACAAAGATAATTATAGTGCTTAATAAGTTTATGGTAAAGTGTGACTATCCAAGTTTAGTACAAAATATTTATATCTCAACTGTAGAAATTATTAGGAAATGGATGAAGAAGATATCAAAGAAGAAAGCAGAAGAGAACTTATAAGAGTTATGACTAAAAGTAGAGTGGTTAAGGCTTTAGTTAATAGCTTACTATTAGGGTTTTACTTGGCTGCACCACTGTATTACCATAAAAATTTTAAGTTTTATAGAGAATTTATCTTTTGTAGGGAAGGCAGAATTGGATTACTAGAGAATGCAATTCTCCAGAACCCATTACATCATCCAGTAGATGAAAGTAACACTTTAGAAGAAACTACCACCCTAGCTGGTGCCTGGAATGCTTATGACTTTAGAAGAAGAAGTGAATTTAGTAGAAAAGCTAACCCTAAGAGCAGTGGAACTATTATATCGCTTTTTCCAGATCAAATAAGAGACTACTCCCCCGATACATACACACCTACTGGCTATGTTGATCTAATTTGGGCAGAAAATGCACTTTTAATGGAAAAACTATCTTTAAGCGAGCTTTTAGAAAGAGGTTTGCTAATAGAAACAACCTATGAAGAAGCATTTGCTCGCGCTGGTGTTCTTAGAAGATTTTCCTATCAATTAGTAACAAAGGATATAGGTGATAAACCTGTTTTTCAGGTGACACCAAAGGGCAATGGGTTAGTATATCTTATAAACAATGGAGGAGATGAAGTTAAGAATAAAGAAAAAGAACCAGCCCTTCTTTTGACTCCGAAATTAGCATATCATTAGCTTCTAGGTAATCACTAAGATACCATCTCTCAAATACTACTTTCTTAAGAATTAACAATTCCTAAGATTAAAAGTATAGATTACTCTACTTTATCATCTTCCTAATATACCCTACAGCTGGGATAACCAGCAATAAAGCAAAAAGAGAAATAATAATATGGTTCACTACCCCTAAGATCATCATTGCTAAAATAATTCCTTCAAATACTATAAACCATTTCCCTAATTTTGTTACTTTGATCTTTTTCTTCACCGCAAAATAACTGCCCAATAGGTAGCCCAGAACACCTAATGCATAGACTATTATCCAATAAAGATACCCTACCTTCATCAAAATAGAGAATATGACAAATCCATACAGTAATTTATCTGCCCATTGGTCTAAATAAGTTCCGATAAATGTGACCTGTTTAAACCTTCTTGCTAAATACCCATCAGCAAAATCGGTAAGCAGCGCCAAGACAAATAATCCCAAAGCAACAATACTTGCACCGGTCAAGATGAAATAAGCTACAAATGGCCCAAGGATTATGCGAAGAAGTGTTAACGCATTGGGAACATTGATTTCTTTTTTGAATTCCATTTTTAAATTTTAATTTTTTAAGATAATGTGTTTAAAATTATATTATTTCAGTTAAAATTTATTTTTTTTAATCTTTAATATATATCCCAAATAATTCACCAATAGATGTAAGATAGGGCTAAATAATAATAAAATAAATACTACTTCTACAGCAGGTACATAAAAAAAACTGACCCCTAGAATTCCGCCAATCACAAAATCTAACTGGTCCCAAGGCATCCATGGCTCGCCAGGAGCAATATTATTTTTTCTTTTATAATAGCTTTTCACCAGATCTCCTAAAATAACCCCTAGGCCCATCAATAACCCAAATAAGATAGAGAAATCATTATAATCAATTAAAGCAAACTGGACAAAACCTTGTTGATACGCCATTCTTTGCAGCAAAAAAATAATCATTCCAGTAATAGCTGCGACTATGATTCCTCTCCAAGTCTTATTCTTCCCAAATTTTTGCTCATGAATTGGAATTCCTAAAAATGGAATCCATTTGAAGAGTATAGGAGACATATTTGCGACATAACCAGGAAGAAAAAAGTACAAAGATTGGAGTATTAATGATACCATTTTAAAAAAAGAATAGCCAAATATATTTAAATATGATGATTTGAAAAAACAAAAGTATTTAACTATTCAAGAATTAGCAGTATAAATGTCCTTCAAAAAGATGAAAAAAGAGGTTGTAATAATTACAATATTAGCTGCTCAACTTCTGGCTGCTTGTTCACAATCAGGTCAAGCTCGAAAAAAATCCTTAGAACAAGCCTTTCCACAAGATACAGCTGCTATTAATAAAGTTCTTGAAGATGAAAAGCTTACCAAATTACTTGGTGCAGAAGCTAAGGATCTTTATAAGGCTGAAGAACAGTTTAGAGCTGCAAGTAAATCCCTTCTTGGAGCATACGAATATAAAATGAATGATACAGAGTATCTTAATCCATACAAAACAATCCAATTGGATAAGTTAGAATATTTCCATTTTAACCCAGAGATGGATAAAACAAGTAGGCATAATTTTTTAGGAGTAGTTAATCATTATAGTTCTGCAGCTCAAGAATTAATGCAGCACATTGACAATTTAGAGAGGATGGGATTTCATGATTTGGCCAATCGTTTTAGAAAACTCATGGAAGAAATCCAAAAAGAGCATCTAAAAATAGTCAGTAAATTTGTGGGGTTTATTCTTGAGGTTGTAGTCACAGCTGAGGATTATAGAGTATCGATAGTCTTATGCAATTCCCTCATTGAACTCTACAAAGCATATGCCAATACCCCGGGGAATGAAAAGATTATGGCCGTATTAGCAGGTGGCCTTACAATGGCAGAAGGATGGAGAAGGCAAGAGAGAGCTAAAACAGGCCAAGATATCCAATTCATTCAAAGTATTCCGACACTTATTCAGTGAAATCATTTTAGCAACAATCGAAGATTTTCAAAAATGAGATATTCGGGTTGGAAAAATCATCAACATGAATGTATTCCCTGAAGCTAAAAATCCCGCCTATGGATATTGTATTTTGATACAACCTGATCAGGAGATTCCATTAGAAGGAAAATTATTTTAACATGGCAAAGAAAAAGTGGCTACTAGTTGCTGGCCTTATTGCAGCAATAGGACTGGGAGTAGGAATGATGTATAAAAGAATAGCAGTCCTGCAAGCGGAGCGGCAAGAGATTCATCAAAGGATTAACCAAATAGAAGCGGGAATTCAGGCCTGGAAAAAGAAATCTGCCTTAGATAAGATTCAGGGAGAGTTCAAGAGAATACAAACAAAAGTTCGAAAGATCAAAGTCCACAAATATGGTCCACCAGATGAGAATGATGAAGAGTTTGAAAAACTAAAAGAAATAGAACAAGCAGTTGAAGATCGTACTAACCTTCTATTAACTATCGATACAAGGTTAAGCGAATTAATAGACACGGCAGCTGAAAGTGCAAAAATGCTCAAGGAATTTCAGGAAAAATTAAAAGGAGAAAGTTCTCAAAGAGAGCTTGTCGCTCTGACGGATGATATTTATTCGAAAAGATTCTACTTTGAGCAGCAGAGAATAAGCATAAGCAACATGAGAGACATAGTTTTGCAAAGTATTGGTTCCTTTGAGGTATGGCAAAAGGAAATAGCAGATAAGAAATTCAAAAGTTATATTGAAACCCTTATAGATGAGCATCGAAGGTTAGATGAAGAATTAATTGCCATTAATGAATCCTTTTTAGAAGTTGATGAAATGCTTGGTCTTATCCAGCGAGAAGCATTTGAAGCTACAAGTAGTCTGAAAGAAAAATGATTAAGCAAGTAAGAAATAGTATGATCAATAAAATCATAAAAACGATTGTTGTCGTTTTTGTGGATGTAAAAATTTTGCTCTGAAGAGCGGGGTTTTACACCCAGCGAAATTTTTTGCATAAGGGAGAGAGGATATATATATGTCTAAAAAAAAGCTGATCTTAGCTGGTGGACTTCTAGTAGCCTTAAGCTTAGCTGCGGGACTTCTTGGAAAAAAGCAAATAGCCAAATTTCAAGCTGAACGTCAGCAGATTCATCAAAGGATTGCAAAAATTGAAGCAAGAATACAGGCCTGGGAAAAAGAATCACCAATCCATAAAGCTCAGCTAACGGCTCAAAAAGTTAAAATTGTAAAAAGAAAAACCCAATCTCAAAAAAAACCCGTAAGCCTCCCGGAAGATGAAGAATATGAACTGATTAAAAATATTGAAAACTCCATAGATAGATGGATGGAAGATCTTGCGGATTTTGACCAGCATCTCGATTTATTTATTGAAGATGTCCAAAAGACGGGAGACCTTTTGAGCGAGTTAAATAATTCCTTGCATATAGTATTAAGTTCCGATCAGGAACAAATTGAAATTTTAGAGAATAGAATTCATTCGAGAAGGTTGGTATTTGAGCAAAGAAAAGGAAGCATTGATGCCATGAAATTTTCCGTATTTAGCAGTATCCATCTCTTAGAGCGATGGAGCGCAGAGATAAAAAATGAACCATTCAAAAAATATATCGATACCATCCTCAATGAACACCGGGTCATGCAAGAAGATTTAAACAGCCTTTCTGATTCCATTACAGAAATTGATCAGATGCTTGAGCAGATCCAGTCAAAAGCTTTAGATGAATTAGGACGTAAGAGTGAATAGTAATAATACTCTTCAAGATAGTAACCCAACTTTGACAGTTTGCTAACTAATTCAAGAAGAAAACTTATTTGACAGTTTCTAATTTATTTGTTATTTTGTTATGTTTCAACTGATTTTTTGGCAAGAATTAGGCTGTTTATCGCTTCAAAATTAGAGTAAATTTCATTTCTTAACTGGGTCTGATACCCCGTTGCTCTGCAACGATATAATTCTGTTCCCAGTTAAGATTAAAAATACCCCGCAGCTCTGCTGCGGTTGGGATTTTTATTTTTCTTTCCATTTTCAAGCATTTCTATCGTAACTGTCAAATTCATTAAGCTGATTTTGACTTCATATTAGCCTGATGCTTAGTTTCTAAAAAACACTAAAGTACCCAGAGGAATTGTTTTCGGATCTATATCATCACCAGAAACTAATTTTTTGGTGGTTGATTTGGTTGGATAATAAAACGTCGAAGGAAAATTCCATTCTCCTCCAGCAATTTCTAAAGCACTTCGCTCTTTAGTGACAAATCCACCATAAATATACCCGACAAGGACTTTTGTTCCTAGTGGAAAATATTTAAGAAAATAAGTTTTACTATCAACTACCTCCCCATTAGTTAATTTAAATTTCTCTTTACCCTCCATGAGTTCAGCTCCAGTCCTAACAATTCCGCTAGGGAAAAAATAAATTGTTGTCTCAGCAGCGTATTCATCCTGAGCAATCCTAAAAGCAGTCTCACCCAATTTTGTTTCATGCCAAACATCATCTTCTTCCTCAGGAATTGGCGGTGGCAAAGGCTTAA
Source organism: uncultured Methanosarcinales archaeon (assembly GCA_964576385.1). Lineage (GTDB taxonomy): Archaea > Nanobdellota > Nanobdellia > Woesearchaeales > GW2011-AR9 > JACOZM01. The sequence goes on along the minus strand of CAZNUS010000003.1, from coordinate 18,565 downwards.
CCGGCTCGGGCTTAGGTTTAGGTGCTGGTTTTGGTTTTCCGGGAGTTGGCTTTTCTTTCTTAGGAGGTTTGCTTGGCTCAGATACAAAGTCAGAACCATCCCCCCATAAAATATTAGCCAGAGTAGGATCAGCAACAACTAACCGTCCAGCTCGAACATCAGGATCATAAGCAGTTTTCTTAGTAATGCCAAGGTGTGATCGCAGCCCAACAGTCCCCATATTCATAGCGCATCTTTTCCTACCTCGATGTGACTTTCTGTGATAACGATTGGGAGCTCCATAAGCTACCATAGAATGGCATAAGACTTTCTCGTCAGGAATATTATAGATTGATTGAAGAAGGTTTACCAATTTACCAATGGCACTATGCTGAGCTTTTGTTAAAGACTTATCATGAAACCCAACAACCTCAATACCTATGGAATAATTATCCATATTCCTCAAGTTATCCCACATACTTCTTCCAGCATGCATTGCTAATTTTTCTATCTGAATGGTATTATAAATCGAGCCATCATTTAAGACAACATAATTGGCCGTACCTTTGTTGTAAACATCAACCCACCCATTATTATTACCCTCAGTAGTGTGAAGAACAATAAAGCGCGTGTATGGACGACGAGGACGACGTTTGTTTGCAGGACTTAATTTAAGAGTTATATCTGGCATTTTCCCAGCTCGGGCCTCAGAGACAGCCGTCAATGTTCCTGAAACACCACCCAGGATCTTGGCCCCTACCACCGCTGCCCTTTCCAAAGTAGGCAAAACAGCCGCGGCACTTCCCGTCCGTAATAGATTCCTTTTCTTCAAATCAACTTCAGCGTTCTCTAATTCAACTAAAGCTGCCTGTAAAGCGCCAGTCCAGCGAGTAAGTACATTTATCTTTTCAGCACTTCGCTCTAGCATTTTTTTTAGCAAAGCATCCGCTTGAGCTTTTTTCTCCGAATCTTTTGAGGCTTGCTTTAAAGCTAAAATTCTCAACCCCCTTTGTAAATCATTTTTAAAACTTCCAACATAAAAAGAAAAAGCATTAACTAATTGTGCACGAGGAACTTCTGCCTTCTCTAAAATTGCCTGCAATTCAGGCTGCTTAAGCTCCTGCTTTAAAGGAGCAATATATCGCTCTGCCTTTCTTTCACAGCGACCAACATATTTTAAGAGACGTCGACCCATCTTTAGAAATTCAGATTCCAATTTGGTATCGGTGGTCTTGGAGAGCAAATCAAATCCTGTCTGAAGATCCTGGAGGTACTTGTATTGTGCGCCAATCCACTTGATTCCATCCATCGTATCTTTTTCAGGTGTTCGCTTAAACCACATAATCCAAGAAGATTTTTAGATCATTAATTAAGCTTTTGATTTAAAATCCGCATGACAAGTGCATCTACCTTCAATTAAAATAAACCTATATACTCCCGAATATATTTCTCAAAAGTAAAAAGTATTTAAAGAAAATACATTTCTCAAAAAGAACAAGTACACTAGAGTTAGGGGGGGTAGTCAATTTAACACCAGATATAGTGTTTTGTCACTATCCAACAAATATTAGTGATGAATCTTAAGCATATCTTGAATATAATATTATAGAGATACAGCGCCCCGATAGGTGTACCAAAAGAGATGATACTATGGATTGCCCTTTTTGTTCACATTTAGAAACAAAGGTTCTCGAATCGCGACTAATTGATAATTCTGTCCGTAGAAGGAGAGAGTGTTTAGACTGCCATAACCGCTTTACTACATATGAAAAAGCAGTCTTCCAGCTTTCTGTCATCAAAAAAGATGGAAGGGAAGAGCCATTCAATGCAGAAAAGATTACATCTAGCTTATTAAAAGCATGCAATAAAGCTGAAGAACAGACTATTCAAGACATGAGCAAGCATATAGAAATGAAGCTTCTCGCCAAAAAGAAAAATCCCTTAACCACATTAGAAATAGGCAATTTGGTATTGCAGGAGCTAAAAAAGTTTGATAAAATTGCTTACGTCCGCTTTGCTTCAATCCATAAAGGAATTGACGATCCAAAACAATTGAAAAAAGAGGTTAGCTTAATTGCTTAAAGGAAATTATTGCTAAAAAATAATAAATTAAAGTATAAAAATCAATGATAGCAGATCACACTAATATTCGTAGCTTTTCGTTGTGATTTGCTTATTAGGAAATAACTTATTAGGAAATAACAAATAATATACAAAAATTAAAGTTATTTCCTATAGTTAAAAAGAGATAAGTTAAGAGGTGGATATATGGAGACTGTAGCTATACAAAAAAAAGGTTTGAAAATACCCCAGGTATTTACGAATGATGATATTAGTCCATTCGAAATGTTTACGTATGAAAAAAGAGATTCCTTCATCAAAAACCCAGACGGTTCAATTGTTTTTGAGATGCATGATGTAGAAGTTCCTTATTTCTGGAGTCAGGTTAGCACAGACATTTTGGCTCAAAAATATTTCCGTAAAGCTGGAGTACCACAGAAAAATGGGATGGGAGAATTATTGCTAGACGAAAAAGGCAGAGTAGTTACCGGCCCTGAAAGAAGCATCAAGCAAGTGGCTCATCGCATTGCCGGATGCTGGAGACAATGGGGTGAAAGATATGGCTATTTCGCCTCATCGAAAGATGCTCAGAACTTTTACGAAGAAATGGTTTATATGATTATCAATCAGAGTGCCGCTCCTAACAGTCCCCAATGGTTTACAACTGGTTTAAATTTTGCTTATGGACTTACTGGCCCAGCGCAAGGACATAGCTACGTTGATCCTGTGACTAAAAAACTAGAACATTCTAAAGATGCTTATACGAGGTCACAGCCGCATGCTTGTTTCATTCAAAAAGTAGATGATGACTTAGTTCGTGAAGGTGGTATTTTTGATTTGCTGACCAGAGAAGCAAGAATATTCAAATATGGTAGCGGAAGTGGAAGTAATTTCTCCGGTCTTCGTGGTAAAGGAGAGAAATTAAGTGGCGGTGGCTCCAGCTCCGGATTAATGAGTTTCTTAAAAATATTTGATGTAGCTGCAGGAAGCATTAAATCAGGAGGTACAACCAGAAGAGCAGCAAAGATGGTCTGCCTTGACTTGGATCACCCCGATATCATGGATTTCATATGGTGGAAAGTTAAAGAAGAAGAAAAAGTAGCGCAATTAGTCACCGGAAGCAAAATACTCAAACAACAGATGTCTTCATTAATAGAGCAAGCAAAAAATAAAGATAATCCTATTGAAGAAAAAGGAGTAAGAAAAATTCTTCAGGAAGCGTATAAGAACGGTATCCCCTTAAATTATATGGTGAGGGCTATGAATCTGGCTAAACAAGGCTATGATATGCCGCTGCGAGAATTTGATACCCACTATGAATCAGAAGCATATCTTACCGTTTCCGGACAAAATAGTAATAATTCTATTAGGATACCTAATTCCTTTTTTGCAGCGCTAGAACAGAAAAAAGAATGGGAGTTAAAGGCAAGAAACACAGGGGAAGTCATTAAAAAAATTCCTGCAGAAAAGCTATGGGATGATGTAGGCTACTGTGCTTGGGCTTCTGCCGATCCAGGTGTACAGTTTGATACAACTATTAACGAATGGCATACTTGTCCTGAAGAAGGCAGGATAAATGGCAGTAACCCCTGCAGCGAGTACATGTTTTTAGATGATACTGCTTGTAATTTAGCTTCGATAAACTTGATGAAGTTTTACAATGAAGAAACCTGCACGTTTGAAGTGGAAAAATATCGCCATGCTGTTAGGCTTTGGGGAATCGCTTTGGAAATATCAGTGTTAATGGCCCAGTTTCCTTCAGAAAAAATTGCTTTAAATAGCTATTTAACTCGTAGTTTGGGATTAGGTTTTGCTAATCTAGGGTCATTGTTGATGGTGCAAAGCATACCCTACGACAGTGACTTAGCCAGATCAATTTCAGGAGCATTAGCAGCGATCCTTACCGGAGAAGTCTATGCTATTTCCGCAGAGATGGCCAAGAATTTAGGGCCGTTTGACTATTTTGAAAAAAACAAACAGCATATGCTTAAGGTAATTAGAAACCACCGCCGAGCTGCTTATGCCTTGGATGATTACGAAAACTTGACTATTAAGCCTACGCCGATCAACCAAGAGCTTTGTCCTAAGGATTTATTGCAAGCAGCCCATGATGCATGGGATAGAGCCCTGCAATTAGGAGAAGAAAGCGGATATCGAAATGCGCAAGCTACAGTTATGGCGCCAACGGGAACAATCGGCTTGGTCATGGACTGTGATACTACTGGTGTAGAACCTGATTATGCCTTAGTTAAATTTAAGAAATTAGCCGGTGGAGGATACTTCAAAATAGTTAATCATAGTGTTCCGATGGCCTTAAAAAAATTAGGCTATGCAGAAGATGAAATTAAAGAAATAATTTCTTACTGCTTAGGGCATGGAACATTAGTCAATTGTCCAAGCATTACCCATGAATCATTGTACAGCAATGGTTTAAGCCAAGAGCAGGTACTAAAAGTAGAGAGAGAGCTTAGAGCAGCTATGGATATTCGTTATATGTTTAACCCAGCAACTATGGGCGAACAATTCTACGACAAAGTAACCAATAGAGGACAAACTAGTTTCCTAGAAGCATTAGGGTATAATAAAGAGGATATAGAGGTTGCTAACAAATATGTCTGCGGAACAATGACGCTAGAAGGCGCCCCCTATCTTAAAGAAGAGCATTACCCGATATTCGACTGCGCTAACAAATGCGGAAAGGAAGGGAAGAGATATATCCATCCTTATGGGCATATCAAAATGCTTTCAGCATTACAGCCGTTTATCTCCGGAGCTATTTCTAAGACGATCAATATGCCTAATGACTGGACTATCGAGCAGATCAAACAGGCTTATTTTGATTCCTGGAAAATGATGCTGAAAGGAGTTGCTTTATATCGTGATGGATGCAAGCTTTCTCAGCCATTAAATACGACCTTAGAAGATAATCCAGAATTAAAAAAGATTTTGGACGAAGCTGAAGAAAATTCAGATGTAATACAGAAAAAGGTGAAACTGGGTAATAAAGAATTAAGTATTTATGGAGAGAAAGATGAAGGAGTATTAGCTAAAGTATCCTTAGAGATGAGCAATACGTCCCCAGTCCAGATCGCTATGCTTAATGCTTTGACAAATTCCATCAACTTAAGCCTAAAAAGCGGAGTCCATCCTGCCCACATTGCTAAAGAAAGCTTAAACGTTGAAGGGCATCCGGTTATTTCTGAACTAAGGGACTTCTTGTTTGAGAATAGTAATGGAACACTGCTTGCATCAGTTCTTCCAGCATTGGCTAATGGAAAAAATAACCGCTATGCCATGGATGATGACGAAGAAAATGAAAGTAATATTACTTCATTAGGAAACACCACCAGCAAGCTTGCAATGCTACAGAAAAACCTCAAAAAATGTTCAGCTTGCGGCGCTTCCCAGCTACGGCAGAGCGGTGTTTGCAGCGTATGCGAAGTTTGCGGAGAGACAAGTGGATGTAGTTAAAGCTTGATATTATTATCATCTTTTATTCGCATCTGGATTCAATACCCTCAGCTGTTTTTACTAGGAAACACCAGAAACTGCTGTTTCTTGTGTGCTGAGGTAGGTATTTTTTATTTTAGAGAAGTTCTCTTTAAATTCTTTAAAATATCATCCCTACAAAATATCTTTTCAATTTATCTCACACAAGATTAATAAAAAACTTCCTCTTATACAGTAAAAATGAACATTACACCAGCTAGTACTCCAGATCGAGCAACTACCGCACTTACTACTCGCATCATTAAAAGAGTAATCAAAAAAGATGGACAAGAGGAAGAATTTAGTATTGACAAGTTATCAGGAGGCATCTCTAAAGCATTGCACACCGCAGGAGTAGAAAGACAAGAGCTATTGCAGGAATTAACACAGGAATCACTGAATAAGCTGGAAGAGAACTATCCAAAAGAAGCTCCACAAGTAGAAGAGATCGCTAATATCATAGAGAAGGTACTTATTGAAAAAAATCAGCTTCAGGCTGCTAAAGCGTATATCTTATTCCGCCACGAAAAAAAAGAAGAAGAAAAACGTAGAGCATTTATTTTAGGGCACCATGGTTCTCAGGAGAATCTCTATTTTACTGACCAAGCTCTAAAGATACTTGAAAGAAGATACCTGCTAAAAGATGCTGCCGGAAATATTATTGAAACTCCAAAGCAAATGCTTTTACGGGTAGCTAAGAACATTGCTCATGCAGATAAAAATTATGGCAAGGATAAGGAAGAGATCGAACATACTGCCTCTGAATTTTTCGAAATGATGTCAGAATTAAAATTTCTTCCAAACTCTCCAACGTTAATGAATGCTGGAACAAAAGTGCAGCAGCTTAGCTCTTGTTTTGTTCTTCCGATAGAAGATACGATGCAAGGTATTTTTGGTTCTCTCAAAGATGCTGCTCTAATTCATCAAAGCGGATCAGGAACAGGCTTTTCATTTTCCAAGCTAAGGCCTAAAGGAGACTCCGTAAAAAATAATGTTGGTGTCGCTTCTGGTTCAGTAGATTTTCTACGCGTGTATGATTCCGCATTAGAAGCAATAAAACAGGGTGGAGTAAGAAAAGGAGCCAATATGGCCGTATTAAGAGTTGATCATCCTGATGTGCTTAGGTTTATAGAATCAAAGCGAGATAAGCAATCTCTTAAAAATTTTAATATTTCTGTAGGGATTACCGACCGCTTTATGAAAGCTGTAGAAAGTGATAAAGATTATTATCTAACAAATCCGCGGATAGGAAAGTATGTAGGAAAAATGAGAGCAAGGGATGTTTTTTCAGTTATTACTCAGAATGCTTGGAAAACAGGTGATCCTGGATTGGTCTTTCTAGATGAGATTAATCGCAAACATCCAGCTAAACATTTAGGAGAGATAGAAACGACAAACCAATGCGGAGAAGCTCCCCTCCTTCCTTATGAAGGCTGTGTTCTTGGCTCCATTAACTTAAATAAAATGTTAAAGAGGAGTGGAACTAACAGTGAAACAGTCGAAATTGATTGGGACACTCTAAAAAAAATAGTGCATTCAGCTGTCCACTTCTTGGATAACGTAATAGACATGAATAGTTATCCAAAAAGAATAATTGAAGAGAATACAAAAAGAACTAGAAAATTTGGTTTAGGGATCATGGGCTTTGCTGATATTTTAGCAAAAATGAAAATAAAATATGATAGTGAACAGGGATTAGATACTGCTGAGAAAATAATAAGTTTCATAAAAAATAGCGCTTACGAAAAATCGCAGGAACTAGCTAAAGAGCGAGGAGCATGTCCGGCTTGGAAAGGTTCTGACCATGAAGAGGCAGGTAAAAAAATGCGTAATATCTGCTGCATATCCATTTCTCCTACCGGAACAATCAGTATTCTTGCTGATGCTTCTAGTGGATGCGAACCATTCTTTGCCATTTCTTACCAAAGGTCAGTATTTGGCGGAGACACTGATTTCATCTATCTAAACAAAGAATTTGAGAAAGTAGCCAAAGAACGTAATTTCTATAATCCTGAGCTCATTAGAAAGGTGGCTAGAAGCGGAAATATCCAAAACATCAAAGAGATCCCTAAAGATGTCCGGGACTTGTTTGTTACTTCGCAAGATATTACCCCTGAATGGCACATAAGGATGATGGCAACATTGCAGAAGCACGTAGATAATTCCATTTCCAAAACGATTAATTTTCCATCTTCAGCTTCAATTAAAGACATTGAGGAAGCATATATGCTGGCTTGGAAATCAAAGTGCAAAGGGATAACTATTTATCGTGATGGAAGTTATGAAGATCAAGTTATAACCATTGGTGAAGGGTAAGACAAATTATTTAAAGGCCTAGATCATTAACAGATGGTATGTATTTGTAAGTATATTTTTAAATTTATTTCACAAAGCATAAACACAGGTGTCGTATGTCTATCTATACCAAAACAGGTGATAAGGGGAATACATCCTTCTTTGGCTGTGGAATTGTTAAAAAAAATGACCCCAGAGTGGAAGCATTGGGAGTATTGGATGAACTCAATTCAGTGATAGGGGTAACATTATGTTTCACTGTTGATGAAAGATTAAGAGGAACACTTTCTAAAATTCAAAATGATCTTTTCACTTTGGGAGCTGATCTCGCCAGCAGCGGAATAACAGGCGATAAGCTGCCAAAAGTGTCTGAAGCGCATATAGTAGAGTTAGAAAAAAATATAGATGAACTAGAAGAAAAATTAGGCATTCCAAAAAAATTTATTCTCCCAGGCGGTACTGTCTCTAGTTCTTTTTTACATCTTTGCCGAACCACTACCAGAAGAGCTGAAAGAGCATTGGTTAATATCAATAATTTCTCAGACACCAATCCTATGATGCTCTGCTACATAAATAGGTTAGGAGACTTATTTTACATACTAGCTAGACAAGCCAACAAAGAGTTAGAAATCAAAGAGCAACAGCCCATATACAAATATTTAAACGAGAAAGATAAGAATATTGCAGATAAAAAAGGTGATAAAGAGATGGTTAGTTGAGAAGCTCTAAAAATTATGAAAGTAAAAGATAGAGCATTTATAAAGAAAGATACTAAAGATAAATTTGGCGGTTAAATTCATAGGTTCTCGCGGAAAAAGTTTATGCTTTTAAGAGATTAAGTTTATTCACCACAAATAATTCATTTCTTTTGAACTATATAGTAAACTGCGTAGCTGAGATTACATCTTTTTTTTCATTACTTAGTTATCATTCCTTTAAAAATAGTAAAGTGCACAAATTCCATTCCAATAAATAGTCACGTTATTTATTAGAAAGAGCATGAGAATCATACTTCTAGTTAAACTACAAAATCACTACTCCTAAGTAAAAGCAGAAGTGATGTTTATAAAGAAAACTGCTAATTTATAGCTAAAAATGGGAATACGGCTTAATGAGGAAGCTTTTACCAGCTTGGGAATTTTGTTATACCATCACTTAAAACAGCTAGGTTATGGTTTCGGAGAAGATATTGACCTTACGGTATTTTCTGAAAAAGAACAATCACAGCTGCTAGATGGTTTGGCTGACGGGCTTAAAAAAGATGCTCAGACCGTTAGAAGAAGAGGAGATCATATGCCTAACTTTAGTCTAGCCGCTTCTTTGTACCGCGCAGGAGCCGCCATTGAAGAAGCTACCTTGCATACACTTCTAGAAAATCGAGACGAATATGATAGGCTCAGCAATGAATTCCAATTAAGACAGCTGCGTTGGTTAAGCAGCCTTCCTGAACATCCCGAAAACGATTCGCCAGAAGTATACGAACAATTTATTACCGGCAGGCCTTCGGCAAAGCCCAGAAGGTTTCAAAACATCAAATCTTCCCCCCAGCTTAGAAAAGAATTTACTGCCGAGCAATCTAGACGGATGGTCGATAGGACTATACAAACCGAGCTAGCTGAAGTAGAAAAAGCATTTTTTGAAGAAGTTGAACAAAAAAGAAGATACGGAAAGCCTAACAGGGACTTTGTGCTTTCCCGACTAAAGACTGCTAGCGATGTAGCTAATAGATATGATTACGATACTGAACCGGTTCAAAGAAGCCATCTAGAGCAGATTGCTTTCCTGACCCGAGTTGATCCGGTGAAAGGAACATGGATGCAAAAAGAATTCGCTTGGCGTAAAACTTTAGATTATTTGCACACTGATAATTATGCAAAGCTGCTCATAAGCTTAACTAGTGATCACAGAGAATTGGAAAGATTTGGGTATAGATTATTGGAGGAACTGGTTGAAGTTAAATATGATCGGAGCCAAGTAGCTAATGCTTTACAGATAAGTCTAGGATTTTTTGAGAGAGCGGCTCAAGTGAAACAGTCACACCGTATAGATAGTGAGCGAGAACTGGCACAGCAAAGAAGAGAAGTTGCTGATTTAGCAGCATTATTAAATAATTTTGACCTGGCAAAAGCTATTTACATAGAAGAGGGGATTATTTTTGCCGAACCAAAAACTCTTGATAAACCTGCCGAAACTGCTGCTCCTGACGATACGTGGTTAGAATTGCAAAACCGACAATTTAGAGAGCAATTGGTTAGGGTAGCTGATCATCAGGTTGCAACGGCTCCAAAGAAAAAACGGGATTCAACATTTACCCGCAGAGTTATGCACTTATATCGATCCGCTTATCCTGACTTAAGGTCAATGCCTCGTGAAAGAGCAAACCGCTTTTTCCTAAAAGCAGACAATATTTATTCTCAAGAAAGAGAAGCATTTTTCTTAGACGCATATGGTGAAGACGTGCCCCACCTTGTTTTAAAAAGATTGGCTGACCATAGACTTCAGGATGGAGAATTGAAAAGAGCAGAAGAGTTATATTCTCAAGCTGGCATTGCCTTAACTCCTGCACAGATATTCGAACAGGCTAAAAGGCTGATCAGTTACAAAGAAAAAAAAGCAATAGAATATTTTGACGTAGCGATTGCTCGCGGCCATAGACGGATAAGCTTTAAAGAGTTTTTTGAAGCGCATGAACATAGCTTCTCTGGAGATCGTGAATACAAATTAAAACACAGAGCTTCCACGATACCCCAATTTATGCCTTTCTTAGACCAATCAACTAATGCTTATGATTACCACATGCCCACAGATACAGAATTCCAGCCGGCTACTTATACTGATTTAGCTACCCATTACATCTTAGAGAATCTAACTGATGCAGATGGATTATTGAATTTTTGTCAAGCTATGGGTGAAGATCCCAGTAGAGTTCTGGGAGATAATATAACTGCTTTAGTTCAAAGGAAGGATGGAAGAAAATTAGTCGATTTCGTAAAAAGCTTTAACCCCAAGGAAAGAAGAGGCAATCAATACCCTCCTCAACCTACATTATTTGTCGAGCAGAAAGCTGTCTTGTATGGTTTGGCGGTAAGCAAAGGCCTTGAAGCTTTCTTGGAGGATGAAACATTCATCTTTCTTGAAGATGAGGTCATAAATTTTCTGCAGGAAAAAACCAGGATTGAGCAGCAAAATTTAGGTATCACCCCCAACATTCGCGACAGGGAAAGAAAAAAAAATACAGCAAGAAGCAGAAGTGAGATAGCAGTTTCACAAATTAAACATCCCTTTCAAGAATCATTGCCAAGGGCAGTGCAGGACCGGGTTTACTTTGATTATGCCAAACGATTAGCTGATCGTGCCGTAGAATTATACCTGCAAATGAAAGAATTGGACGTTGCGAGCGAAGATGAAACAGTTCAAAGACAGAGAAGAGAATTAGCTTATTACGTTAACAAAAATACTAATCTGGTCAGGCGCATAATTGAAGATATTGAAAACATTCCTGGGAAACATCAGTCCAGAAGCGGAGTTGTTGACTTGCGTGAAAGGACCGCTATACAAGAGGCTAAAAGAGCCATCAGTCGAGTGGGAGAGATATACTGCAGCGGCGATCTGCCTGATTACGAGGATCAAAATTTTAAAATCGGGTGGGGAATAGTTCATCGGATAGGGTTGCCTCTAAGCGAAGAATTAGTTGCTATCGTCAGAAGAAAAGCTGATTCTTATAAAAAAGCAGGCAAGGTTGATAAAGCAAAGAGGGAATTGCAAAGGATCGGCGAACTTAATCGCCAAACTGCCTTTGATCTAGCCGAAATCGCTTTAAAATACCATGATATCGATTCTGCAGAAGAGCTCTATAGCATGAGCAGAAGATGGAAATCATCCTATGCGCATTCCGAATCTAAAACTGAAGAAAAAGAAACCACTTTTGGAAAAAGTGCCATAAAAATATTTTTCAGGCGTATCAATCTTCCAACAGGTATACACCGTGGCAACAAAAGCGACCCGCAAATTACTTTAGAATGCTTCCATCGCGCAGTTGGAGAGGTGATTGCTGACGGCGAACCCTTTAAAGCCATACGACTAGAAGAAGCTTTGCAAAGAAGAGGCTATGCCTTCAGTACTGATGGCGGAAAAACATTCCATCCTTACGCTATCAATGACCAAGCATTTGATAGTACTATCAACAGATATACAGCAGAACGAAGATGGGACCTGCTAGCAGAATTAAATGAAAAAAGACCGGCATTAGATATACCTACCAATATTTTTCGGCATTATAGAGGTAGAATACCTTTAGAAGGGTTAGCAGAAGGCCAATTGGCATCTGCTATCAAAGTTATCCCTGCAGCAGTACGGGCTGAAGCAGAACAGATATTAACACAGTTGGAAGCACAAAATCCTTACAAAAGAAAGTTTGCTACAGAACAGCTAGGGTTAGCCGCGGCGGGTCCAGAAACATACTTTGAAAACGTATTTAAGTTAGAATTCAGTCAGATATTTTGTGAAGGTGATAGAATACCCCGTTTTAGGTCATTGCCGGAATGTTCCTCATTGCTAGATAGCGATGATTTTCTTAGGACCAAGATTACTGAAGGAAACGCAGACGATTTAAGAACAATTGCTGTTGGTGCTTTATTTTTAACTAAGGATTATGCAGGTAACCAACCCTTAGCACAAGTAATCCAAGGACAAAGATCTCAATTGTTAAGATATATCACTAGAGCATTAGACGAAGCTAGAAAAGATCCTTTGCGTCTTAACGATGCCATAGAAACATCGGTAGCTATCGCTGATTACCTTCAAGAAAGAGAATTTAGCGCTTTTATAAAACATAACTTCTTAAAAAGAGTAAGCCCGCCAGAGAATAGATGAGCGTCTAGAGAGTTTGATTGAATGCTAAGCGGTACCAGAGATAATTCTGACAAATTGATCCAATATTAATCACAAAAATAATGCCACTGTTCAGATGGTATTTACTATTTAGCAAATCTCACAGATGATATTTATTATAACCACTAGAATTATTTATAGCACCACCTCTAATAACACATAGAGTATAATATAGTAAACTGCATAACTTGCAGCATACGTCTATACGCAGTTTACTTATTAGATAACTGCGACAAATGTGCTGTAACTTTCGCAGTTATCTATACCATAAAATATAATACTATAGAATATGATACTATAGAAAATAAATACCACAGAACAATAATCTCTTTAAAGATATTTGTCCGACAGCGATGAATGCTTCTCCAAGAGATCAAATTAAAAAATATACGCTCTTACTCTGAAGAAACTATCCGATTTGACCAGGGATTAACTTTGCTTTCTGGAGATATTGGTTCTGGGAAATCCTCCCTGCTTCTGGCAATAGAGTTTGCTTTGTTCGGCTCTTCTAGACCAGACCTTCCAGCAGAAGCCTTATTAAAAAAAGGGGCCATGAATGGATCTGTAGAATTAACCTTTACCCTAGATAATGATGCAGAGAAAAAAGAGATAATTATTAAAAGAAACCTCAAGAAAGAAAAAGACTCTATTAAACAGACATCCGGTTTTTTAATCATAAATAATCTTAAAAAAGAGCTTACACCAGTAGAACTTAAAGCTGAAGTAATATCCTTATTAGGCTATCCAGAAGATGCCTTAACTAAAAATAAAAATTTTCTTTTCCGCTACACAGTATATTGCCCACAAGAAGAGATGAAGCTTATTCTTCAAGAGGATTCAGAGATAAGATCAGATACCTTAAGAAAAATATTCAATATTGATAAGTACAAGATAATTAGGGATAACCTGCAAAATTATTTTCGCACTCTTAGAGCAGAAATAGAACATCTAAAGGAGAAAACAGCCCCCTTAGAACCAAAAAAAGAGCAATTAGGAAAGTTAAACCTATTAAGAGATACTCTAACGGTGGAAATAAGCCATATACAACATAAACTAACTTTAGTTCAAGAAAAGTCAACCAAGCAAAAACAAGAATTAGAAGTGCTAGAGAGAGAACAGAAATTATTCATAGAAATAAAACAGAAGCTTCATTCCTACAGTATCATGCTCAAAGAAAAAGAAGAGCATCTGCAGCAATTAAAGAACAAGCAGGAAATTTTGGAATTGAATATTAGCAAACTATCATCACGACTTTTATCTTCTGAGCTATCTGGAGAAGAGCTGCAGCTTCAATTAAAAAAAGCTGAAGAAGAAAAGAATAGGCTTGTTGCCTTAAGATTAACAATTCAAGAAAATATAAGAAATGTCCAAAGGGAAATTGAGCAGTCGCGCAACGATGTAGAACTTTTAGAGAAGGACGTCTCTTCAGAGATAGAGAATGAGCAGACGATTAAAAAATTAGAATTAGAGTTAAGTGAAAGGGAAAAGATCGAAGAAAATAAAAGACAACTTGATGAATTGCTTGATAAGACTAATGAAATAATATCTAAGAATCAGGCTATTTTGACACAATCAGAAGAACAATGGAAAAAGATTTACAGCTTAGAAATATGTCCAACCTGCTTTCAGAAAGTTACAATAGACTATAAAGATAAAGTGCGTGAAAAAGAGTTTGAGCATATAAAAAAAGCTGAAAATCTGCTGATAGAATCAACAAACAAAAAAAATATGATCCTAGAGCAAAGGAAAAGTATTGAAGTAAAGATAAAAGAGTTATCTTCTAGAGAAAAAGTTTTGATTAAATTGAAAACAGAGCTGTTCTTAACTCAGGAAAAAAAGAAGAAATTACTGCAATTAAAAGAAAGGATGCATCAACAGGTCATAGAAAATAATATGCTCCTGAAAAAAAATAGTGAAATCAAGCAGGAAGATATTGAAGCATTGTCGCAAAGTATAGATGATAAGAAGGCAAAGATACAGCTTGTTTTTCAAATAGAGCAGCTAAAAAAGCAGGGATCTGAATATAAAGAAGATATACGTTCAACTGATGAACTAGCTAATACGATAACTAGAGAAAGGAAAGAGACAGAAATATTGCTTGCAAGTAAAATGGACTTATCTGAAACAATACCTAAAAAGAAAGAAGAGTATTATGCTATATTCAATGAGGAGAAAGGAATTCTAGTTGACCTTGCTGGAAAAAAGTCAGACTGGAAAAACCTAGAGAATAGTTATAATGTATTATCTCAGGACATTGAATTACTAAAGGAAGAAAAAGGTAAGCTTACTTATAAACAAGAAGTGCTTAATTGGTTAGAAGAATATTTCCTCAACTTAACATATTCTATAGAAAGACAGATCATGTTAAATATCCATTATTTATTTAACAAATTTTTTCAGGAATGGTTTAGCATCTTAATAGAAGATGAACAAATGATTTCTCGTATAGATGACTCATTTTCTCCCATTATTGAACTGAATGGCTACGAGATGCCCTTTTTTAATTTAAGCGGAGGTGAAAAGACATCAGCTTCTTTAGCATATAGGTTAGCATTGAATAAAGTAGTAAATGAAATAATTCATAACATAAAAACGAAGGACCTGCTGATACTTGATGAGCCCACCGATGGTTTCAGCTCCGAACAGTTAGATAAGGTACGAGAGGTATTAGAAAGGTTAAGATTACGGCAGATAATCATAGTATCACATGAATCTAAGATTGAAAGTTTTGTAGAAAATGTGATTAAAATTAGAAAAGATGAAAATGCTAGTAAAGTTTTCTTGATAGAATAATGAGTGGTATTACTCCAATGGATGATATACCTTGATGAGTGATGTACTTATTGAAAATGATATTCAAACTAATTTAACACTCCTTTTATTGCTCTGATCCCTACTTCTAACTGCCTATCAGTAGGTTCTCTGGTAGTTAATCTTTGCAGCCATAATCCTGGTGCTATAATACCTTTTACTAAGAAATTACCTTTAAATCTGTCGCTTAATTTAATCAGTTCGTAGCTTACACCGCCTATAACTGGCAATAAGACAATTCTACCCCCTAATTTTATCCACCAAGGTCCTGAGATTAGCGAATAAACACCAATTGATACTAATAGAACCATAAATAAAAAAGAAGTTCCGCATCTAGGATGAAAACGGGAAAATAGTTTTACATTTTTTAACGTAAGTTTCTTTCCTGCTTCATAACAATAGATGGTCTTGTGTTCAGCTCCGTGATATCCAAATAATCGTTTAACATCCTTCATTTGCGAAACGATTGCCAGATATCCTAAAAATAACCCTATTCTAAAAAAACCATCTAAAGTATTGAATAAAACACCATCATTTCCTATCCATCGCGCAGCAAAGAAAGGCAAAGCAACAAATACCAATAAAGCAAATAAAAGCGAACTACTGATGCCTAAAAAAAGCTCTTTTTTAGTCATTTTCTCTTCTTTGCCTAACTGCTGGTTGCTGCTCCAGACTAATCCTTTCAATCCATCGTAAAAAGTATATCCTAAACCGACAACTCCACGCAAAAAAAAAACATTAAAGTATTTTGAAAAATAAGTGCTTTTATCCTTTCTAACCTTTATAGCACCATTGGGCAGTCTTACCGCTATCGCTAGCTTTTCCTGATTCCTCATCATCACTCCTTCAATTACTGCCTGCCCGCCGATATTCATTAAAGAATATATACACCTGGAATATATAAAATTACTGGAATTGTATTTATCTATATCTAAATTGTATTTATCTATATCTAGAATATCGATCTTTGCGATGAGAGGTATGATTTTAGGCAAAGTTTAACTTAACAATGTTATGTGCCCGCAACTTTATGTTGGGGTGCGTAACATAGTGGAACAAGTTTTTCTCGTGCGGGTAAAGCTTAAGCAGGAACACGAACAAGGATTCGCTGTCCCAATCTTCAATGATGATTTTTATTTTTTAGAGGAAGAATTTGAAAGTATTCTTGCTGGTCTGTTTGCGTTTATAGTGTTTTTATTTTGGTTAAAGTGGGAAGAAAGACAAGAAAATCAATAATAGAACTGAAATGCATAAATCTTTATAAATAAATGATTGTTGCAACATAGTATGGCAGATAAGAGACCTGTACCAGCAGCAACTTTATGTGCGGCGGTAGCATTATTTGCTCCTAAAGCAGCAGATAGTTTGATGCTTGTTCCGTGTGACTCTGTAACAGATCATTATGTTCTAGCTGATAAGGAAGATGTACGTAGAGTAGAAAAGGGAGATACGCTCTGGAAGATTTCACATGATGTTTATGGAACAGGAACTCGTTCTCCCGAAATTGCTAAAAGAAGCGGAATAGCAAATCCAGATTTGATTTTTCCTGGTCAAGAAATCAGAATTCCAAGAGGCGATGGATACAATTTTTTAATACAAGAGCGTAATCAGTATGGTGTCTGTCCTATTACAAACAGAAGCGGAGTGGAATATAGGAGGGTTAATCATCCAAGAGGAACTACCATTTGGGATGTCCGACATGCTAGGCGTTAAATCTCTTTCTTCCCAATTTTTTAGATTATTGTTTCAATAATGTAAACAGAAAGCTTTAGTTCTAAAAAGCACGAGAAAAATTGCAGATAACAGATATTAACTAAAAAAATCTTTCCAGCCCTTCTTGTTTAGTCTCAGAAAATATATTCTCTTCGGAATAGCCTAATACTGCAAAAATGGGTAAAACTACTGGGATGATCTGGTTATTTAAGTAATAATTAGCATCATATTCTGCTTCTTTTACTTCATGAACTAATTTCGCTCTTTCTCTTACCAGCCCTGAACCTTTAACGATGATATATTCTACAATCATCCCCGGCGTAACCAAAAACCCTGCCTGGTGCATCCTTCTGGCTACTGCCACATGCGGTCCAACTGAAGCATAACTATCTAAATCACGGGTAATTTTTGTTTTAATGATGAACATATTTTTCTCAATAGTTCCTTTCTTTAATTTATCTGCCATCTCTCGAACATAACTGATTGCTTCTTCCTTTTTTTCTTCCAAGACTAATTGCAATACCTTTTCTTGAATCTCTTTAGCTATTTCACTCCAGTTCCTTCTAATAGTCTAAAAACCGGTTATCTTTAATGTTCCATCTTCACGCAATAAAGCATATTTTTTCTTAGCACCTTTTCCTTTTTCATCATTAATATTCCCGCGATTTACAGCATCTTTTCTTTCACTTAGAAATTTTTCTTCTTTTCCATATTTACTTCTATCTTTAAGCGAAACAAATATACCGCGCTTATAATATCCTTCAAATTCTAATTCCATCTTTTCCGGCAGTTTTTCATTAACTTCCTTCATAAAACCAAGAGCATCTTCAACAGTTTTTTTTCCAAGAAGCAAAAAACAGGAATCAGTATCGGAATAGCAAACCTGAAATCCACTTTTTCCAGCAAAATCAATAGTCTCTTTAATATAATTGCGGGCATAAGCGGTTGTTGATCTAGCACAAGGCAGAGAATACCATCTAGCGCCAAAATAGCCCATATAGCCGTAAAAACTGTTTGCTAATATTTTAAGAGCATAAGAGCGTGCTGCTAGGAGATTTTTTCCTTCAGTATTCTCACCACTTAACTGCTTTAAGGCCTTTTTTATTTCTGCTCTTCGATCAATTAAATTTTCCAGCAATTGAGGTAAGAATTTCTTTTCGTTATGGCAGAACCAGTATTCTTTAAACCCAGGTACAGTATCTTTTTGACAGCAGGAGCAGTGATACGCTTCCGGGCCAATATTGTGAGACATGATTATTGAAGGGTAAAGAGAACGAAAATCAAATACGACAATATCATTATACAACCCCGGCTTTGGTTCAAAAAC
>CAZNUS010000002.1:0-88124 GCA_964576385.1 uncultured Methanosarcinales archaeon | reverse complement strand
TAATTCTGAAGGATCATTAGCCCAATATCTTAGCTGAAGAGGTTGTCCTAAAGTAATAGTCTGATTCAGCCACTTGTAGCGGCAACCCTCACCTTCCATTGGCTCACGCACCAAGGTTTTTATTATCGGTTCTACAAAGGAAAAGGCAGTAGTCACTTGTGGATAAAGCCCAGATTTAATCATAGGGAGATATAACCCTGCATTTCTATACCACGAACCTTTTTCAGATCCCGCACCAGCAACTATCAATATTCCAGTAGACTTTTGTTCTTCATACTCTTCTCCTAAACACAGTACGTAACGGCTTATTTGATCCGTGGCTTTTATAGACAGAGCAACAGTACACATAGCATCTTCTAGGCGCTGGCCTTGCAATTTGGTGCTTACCCGGCGCCACCTTTCAAGAAGGATATCTCCTCGTAATAGGTGTTCTATTTCCTCATAGAAAGATTCTGGAGTAAACTTTAACAATGCCCCTTTACTGGTCAGTGGATCAGAATTAATTCCAGCAATATAAGCTCTTTCAAAATGATGGGCGCAAATTTGAAAAAAATTATCACCACCTATAACTGCCAGCAGATCTATTTCTGGCTTTGGCTCTTTTCTGCTTTGTATTCCCACGATATCAACTAGCTGAACTGAGCCAAGCCTTTCCATAATTCTCTCAATATTTCGTTTCTGTCTCTGGTGGCTCTGTCGTATTCTATCAATATCTTTGCCTTGCTGGCGGTAAAGTTCTATCACTTCTTCTTCAGCTAAACCTAAGCGATACTGGTCCCATTCCAATTTAGATAATTTTGCAGCTAGTCCTATTTTCATATTAAGATTATTATTATTATTATTATTATGATTATGATTATTATTATTATGTTGATGATGATTACTAATAACTGTAGTCTCCTTAAGTATAATGGTCCAGGAACATCTACTTCTTTTTTTAGCCAACCAGAATGCTTATATTTAAATTATTGTCCCTTAAATATCATAAAATAATTTTTAGTTAAGCAAAGAAATGAATGATATCAACAAAAGCAAAAATGCCATACCATTCTTTAATAAGACTCAAATTTAATCTCTGCTCTGAACATTCGATTATAAAAATCATAATCATTCTTATTTTCTGTGCGTTTATAGAACAGGTTATCTAATCCAAACCAAACCATAAACCATCCTGCCGGCTCTACGATAATTCTTAAGAATGAAAAATATATATTCTCTTTCTGATAGTTTAAGATTAATGCTGCCCCTATCATTAATAGAAATCCAAAACAACAAAGGAGTAGACTTTTCCTAGTAATTTTTTTTGATTCCTCTTGCAACCGAATAGCATGCTTGTGGAAATGCTGCCGTAATCTTTTTTTAATTACTATTTCTGTGTCTCTTTTTCTTAATTTGTTTGGAAGCAATAATTTAAAACCCCATTTCCCATGATCTATTTCCTTAGTTGCCCTTTTTGCTTCCTCTAAAAAATCCTGAGAGATGCTTCTTTGAGAAAAATGCCGATGATCAAAATCTGAGAATATGAAATCATAAGAGTCAAGCCATAATCCTACCTCACCATCTTCTAACAGATGTACAATCTCTTCTTTTTCTTTTTTACTGAGAAATTTTTTATCTCGCATTGCTAACCTCTTTTTAAACTAGATTTTCTTTTAAGTTTATAAGCTTTAGGCTTGGTTGACCTGCCTTCTACTTAGTGATCGCTTGCTTAAAAATAAGCTAAGAACTGCTACTGTTCAGGAGGATAGTACGTTTTTTTTCTCTAAGAAATTCAGCTTCTTTTAGATAGTATCATCATCAAGAAAAGAATGAAACTAACTAATAGCAATAACTTTTTGGATAGTACCTAGATAATCTGAACATCAGGTATAGATCCTGTGCTTATCCTTTCCTTCCATCTCCGCAATTATCCTCTTAACTACAACTTGTTTTGGATCTGGCAGTAATTTAACTCTGGTTTTCATATCCTCAAAACTTTCAAAAGGCTTAGCTTTTCTTGCTTCTAGTATTTCCCACATATGTTTTTTACCTAAACCTGGCAATAATTCTAGCTGGTGCATTCTCATCGTTAAGGGCTGAGCTTTATTAAAAAAGTCTAAAAAGCGTTTTTCATCGTTGCTAATCTCCTTTTCTAGCACGTGTGGCAGCTCATTCTTAGCAGTAGTTGTTAATCTATCTAAGTTTATTCTTCCTTTAATATGATGAATTTCATCCCGCTTTCCTTCTCCAATGTACACTTCTTGGTACGGCTGTAAGAAGACTCCTTTTTTAGGGATTAATTCTAAGAGTGTAAGATGAGTTAATCCTAATGCCTGCGCTACTGGACTTTTCATAGCCCCACTTTCAAAAGGATAGCCATGCTCTAAATAATCAAGTACTATGGCTTTTTCTTCGCGAACTTGCCTCTGGTCTGATATCATTTTAGGTGGAAATATCTTCTGCTTAATAAGAATTACGCTTTTAATGGTAAGAAATTACGCTAAATGTTCTTTAATTGCCTCAACGATAGCATCCTGGTCCTTCTTAGGCATACTTAAAGGGTATGCTTGAAGAGCAACTTTAAGCTCGTTTACATCCTTTGGTAAAAAATCAATTATTTTAACAATATGCTCTTCCTTTAACCTAGTCAATCCTAAAGCAACTAATTTTTTATGTAGCTTTTCTTTTTTATCAGAAGCAATAGGGATAAACGTTTCTAGGTATTCCTTGCTCTTCGTAGTTAGATAATTTAAATCTTTATCTCTAGATTCTATTTGAGAAATAGCAGCTTTTACATCAGCTAAGCATAATGGTTTTTCTTCAACGAACTGTGGGTTGGTCATTTTTATCTCCTAGATTATGTATTAATATATTTTGGTACTATTTTTTATGATCTTATGATAATTTTTTTAAGTGTATTGGATGGACATATAATGTTTTTTTCTTGTTCATATCATGAATCTCTACGGCATAACAAGCGCCTTTTTTACCGTTAACTGTTCCGGTAAGGCCATGAAATCGCGCATGGAATCTACCCTTTTGAACTTGAGCGCATATCTTAAGGCCAACTTTTTCTCCTTCTTCAAACTTTTGAAAATACCTGCTTACTGAAAGCTTTCCTTTCTCCCGGTAAGTTTTAGCCCTAATCTTATGCCTAGTCTTTCGTTGGAATGAACCTAATCTTTTAACCATATTTTAGCTAATTTTAAGTGGGTGTTTATAAATTTTGTGGGAAAGGTTGTGACAAATGCAAGATTTAGAAGTGTAAAAAGAAAGGATCAGGTCAAAGAGAATGTAAAATTACAAATATAATAACTTCAATTGCTATATGTGCCAGCTTCCGGTTTTATAATGAAGCATTAGAAAATTCTCTCAGATAATAAGCGTCGTATGAACGGCAAATTTGTAACCCATATTTTGCCTAAAAATAATTCCTTGTGAAACACTTATCCTCTTAATTCTTGCGCATAAGCTTCTAAACTTTTCTTCGGCATTGTTCTATTTCCAGGGAGAGTTTGATTATTACAAATACCTATCGCTGGAGTTAATCCTGGTTGTCCTTGTATCGCAACATAACGTGCTTCTACACTATATAATGTATAAATTCCTGATTGTTTTCCATTAGGATTTGGTCCTGTAATCCTTGCCGGTGAGGTCTCACAATATACTTGGGTTGTAAAGCTAGGTTGAACCATCAATTCACGTTCGGTAAGTTCTGAAACATAACTGGTAAAATCTTCAGCTACTTGAGTTAAATCGACAGG
This sequence comes from uncultured Methanosarcinales archaeon, assembly GCA_964576385.1. Taxonomy (GTDB): domain Archaea; phylum Nanobdellota; class Nanobdellia; order Woesearchaeales; family GW2011-AR9; genus JACOZM01. The sequence goes on along the minus strand of CAZNUS010000002.1, from coordinate 84,381 downwards.
AGTTACAGCACGATCAAAAGGGATTTGCACAGTTCCAGGTAAACCCGGCATGGTGCCATAACTGATTCTTTCACGCAAAGCTCCTTCTGGTAAATTTCTAGCAGTCATAATTGTTTTAAAAACCCAATTATTTATAAATCTTTTGTAATTAACCACTGCCCAGTAAACACTAGATAAGCATCAAATGATAATAATAGTCATTTCTTTCTTACCAGAAAGATTTAATAAAACGCCTGAAGAATCAGTTTGTAACGGTTGCAGAATGGATTTTTACCAAGAAATAATTGAAGAACTTCGAGATAAACAGCTTAACACAAAGGAGATTGCTTCCTTGAAGCGTGAGCTTTCCTTAAAATACGGCTTAAAAACAATTCCAACTAATATTGACATCATTTTACGTGTTACAGAAAAAGATCTTCCTAAACTTAAAAAAAAATTGCACAGTAAACCAACAAGAACTATCTCTGGCGTAGCTCCGGTAGCAATCATGACGAAGCCTAGCAAATGTCCTCATGGAAAATGCACATTTTGTGTTGGAGGGATCAATAGCCCATGGGGAGATGTTCCTCAATCATATACAGGGCATGAGCCAGCTACTATGAGGGGAATGAGGAATGACTATGATGCTTATCTTCAAGTATTTAATCGCCTTCAGCAATATATCCTTTTAGGACAGAACTGTGATAAAGTAGAGATTATAATTATGGGTGGAACATTTCCTGCTGAACCTAAAGAATACCAAGAAGAGTTTACCTACGGAGTGTTCAAAGCTCTAAATGATTTCTCAGACTTATTCTTTCAAAAAGAAATATTAGATTATTCACGATTCAAAAAATTTTTTTAACGTCCAGGGGTGATGGGAGACCCTTTACGTGAAGAAAAAATTAAACAACAAATACTGAATATTAAACTACAACAAGGAAGCAATAAGAGAGGTAAGAAAAAAGGAGAGAATAAGCGTGAATTAAAACAGAACATCAAAAGAAGAACTACATTAGAAGAAGAACAGGAGCGTAATGAAAAATCTTATATTCGTTGCGTTGCTTTATGCATTGAAACAAAACCAGACTGGGGCCTATTAAAGCATGGGGAAGAGATGCTGCGACAAGGTTGTACCAGAGTAGAATTAGGAATTCAATCTGTTTATGATGATGTTTTGTTAAAAGTTCATCGGGGACATGACAGCAAGACTTCTAAGGAATCAATACGTATACTTCGAGATTTGGGGTTCAAAATAAATTTTCATTACATGCCCGGCCTGCCCCTAACAGACAGAAAGAGAGACTTAGCAGGGATGAAAAAATTATTTTCTGATGCAAACTATAGGCCGGATATGATCAAGATATATCCTTGCATGGTCGGACCGGGGACCACATTATACTACCAATGGAAAAAAGGATTATTTACACCAATCACTACTGAAGAAGCAGCAGATAGGATTGCTGAATGGAAGAAGATTGTTCCAGAATACTGCCGCATCCAGAGAGTCCAGAGAGACGTTCCGACAAAATATTGGGAAGCGGGTGTAGATAGGACCAATCTTCGCCAGTATATGATGGAAACTAGAAAAATTGCCTGCAGGTGCATCCGTTGTCGTGAGCCAAAAGATAATAAAATTGAATGGAAAAATGTAAAAATAAAGGTTAAAAGATACCTTGCATCCAAAGGTATAGAGTTTTTTATCTCTGCTGAAGATACTAAAAATGACTTACTGATAGGCTTTTGCCGATTACGATTTCCTTTTCAACTTTTACGCTCCGAGATTACTAAGGGATCAGCTCTTATCCGTGAACTCCATGTGTACGGGACCGCTACTGCCATAGGTGAAGAAGGAAGTGTACAGCATAAGGGGTGGGGGAAAAAATTGATGAACACTGCGGAATTAATCTCTAAAAAGAATAAAAAGAATAAGTTAATAGTTATTTCAGGAGTAGGAGTAAGAGAATATTACCGAAAATTAGGATATCATCAAGAAGGACCGTATATGGTGAAGAAGATTGAGTAAAATGATAGAAATGGATAATCCAGTAAAAAAATGAAGAGAATGACAAGAGCTAGGATTAACTCAATAAGATTCAATAGGGGTTCTAACCACCAGTGCTGAAGAAACTGCTCGTTTTATTAGGCAAAAAAACCCTCATTTTAGTCCTAGAGACAGAAAAGAAACCTGGTTTTTTCAGATGGTTAAGCTGAAGTCGGCTTAATTTTTTATTGTTATTTGTTTTCTAGCTTATGTATTTTTTTTCTCTATTTTTCTCTCTCTTATTAGTTTCTCTTATATTTAGATGACAACAATTAATCATTTCACAGTATAACTTACTCTAGTTGAGGCCATATAATATTTCCGTCTTCCATATCATAAATAGGTAATCCCAAGATTCTTAAGTAAGGAAATAATTTATCAAATACATCTTTTCTTCTCATATGAAAAGCAATCCCTATCATTTTTTTAGGCGGGATCCTATCAATCATCAGCCCCTCACCAGGGTAATCATGTGTTATTGGGAAAAAATACATAGTGTCATCAATCACTACAGAGATAGGCGAGATGTAAGGGATTCCTCCTTTTCTTTCCAGAGCAAAAAAACTTTTTCGGATAAACTCATCTCCAAACGGACCAGAAGACATATCTCTTATTAACTGAGCATTTTTCTGACCATTTTTAGCCAGATTAAGATCGCTATTAGATTTAAGCGCGCTTTCCATCTGTTGGGCAGTAATCTTCCCATTTTTCATAATCTCTTCTTGAAGACCCTGTTCTTGGAAATACAAACTTAATCGATAGTAAGAATAGGGATCAAAAACGCTAACGAATCTTTCGCCTTGCAACTGCGAAGATTTTATCATCAGCTTCATTGCATATTCACTAAAAATATTTGAGGCAATGCCTGATCCAAATATTGACAGGAGCTTTTGCTCAGGAAAACCATGAAAGCACCCTTTCAGATGAGAAGAAAGTTGTGGCCGTTTTTTACCCAGTGCTCTAGCTTTCTTTTCCATTTCAGCCTGAAATTTAGCATCTTTCAATAAGCTCTCCATCTTCTCCTGTTGATTTTCAATGATGGTAATCCTTTCTTTTAAATTTCTTATCCAATCTTTGCCAAATTTTCCAGCATACTCCGGAACACCTTTGCGTAACCTTTTCCTAAAATCATCATCAAACGATCGTTTGAAATCGTCAACTAAGGATTTAAAAGATTTGGCTTCTTTTTCAGTAAGAAAAAATCTTAATTCTTCTCCAGTTAACTGAGATATTCGTTCAATGATCTTTTCTAGAAGTAAAGACATACCAGACTTTCTTTTGTCATCATGAGATATACTTTTATCTTCTAGGGCGATCAAGATATTCTTCATATCTTTAAGGTAACTTAATATCCTCTCAATGTCTTCTATTTCATCAGGAGAATTTCTATAATGGCTTTCAGCCCTTTGTCTAAAATCAAACATAATAATAACAGAGATTACTAATATTTATATATTTCTATAATTATAAGGTATCAAGTCACATAAATAATATCTGATACTGGGTAAAATAAAAAAGAAATAAAAAGTTATATCTAATAAGGATATTAAAAAGACGTACTCTAATGTTTTCTTTTTTCCATACCTCTTAAAATTCTAACTTCTTTAAGAAGAGAAGTTGCAACCTCTTCAATTATTCTCTTTCTGGATTCTGAAACACAATCAGAATAATGATCAGTCCTTTGATGATAGTGATCAAAACCATCAGCTAAAACTTCTGGTTGGAGGTCAGGATGGTTACGATCAAATTGGGCTTTTTTTAAAATATCTTTAACAGTTATAAAAACATTCAATAAGTCTTCATCCTTTATTCTGGTTACTGCTAATCTTAATCCCATTTTTGTTAATAAGAGATTACTAATATTTATATATTTCTATAATTATAAGGTATCAAGTCACATAAATAATATCTGATACTGGGTAAAATAAAAAAGAAATAAAATGTTATATCTAATAGGAATAGGATTAAGCAACGAGAAAGATATTACTGTCAAAGGATTAGAGATTGTAAGAAAATGCGATAAGGTTTACCTAGAGAATTATACCTCGTTATTGCAATGCTCCTTTGAAGATCTGGAAAGATTTTACCTCAAGAAAATAACCCTTGCGGATAGGCATATTTCTGAACAAGGCGCGGAAAATATTATAGAAGAAGCTAAGGGCAAAGAGATTGCTTTTTTGATCGTTGGAGATCCTCTCTCTGCAACTACTCATCTCAGCTTATTCAAGTCGGCTAAAGAAAAAGGAGTTGAAGTAAAGGTAATCAATAATACTTCGGTACTTACTGCGATAGGAATTACTGGGTTAGAGCTGTATAAATTTGGGAAAACAACATCAATCCCTTTCCAAGAAAATGTGCCAAATTTAGAGACACCTTACATAGTATTAAAAGAGAACAGATCGATAGGATTACATACCTTATGTTTACTTGATCTAAAACCAGAAGAAAATAAATTTATGAGCATTAAGGAAGCCCTAGATAGGTTAGAAGCAATCGAGAAAGAAAAAAGGCTTGGTTTGGTTAAGGAGAATACTTTGGTTATCGCATGCGCGCGCTTAGGAAGCGATAATTTTGTCGTGAAGTCTGGAAAATTAAAAAAAATTAAAGATATTGATTATGGTAATCCCCCATATTGTTTAATATTCCCTGGCAAGATGCATTTCTTTGAAGAAGAGATGATAGAATTTTGGAAGTAGATAACAATCTATTTCTATGATTACATTATTAAAATGTAAGATTATTAAAAGAATAAATATTGGAATAATATTAACTTATTTCTAATTATACGAAAGGAAATTGATATTCGGAGAGCAAATGAGTAATTTCTTCTGGATATAGCAGCTGATAAACTATGCTTATTTACTTCTATCGCTATAAACTAACTGGTTTTTTAATTTAGAGATTAGCAAAATAATCTGCAACAGCAGAAATAGCCCTCTTAGCATGAGCTAGCTGGTAATGTTCTCCTTCTGCATGATACCCATCAGTATCGAAGCTCTGCGCAAATAATACAAATGGTAAATCCTTGCCAAACGCTTCTTGAAGAATTGGAAGAGTTCCAATCGTACCACCTTCAAACATAACTACTGGTTGTTTATCAAAAAATCTACGATAAGAATTTAAAGCGGTTTCATGAAATCCAGTATCATAACGAGTTCTAAATGCAGGTGTGCTGTCATTAAAAACAACCTCTATTCTGCAAGGTATTCCCTCTAATTTATCAACCCGCTGTACTCCACCATAAAGATTCTCTGGAGCTCTTCCTCTATAAGCATCATCTAGCGCCTTAAGAAATGCTTGTTCTATCTTCTTGGGATCCTGTCCATCAACGAGCCTCATGGAAACAAAGGCTTCAGCTGAAGCAGGAATAGATGTTCCAGCGGCTCCACCTTTACATAAATTATACTCAAATGTAGGCAGTAATCCTGATCTGATCAAATGCTCCACACGATCATTTTCTGCTTGTACATGCATTCCTAAAGCGTTCATAAACTCAGCTGGAGAAAGTTTCCTTGCAGTCTTGTGTATCGCTTCCCTGTCAGCCCCTCTAATGATAACACCATCATAAAAGCCAGGGATATGTACATTCCATGAAGAAGCCAAATAAGGATCAGCTAAGGTTCCTAAAACATCACTAAGAACTCTTCCTGGATTAAAAGCAACCCCACCAGCAATACCAGAATGAACTGCCTTATCAGAAAGTTTTAATCCAACGGTAGCACGAATTAAACCGCGTAACGTCGTTAACAACGTTGGATGCCCTTCCTTAAATTCAGTATCGCTAACAAATACGTGGCTTGGCTTCTTGATCTTTCCAGAAGCTATAGCTTCTAATGCCATCTCTTTAAATCCTACACTTCCACTTTCTTCTGCCGTTTCCACAATCAACTGTACATTATAGTCCAGTAAATCATGCTGAATAAGAAAATCTAATGCATAAAGGGTTCCTAACAATGGTCCTTTATCATCGGTAGCCCCCCGGCCATACACTTTATCATCTTTTATTAATCCGGAGAACGGTTCAATATCCCCCCACTTTGTCTTATCTCCTTCTGGTTGAACATCAGCATGATTATAAACTAATACCCAAGGTACGCTTGGATCAACTTCTCGTGTTGCTAATAATGCAGGGAATCTTCTACCATTATGTCTTGCTTCTAATACTTCAGTTTGAAATCCAATTGAATGCGCTTTTCGATTTAGGACTGCTATCATCATGCTTAATTGGTCAGAATACAACGGGTTTCCACTTTCACTTCTAATCCTCACCAATCCAGAAAGATCGTTAGCAAATGTACCCATCCTCTCTGTACTTAAAAAAGAATCTATTTGTTCATCAGTGAAGGTTGGCATATTTAATGACCCCTATAAGTTATTATTATTGATTATTATTATTATTATTATTATTATTACAACTAATTGATAGATTTATTTTCTAAATGGAAAATCAATTTATAAAGATTTTGAATGTAGAATATTTAGTTTACTCTAGCACGTACGTATTTAGTTGGCCGTCAATTCTGGTGAAAATTAGGAGTAATTCTTATCAGAGATAGTAGTGATTCCGAAGATTTTCACATCTATGCCTGTTACTATAGCTTAGCAGAATTGACCTCTTGGCCATCTAACTAAATACGTACTCTAGCGCTTATTTATCTTCATCTCTATTATGATAATGAGTATTATCTACTGAGAATTATAATTGGGTAATTTAAGGATACGATGACAGAAGTAATACCACTTTCCATAATCATCCAATCCTGCTATAATCTATCTCCTGAGTCAAGCCAAAGTTTCGTTGGAACAACCAAAACAGGTCAGGATTAAATTTTATCCAGGTATCAAATTGTTTTCGTTCTTTGAAATTTACAGAACTATATGCTCCAGTGATAGTTGCATATTGGATATCTACCATTGTCTTTTGCGCCTGTATATTCCCTTCAATCGTTTCAGAGCTAACATCACTTTTTTTATCAAGAGTATACTCACCGGCAAATTCAGGCGGAATTTTTCCAGTATCACCATAAAACATCCTAACATAGTCTATTGCTGCCTGTGAATAAAGACCATTTCTAAATTCTTCTTCTGCAAAAGAATAACTTATACTGATGACCGGTGCATCTTTATCACTATCTTTGCTTGTCTCTTTTTCATCTAAAGCAATCAACTTCATCAATGAAGATATTTGGTTGGCAGAATTTCCATCGTTTGCTGCACTTTCCTCAGAAGCTTTCCTGATCAGTTGCTTCTCCATCAATTTAAAAAGGTGAATTCTTTGTTCTAAACATCCAGAATTATCTCTTAGTAATGCTACCGCTTCGGAGATTAGCCCTTGTGTTCCAGGATCGTTCCTAGTTATCTTTCCAATGCTTTTAGAAGAATCTCTATTTTCTTTTAAAGTAAAAGTAGGATTTACAGTAAATTCACTGAATAATAAATTATCTTGTAAGAATCCTGGTTGTGAGAATCCTGGTTTAGTTCTGTTTACTGGTTTAGTACTGTTTACTGGTTTAGTTCTGTTTACTACTTTATGATTCCCAGTTTTAATGACCATTTTTGAACATCCAATTCAACTCTTTATAAAAATTCCTCTTCTCGAAATAGTGGTTACAAAGGATAGTGATTACAAAGGATAATGGTTTAAAAAAAATTGACCATATCAGAGTATAAATGATGAAATAAGCTTAAAAAATGGTTTAACTAAAAAGATCAGACCCTTAATTTATATCCTTCTTCTTTGGCGGCAAGATGCAGGTACATAAATTCATCCTTCCTTACATCATCAAAAAGAAAGATAGATCTAGGAATAGGATATTCTTTAACTTCATAGTCACAGCCATGCTTATACAACTTAATTTGGACATAATGCTTCTTTTTTGGAGTTAGCGTTCTAGTTTTGGGGTTAAGTATATATTCATCCTTCCAGCTTCCAGGGTGAATAATTACCTGCCCCCTTGTTTTTTTAATCTTCTTTTCATGAATATGCCCCAGAACAGAAATTTTAGCTTGAGTATATTTTCTCTGTTTTCTAAATACATCCATAACTTCATCCACATCCCAGTGCCTAGTCTTTAGTCGCTGATAAAACTCTTGTAAAAGATTGCTCGGGAAACTATACGTCGGATCTGAATAATAGCGAAAAGGATAATACAGAACACTTTTTAAAAAATACCCAAGGGAACGCAAGCTAATTTTTCTAATGACCATCCCATGTAAAGAAAGCATCAGGTTTCTAGGGCTAATTCGTTCCATAAAAGGATGTTCTTCCTTCATATCCATAAAATTACTGATCAAGCCAAAAGGAACCCAGGGAAAATTTAAGATTGATTTGCCCTTATAGTTCAAAAATAAATTTTTAAAATTGATCTGGTTAAGGAAATCATATTGATGACCATGCTCCACATAAACAGGGCCGTTGATATATTTTAACCCTGGGAAGATAACTCGCGGGGAATTGCCCAGTAACTTCTTAACTTGTTCACGAACAGGCTTAAAAAATAAATCATGATCATGGTTGCCAATGATAAATAAAATTCTTTTTTGGCGGTGGGATACGAAATTTTTCCAAGCCTGAAATACTTTAGGATGCGCTTCATACATCAAATGAAGCTTGTTTAAGGATATTTCCGCAGTAATATGCCTTGGATACGTTAACTTTCCATCACACCGATAAGGGCATTTTAAGAAATCAAATATATCTCCATTTAATACTAGATCTACGGGATGTTTACTTCTTGCTAATGAATTTATCAATTCGGAGAAAGCATTATCACTAATAAAATCATCTGTAAGATTACCAGCCCCTATTTCAACGTCTCCAATAACGATTATTTCTTTATACATATATCCTTAAATATATTTCCTTTATTTTTATTTCTTTTGGAAGAAATAGGTTATCCCTTAAGTATCATCAAACGGATTATTTGAACTATTCTACTCAGATGTTTATTAACTTATAGTCTATTTTTATTAGAGATTAGTGAATGATAGTTTTATAAATTAGTGATTTATTTTTACTTTTCATGCGACAAGATTATGTTACTAGAGATGAACTTGAACAGAGATTAGGTAGAGGTAGTTATGCCTCAACAGCACTTCTTGAGCAGAGATTGAGAGAGACACGAGCAAGTTATTTAGGAAAAGCAGTAAGTGATGTAGTTAAATTAGCTACAACCATGGTTAAACTTGCAGTCGTAGTAGGAACATTAGCATATTTACCTATGAGTTGTGTTTATGGCCCATTTGATACTGGAAAATTATTCTATTCGGGATTAACAGGAAGCGAGAGTGTTAAGCATACGCATATCCAAGAAGCTAAAGGGTTATTTGCAAAAAGAATAAGTAAACGTGAATTAAATAAAGAAGATCTGATAAATTTCTATCTAGAATTAGGTGTCGTAAGTTCAGAAGGTAAAGAGCCATCGGAAGCAGATGTTTCTTGGGATACTCTATTAGATTTCATAGAAGACAATGATTAATGTTCTAGTTGATAATTCAGGTTGATAAAGCAATAAGCCCAAGTAAATAAATATGCTCATAAATCTGAAATGTATACTAGTTTCAATAACTTCTTCCGAAGTAAAACCATGATTTGGCTTTATTCTTACAGGCAAAGCAACTACCCGCTATCTTCGGCTGCTCAAAAGGCGTATTTAAGGATTTAGCTCCAGTCTTCTCTTTAAATTGTTTTTCACATTCCTCAGATTCACACCAAGGAGCAAATAATAGCTTTTTTTCCTCAAGATATTTCTCAGCCTCTTTGAAAGTAGATACTTTTACAATAGAATTCTTCAAAAATGTTTTAGCTTTATCATAGAGTTTTTGATGAATATCTTCTAAGAGAAGAGGAATCTGAGAAATGAGCTCTTTAAGGTTAAGCGCCTTTTTTTCACCGCTATCTCTTCTAACAACCACTGCCTGATTTTTTTCTAAATCCCTAGGCCCTAGTTCAATCCTTACTGGAACTCCTTTTACTTCCCACTCATTAAACTTCCACCCCGGAGAGTATCCTTCACGAGCATCAATATACACAGAAATTCCTGCCTTCTTCAATTTATCTTCTATATTCTTTGCTTCTTTTAGAATTTTTTCTTTAGTATCATCAAACATAATAGGAACAATAACTACCTGAATCTGGGCTACTTTTGGAGGAACTACTAAACCCTTATCATCTCCATGCATCAAGACCATGACTCCGATAGAACGGGTAGAAATCCCCCATGAATTTTGCCAAACATAACTTTTCTGCTGATTCTCATCTAAAAAGCTAATGTCGAACGCTTTAGAGAAATTCTGGCCTAAGCAGTGGGACGTAGCTCCTTGGATTGCTTTACCGTTTGGTAGGAATGCTTCTACTGATAACGTATAATCTGCTCCTGCAAATTTTTCGGATTCAGATTTTTTACCCAACAGGACGGGGATAGCATATAACTCTGAAAAAACTTGTTCATAAAAATGAAGAATTTTTCTTGTTTCTTCATCAGCTTCACTTTTTTTTGCAAAACAAGTGTGCCCTTCCTGCCATAAAAATTCTCTGCTTCTTAAAAATGGAACTGGATGTTTAAATTCCCATCTTACGACGTTGCACCATTGATTTAATCTTAAAGGAAGATCTTTATGGGAACGAATCCATTTAGCATAAGAATCGTACATGATCGTTTCAGACGTAGGACGAACAGCCAAGCGCTCCTTTAATTTTGTTTCTCCACCGGATTCTACCCAAGCTACTTCCGGAGCAAAACCTTCTACATGTTTCTTTTCTTTAGTCAATAGGTCTTCAGGAATAAATAAAGGAAAATAAACATTCTTTACACCATCATCTTTGATCAATTTATCAAAAAAGGATTGTACTCTTTCCCAAATAAAATATGCAGAAGGACGGAGAATGTAGCATCCGGATACCGGAGAGTATTCAATCAATTCTGCTTTCTGCAGCACTTGAGTATACCATTCAGAAAAATCATCTACTTTTTTTGCGGTTATACCTTTATTGTCTTTCCCTGCGTTTTGTTCTTTATTAGTCTGCTCTTTATTCTCTTTTTTTGACATAATTGCTAAGAATTATCACACCCTATTTAAAATTTATTATATAGTTCTTAAACTTCTTTACAGATTAACTAGACTCAGTAACTATCGAACTATAATATTCAATTAATCGTGCCGTAGGATCATCTAACCCTGAAAGATCTAATGGTTTGCCCCATCTTGAAGGAAGTTTTCCTGTAGCTATCATGTACCATGATCTGCACTCAGATTCAAAGATAGTCCTTTCCATCAATTCTGCTCGATTTAAGAAGCCAGGATCTGCAAAATCACTTAACTTTAGATCTTCATAGGCCATACTATAATCGAAATACCTTGATGAATACCGTCTTAACTTTAATTCTTTTCTATCTAGATCCTTCTGAGTATATGGCTTACTTCTGTCAGGTAAACATAATTGGTGAAGTCTACCATCATAAGCTCCAGGCGAATTAAGGTCATCAGGATCTAAAATAGTAACGTATGGTCTATTAGTTAATCGTACTTTAGGTACAAATAGATCATCGGTCTCTACTAATCTCTTTAATTCAACCATTCTGCAAATACCTTCACCATCAGGTCCGCGATGAGGTTGAATGGTATAATAATAAGGACTAACCCTCGTTACTTCTCTCCTGTTAATGTCACTTATCTTTAGACATTCTTCACGTATTTTTTCCTTCACTTCAAATGGTACATCTATTGACCGAGGATGTTCCGGATTGGCGGCATAATATTCTTTTTCAATGGTTGAGCTCTTATCCCTAGCTTCTTGCAAATGGGTTTTATATAATTCATCGATTACTTCCATCTGTTCTGAGCTAATAACTGGAAGTAGATTATACTCTTCTCTCAGCTGTTCAACGGGAATACCTTCTCTAAGAAATTCACGGGCTTTTCTAAATAAAAGGATTTGGGCAACTGCATCGATAGCATAACTTTCAAAATGACAAGTATTTATCCATATTTGTTCATGCCACTCCTTAGAATTAAGCAGTTTTTTAGTCCGTTTATCTAAAGTTGTTGTTGTCATGTTTAGTTTATACTATGTTTATACAAAAGTGTAGTTTTCATAAAACCGAGTGGTGTAATCTCTATCAAGTAGTTCTTTGCTAATATATTAAATTTATCACTCTTTTTTTTGTCAAAAAGGAAAAATTTATATATAAACAGATATTTTTATCCAGAGTGGTCGATCTAATCGATAGGAGATTGTTATATGAATTACATTGGAATGCCCGACAGACGTATTCAGCGTTAGCTAAAAAGCTGAGAGTTTCCAAGCAAGTGATAGGGTATAGAGTCAAGCAATTAGAGAAACAAGGGATTATCAAGAGCTATCACGCTGTTATTGATTGGAGGACATTGGGCTACAATGCTATTCGAGTGTATCTAAAATGGAGGGATATTAATTTAGAAAAAGAAGAAGAGGTTTATCGTCACATCAAGGAAGATCCTTTATTTATGTGGTCCATTCGGTTTGAAGGAGAGATTGATATTGCTTTCTATGTTTGGGTTAAAGATATCCAAGAATTTGCTAAAAAATGGTTTATTTTTATTTCTAAATACAAAAAGTATATCCAAAAATATGAAATGTATGAATCGGTAGATATGATCCATTACCCCATGAAGTTCCTTATTGATAAACCTGAAACAGAAGAGTTAGTTATTGGCAGGGAAAAAGAAGCAGATTATGATAAATTAGATTATGACATCTTAAAAGTTATTACTGAACATGGGCAGACGCCCATCACCGAAATCGCTAAAACAATTAACCTTACCCCAAAAGCTGCAATCTATCGTCTTAAAAATTTAGAACGGAAAAAGATAGTACTAGGTTATTATGCTCTCATTGATGAAACAAAATTAGGATATGTTTTTTATAAAATTGACTTCTATTTAAATGATATGTCCCGCATCAAAGAAATGAATGAGTACGCCAAAAATCATAAGAACGTTGTCTATCGGATGAGGACAATCGGCGGTCCTGACTTTGAAATAGAAGTGATTGTTAAAGATGTAATTGAAATGAAAAGAATAATTAATGACCTCAGAACAAAATTTCCAGATGTAATTAGCTATTACAGATTTCATAGGTTTGAATATTCAATTAAGCAGATATATTTACCTGGAAAAAGTGGATAAAAAAATAGAAGAGTTCAATTATAAAAAAGATGATTATTCTTATTTCTCACTTCTGAATAAATTATTAATTTGAGGTCTAGTTCTAGAGGGGCATTAGAATATCGGACGATTAAATTCTTCCACAACATCTTTAAACTGATAGACGAAAATAATTTTATGAGACAAACAATTTACGAAGGCCCGATAAGAAATGCCACTTGGCGAAATCATCGTTCACCGGTTGGCTTTAGTAATATTATGGAAACGTTAGACGGTGTAGTTTGGACTAGCCAATCTATTGAAACATCACGACATGGCAGAGAAGATAATAAAGATATTGATCTACACGAAAGAAGAAAAGTAGATGATGTAGTAATATCCTATTCATTTTATGGTGAAATCACTACCAAGAAGAACAGCCGGGATGGAATTAGAGAAAGATATACCGGAGAAGTTTTTTTCTACTTAGAGTCGGAAGACGAGGGGAGGATGGCGGAGATCGAAAGGACAATACGAGAATGCATCAGAACAAAAGAATATTGCAGATATTAATTTGTAAGAGAGATATTAGTAATAAACACGTTAAATAACAAGTTAAATATTAGCATAATTTACGAATTTATTTTTCTTTAAGAGTATAAAACTTCATTTCAGAGCGTGCATCCCTTGCCACTAGATCTCCAAATCGATTAAAGCCTAGTAAATATAATCCCGGAACAGAAGTATCTAAGTTCAGATCAAGAAGAACATTTCTTTGTCCACCTCCAGAAGATTTTTTTTTGAATATATCTAACTCCCGTTGGTTATAACCTAAAGCTGCTTTGAAAAGATGATGCTTAGAGGCATACTCCAATTCCACAGGAGGACTTATTCTTGAACCCCATCCGTCATCGAGAACTTCTGTAGTATAAGCTAAGCATTCATCATCGCCAAGAATAACATACTGATATGCCGGCTGGTCGATAGGATGAACAACTGTAAAACAAAGGCGAGTAACTCTTGAACCTTTCAATTCCTGAAACAGTGTAGGTGATCTTAAACGCCCGACCAAATCTGGAAGGTGCAAATCAGGATAAACTAATAAGCTTCGCTCTCCATCAAATGCCAAAGCAGTGCTAGTGCTTACCCCTAAAACATCATCGGGATTACCGACGGTTAAAAATTGAACTAATCGGCGAAGAGAAAAAATCTTTCCAGGAGCTTCTGCTAATCCTTCTAAATCTTTCTGAACTTCCAACGTATGAAATCTTTCTTCAGCCATAGAAATATATCATCAGAAAATCTATCGAATATTTAAATTTTCTCCTTAAAAATAGTTACAATTTGAACTGAGAATTATGTTTCTGACTAAGCAAAATGAAAATTAAGTTTTTGATTAAAACAGAACAGTGAGTAAAAATTTACTATTTTGTATTGCCTTTACTATATCACTCTTCAACGTTTTCTTCAGCTGGCTCTATCCTTCTTTTGATTTCTTTCTCAACAAGCCTATCAGACAATCTAAATCCAACAGGACGATGATAAGAAAAACCATCACCTACTTCTGCTCCTTCTTGAATTGCCGCCAACATCTCATGCGCGTTTCTATAAGTAGTTTTGGCTTCAGAAATTTCCCTCCTAATCCCTGGGTTACTTAAAGCATACCCAACTGTTTTTTCAATATGTTCTGGACCAACTACTATACCATGTTCTCGCAGTTTCCGTTTAACAAAGGCCCTATCAGCATCTAGATCATGACCTCTACGCTCATCTCTTTCACGCAGAATTCTTTCTATAGACCTAGCTTTTCTAGGATTCTCAGTAATATAAACTGGTAAAATATCGGAATGGATAACATCAGCAATTTTTCTAACGACATCTCCTGGAGCGTCCGCCAAAAGGCCAGCCCACCCGCCGTAATATTCTTCTACTCTTGGTTCTACCGGCAAGCCTCTTTCTACAAACATTTTCATTAAGCGAGCTCTTTCATCTTGTTCTAATTCCCCTACTATACCTACATATTGAAATCTCCTCATAATTCGTCCAGGGATCAGTTCCGGTTTGTTAGTCAAGGCCATAGTGAAAACTCCGTCATAAGTTACAGCACCATCCAACATTTGCAACAAGACTGTTTCAACCTGCCTAGCGCTATGCCCTTCAAACCATCCTTCCATCTCGTCAATCCCTAGACCTACCGGTTTTTCTGCGCGATTATCTTCATAAAGCGCAGCAGCTTTGGTAAAAACACGGCCAACATTCCCTACTTTTTCCCCAGCCCAAGCAGTTTCAATATTATGAATACCTACAGCTGCTCCAATTACGTCTGGACTGCCCCCTACTGCTCTTATTAACTCAGTCTTGCCACATCCCGGGGGGCCAATAAGCATCAAATTAGCTTTAACTGTCCCTGTAGGAGAGCTCATTCGCATCAAATGTGGATATTGTGCCGTCAGTCTAGCTAAAGCAATTCTTTCTTTCGCTTGATCAAAAGACTTGCCGATGACATCTTCCTCCCGGATTAAAGGTGCTTCAGCACGTTCAAAACCAAACTCTCCCAGCATCCCTTGTGTTCCTACATAAAATAAGTTTCCGTCGTCTAAATCCCGATCTCTTTGCCGTAATCTCCTGCTTCGTTGCAGCTGTTCTATCTCAACATTTAATTCTAAGGCCGTAGTAATGGCTTCATAAGCAAGAACTTCTTTTCGGTTCTCTTTTCTATCTTCACTACCTCTTCCAGTAGACACTTTAGCAATAGTTTTCATTGCTTCATATAACCCAGTAAGTTGTCTAGTAAGCAATTCTTGGGTTTTTCTTTCTCTTTCATTATCTGGACGGTAATCTTCTTCCCTTTGTACAACATCATCTAAAGCAATACCTCTTACCCTTTCAGCTAATTTTCTTAATCTAGCAATATTACCACCATCCTGAAGGATTTGACCTATCAATTGTGGGTGGACTCCTGAATCCCTTAAAGTACTAGCTAAAGCTATAGTATTATTTGAAGCGATTAATTGCTGAACTTCTTTGGCTGATCTTTCGATATAATTAAGATAAGCAGTTGCGGCATTAGCAATATTAGTAAAGAAAGAATTAGGATTGTCTAGATAGCCTAAGAAAGTAGGATCGGAAATCGTAATCAGTTTTCTCGCCGCTTCAGTCACAGCAAAATGACTGTATTGTACTCTAGGATCACCCTTTCTCCTCTGAACTATTTCTCTACCTCTGGGTAAGTTTCTAGAAAAATCCAGCAATAAATCAGTTAAAGGAGCATTACCTTCCAACAATTTTAGTTTTACATGACTGACAGTACGCTCTTCCCCTGGGTTTCTGATGACCATAATCTGCCTTCTTTTATCTGGTTCTTCATCAGCAGGCTTAAGAAAACGTTCACGCAAATAAGCTTGGTAAATGGCCACGGCTTTAATTCCACCTTCTAGAGCTGTATTGATATTGACACTTCCACTTAGCCAAGCACTTACTATCTGATTGGCTGCTTCTTCAGTTCCGTGATAAGCTTCGAGAAACATTTGCTGTTGATAATTCTCATATCCCCGTGTTCGTAATCTTTCAGCAGAAAATTCTTTAAGACCACTTCCTTCAAGAACAGAAGTATATCCTTGCAAAGAAGCCAATTTAAGCTGGTCTCTAAGGATATTACTAAGAGAAAGAGTAATAGGATGTTCAATGGTATGGTAAATGTGAGCAGCTCTTGCCTCACGTGAGATATCATGGAGCTGAGGAGGAAAATTTCTTGCCAGCTCGTCTAAAAACTGTTCTAATTGAGCACGGTGTTTTCTGGTACGTCGTATTATAGGAAGAATTAGCCCAGCTTTTTCTTTTGCACTTTCAAGGTCAGCAATACTCGGCCCGCCCATTCTTTGGCTAATTGCACGCATCATATCATCTAAACGAGGCGGTGCTGAAGAATGAATATGGGTATGTTCACTACTATGTCCATCATCTTCATCATCTGAATCTCCGAAACCAGCCATTTCTACAAAAAAAATAGCTCATTATTTAAATGTTACTCTTAAGAAGTAGTTGAGTAGATATGTGGACAGAAAAACTATTTTCTTAAATAAAAATCCACCGGAGCAAGCTCCGGAGTATTTTTAATCTTCATGGTTGAAAAATAATCGATGCTGAGCACGGGGTATTCAACCCATGAAGAAATAAAGATTTAAAATTCCTAAAAAAGAAAAAAAAATCTTGCCTTATCGTTTGAACGAAGGGGGGGTGGTGTTCAGAAGCAGTTAAGGCAAGATGAAGTATGAGGTGGGAAAAAATCCCACTTAAACTAGTTCTATGCCCAACTCGCTGCTTAGTGCTTGAGCTCTTTGACGAGCATGTTTTGCATCCACTTTACCGAGTATCCATGGTGAGTTTACTCCGGTAATGATGGTCATAACAGTAAGTTTACCTTTCATCTCATCGGCAACTCTTGCTCCCCAGATAACGTTGGCATCATCATGCAGGCTTTCAGTGACTAATTCACCTATTTTGCTGACTTCATCCAAGGTCATATCCGGTCCACCAGTTACATGGATTAAAGCGCCAGTAGCACCATCGTAGTTGATGTCTAGTAATGGATTAGATAAAGCTCCTTTCACCGCTTCTTCTACTCTATTATTAGTATCGCTGCTTCCTACACCAATGGCAGCAACTCCACCATTAGTCATGATTGCTTTTACATCTGCATAATCAAGGTTGACCAAAGATGGGACGGCAATCGTTTCTACAATTCCTTTGATCATGGTAGCAATTAATTCGTTAGCTACAGCAAAGGCTTGTTGAATCGGTAAGTTTCCAGCAATCTGAACCAATCTATTGTTATCAATGACAATAACAGTATCACATACTTGTCTTAATTGCTGCAAACCAAATTCTGCTTTGTCACAACGAGCTCTTTCAATCTTAAAGGGCATAGTCACCGTTCCAATAACTATTGAACCAGTATCCTTTGCTACTTGAGCAACTACTGGAGAAGCACCTGTTCCTGTACCTCCACCCATACCTGCACAGACAAAGACCATATCCGATCCCTTTAAGGATTCTTTCAATTGATTCAAAGATTCTTGCGCTGCTTCTGCTCCTTTATTAGGGAAACCACCACAACCCAATCCTCTGGTGCAGTCTTTACCTAACAAGAATTTACGATCAGAACCAGTGATGTTTAAATGCTGATGATCAGTATTACACGCTAAAATTTCAGCTCCCTTAATTCCTTTTTTATATAACCAGCCAACCATGTTGTTGCCGGCTCCGCCTACTCCGATTACTTTAATATTTGCCTGGTTAAAGTTACCCAGTTCTGGCTCAGACGTATTGCCCAAGGCCCTCTCCACGATAAATTCCATTTTTCACCACCTCAATTTTTTTCACGCACCCCCCACCATTATATCTCCTCTTGTCGAAGTATCTACTTCAGTATACAAAAGATTATATACTAGTGGAACATACATTCTTCTAGAACCAAGTGATTACCTATAATCTACCAACTAAAACCAAAGAACCTACGCGTTCAAACCAACCAACATCTTTACAAAAGTTTACCAGACTTTTGTAAAAACCAACTTTTTAAATGGTAGTAACGCAGATCTTCTATTTAAGTTTTTCTATACTAGAGAATATAAATAGTTATAATTGAAGTAGTTATAGTCTATTCTTTCTCAAGGAAGAACGTTAGTTATCTCTACTAAAAATGACATAAGTTTTTAAAAAAAACTTAGCTTAAAACATATTATGACCAACCATAGACTACAATTTTTGTTTTCTGATAGAGAGATACAGCTTTTAAATGAAGTACGAGAATCTGGATCATATAGGAGTGGATTACAGAGAGTTCTTGATTTGTACCTCGGAATTATAAAAGCCTACAGCGAAGGAGAACTTCGTGCAACGAAAGATGGTCATCCCACAAAGTACGTCATTATTCCGGGATTGAAACAAAGAGCACAAAACATTCGACCCACAGCAACAATTCAAAATCTTTATGATTTAAGACGAATACAATCCGAAAGCCCAGGATTACTTTCCAAGAAAGATACAAGCAGGAGATATACAGTAGATTTAGAGAAAATAGTTGATAATTCAGAAACTCTGCAGGAAGTAGCAGCTTGTTTAGAAGCAAGTCGAGCAGACACCTCTAGGGAAGTATTAGCATTTTATGATGAATTTCTTAAGGTTTATCAGAGTTACGGCAAAGAAGCGATATTTGGTCTTGTCGAAAAAAATGAATTTACTGAAGTTGTTTTACCAGAATGGTCATTAACACAGGCTTATATGGATGACCAACGAAACGGATTACAATCCGCCATACAACCAGAAGGGTTTACGGAGGATTCTTCTATTAAAGTAAATTTCGGGACAAACACACCCATAACGGCTAGGCTTTCGCCGCAATGTTACAACTCATTATGTGCTATGAAACAAATGATTAATACCAAAAGCTCATCTGATGTACTGACCGAAGCTTTACTAATATATAAAACAATAATGGGATTACTTAGCTATAATCCTTTTTTTGATATTAGTATATATGATGGAAAAAAGCCTATAGTTATAGAATTTAAAGATAGTCACCTTAAAAGATTTATTGACGACCTAAGAGATAATGGCCATGAATTGGTGTAATCTGATAAGAAACATTTGTTGTTCATCCTTGAGGATTTATCTTTCTAAAGTTTATTTCTCTAAAGTTTATTTCTCTACAATTATGCCAAACACCTTTGATAATACTGTTTAATGATCGTGATTCTCTTTTTTCTTCTGAGAATCATGTTTATCATCTATTTTTGGTTCATGTCTAGGATGCGCTTTATGCTCTGGAGTGCTGGATTCACTTGTGGTTTGTTCAAAAGTAGGGATCTGTTCATTAGTATCTATCTCTTTTTCCACCTTGCTAAACAATGAGCCTACGACATGTTTAAGGGCAGCTTTTGCCGCTTCTCTTCTTCTTCCCATAATAATGGCAAGATTATTCATATATTTATGAGGATCTCTTAATCTTAATCTCCAGCGAGAGAAATAAGCTATCGGCTCTAAAGGATATTTAGGTGGTTTTCCCGGAATTTCTTTAGGGTAGCCTACTGCTACAATCACTTCTACGGTAGCTTCTGGCGGTACACCTAATAATGATTTAACTGCTTCTTCATCGAAAGCGCCGATCCATCTCCCACCTAAACCAAGAGAATGTGCTTCTAACAGCATGTTTTCAGCTGCGGCAGCGCAATTTTGTACAGTGTAATGCTTTCCTTTTTCTCCATAATAACGAATAGCTCTTTCCGGTTCGCCACAGATGACGATTAAAACCCATGCTTGCGCTACTTCATATTGTCCATAACATGCTTCTGCTAACTGCTGTTTTTCTCCTGGTACAAATACTGTTATAAAACGCCAGTTTTGAATATTTCCGCTACTGGGGGCATGCCTCCCCGCATCTAATACACGAGAAATATTTTCCCAAGAAACAAATTTTGGAATAAACTCTTTAATAGTTCTTCTTGTGGTTATAATTTCTAATATATCACCCATTTTCTAAAAAAGAATATTTAGTGATATTTATAGGTTGCGATTTTAATTATTCTATCTCGACTAAAAATGGTACTAGAAGCGCTAATTAATAATATATTAAAAAAAGAAATCATCCTTGAATATTAAAATCACTGGTAAATGTAGAAATAATCTTATCAGAACCATCATATAAAGCGAGAGTAATGCTTACTGATTTAAGATCACCTGCCGTAATTTCATTGTAAGCAAAACCGTTAGGAACTCTGACTTTACTTTCTAATCTAGTTCCGCCTTTCAATACTTGAATAGACTTAGAGATCGGTATTTTTTTCTCAAAATCATCATAACCCTCTACTGACATAATAAAATGATCCATCTTTATTGTACCAGTATCACTATTCTTAACCACAAAGTCTAAATCAGTTATCTTTCCCCACGTTCCTAGCCAAGTTTTTTTAACACCTGTTAATGCTACAGAAATCTTTCCATAACTAGTGATTAGATTTTCTATAGTCTCTTCTGGTGCGCTTTCAGATGCAGGCGAAGTTTCAGCTGCAGTTTCCCCAGCAGTAACTTCTGCAGCATCTGTACTTGTTTCTACAGCAGCAGTTTCTACCGATGCCCCATTATTGTCATCAGAAGCTTCTACTTCTGTTGTTTGGTCATCAACGCTCGTATCTGCATCTTCAGTATTATTAGAATCATCGCTAAAAATAGTAAGTCCACTAAAATCGGGAGGATCTACACTAAACCTTCCAAGGTAAAAGACTAACAACAGCACGGCAAATAAGCAAAAGGCACGAACTATTTTTCTAGGGGTAATCTTTATAGTGATAACTTCATCCATCTTTCCCATTTTTTCTTTGTCTTTTTCGTGATACATACTGATTTGAAAGAAAACAAGGTTTATAAATTTTACGCCCAGCAGGATCTCTTCTGCTAAACGATTACAATAGCTAAAAATAATTACCTTCAGAAAATTACAAAAATAATAACACTAATCCCAGTATCAGTGAAATAATCCCGATAACTACCCTCACAACTTTCTGATGATGTTCCCTCCACAATTGAACATTTTCTGTCTTTTCAGAGTATAGATGTGATTTCTGCTTTATCAAGAAGAAAACAAACATTAAAATGATTAAAGGAGAATCAACAATTAGGAGATATAACAACACTATCGGTAGCGACATCCAGCCGGATACACCTTTGAAAGCGAATTTTAAAGATAGTAATACATTACTAGCATGAGCAAAAGAGAATAAGCCTGCCACTAAAGAGACCAATAGCACTATCCAAGAATTGATGATCTTGCCAGATAGACTATATACTTTTTTTCTATGTGTTTCTGGAAGACGGAACAAGCGGAATTTCCAGACAAAATTTTTAACAACAAAGAATCCATATACGACTGCAACTATGCCTACTAGCCTATTAAAGTATATACTTATTGAAGATGTACTTATCCATAATAAAAATCCCAGTGAGAATAAAAACGACATAAAATATACCCCTAAAATAAAATGTAGTCCGTAGGACAAAAGCTGGGAGAAAGTTGTAGCAGCACTCATGATGATCAAGAATAATAAGGTCATAGACAGCGCCCCGGGGTGAAAGGCATCAGTAAGCGCTCCCTTTAATAGCCGTGAGAGGGAAAACGTATTTACAACATCTACTGGGAAATTTTCCCCGGTTACTCCGATGGCTCTAACTGCTTCTAACGAAGGGCAATCTTTTATCGGGCTATTGATGAGACTGTCTTCAGCTAACGTAGTTATTGGTTTCATACCAACAAAGTAAGAATCTGACAAAAATAACACCGGCAGTCCTTGTGATTCTTCTGGAACTTTATACGCAGCAAAATATTCTTTTAACTGTTCTGCATTTTCTGGGGAGTAATATAATTCAAATGTTTCTATGTTTACATTAGGATAACGAAGAGCTAATTTCTCAACATAGGCAGTAGCTTCCGGACAATCAGTGCAGCTTTGTCCATAGAAATAATAAGCGCATCCCGCAGCTTCTTCAGCCGATACACTTGGCACTGTAAGATTTAACAGAACTAATAGTCCCAAGAACAAAAATAATAATTTTTTCACCATCTTTTTAAGATAGAAGAAAAGACCATCTATTTTATAAAGGTTTGGTTTTCTTACACATTTAAGTACACCATGCAAACTGGTGGAAATTAACTTTAAAGGAGATGTGATAAACATGGTAATGGAATTGACTGACAGCAATTTTGAAAAAGAAGTAAAAAAAGAAACTACTCCAGTACTCGTGGACTTTTGGGCATCATGGTGTGGACCTTGTAAGATGATGGCTCCTGTATTTGATGATTTGAGCAAGGAATATCATGGAAAATTAAAATTTACGAAGATCTCTACTGAAGATTATCCCGATATTGCTTCAGATTATGGAATCACCGGGATACCATGCCTCATTTTATTTAATAAAGGGGAAGAGGTAGATAGAATAATCGGATTTAATCCTAAAGAACAACTGAAGCGCAAGATTGATGCTATTTTGCAGGGGATTTAAGATTAGATTTAAAGGGAACATATGGTTCTATTAGTGTTCTATTATTTTACTCTATTTATATTTATTTTTCTAGTTAAAAGGTAGTTGAAAAATAGCTGAGATATCTTTTTAAACTAAACTGCTTCTACTCCTTGCTTATGGAACTGATTGCACAAGGCGCAGAAGGAAAATTAATGTTGGATGGGAATACGGTTATCAAAGAACGGTTTAGCAAACGCTACAGGCTTCCTCAACTAGACCAATCATTAAGACAATTTCGTACCAGAAGGGAAGCGAAAGTCCTGCAAAGATTAGAAGAAATACATTTTCCGGCGCCTCATTTAAGGGAATTCTGCGACAAGAGAATGAGTATATTTATGGATTTTATCCCTGGAGAAAAATTAAAAGATGTTTTAGAAAAAGGGGATGATTACCAACTGTTAGCAGAAGAGATGGGTACAAAAATAGGAAGATTGCATCAAGAAAATATTATCCATGGTGATTTAACTACATCTAATATACTAGTTAATAATAATAATAATAATAATAACGAGACTAATAATAGTAACAATACAATACTAGCTCATAATGGGGCTAAACATAATTCAGAAGAAAAGTTAAGTTTGATAGATTTTGGGTTATCTTTTTTTTCTGAAAAAGTTGAAGATAAGGCAGTAGACTTATTTTTATTAGATAGAGCTTTGCAAAGCACGCATTATCAATTATACCCACAGATATTCGATTTTGCTTTAGAAGGGTATAAACAAACATATCCTGAAGCGGAAACAGTATTAAAACGATTTGAACAAGTGAAAAGCAGGGGCAGAAATAAAAATAAGAGTTGAGACCATGGGTTTTCTACTAGACGAACAATTATGTAGCATGTACTCTCCGGAGCTTAGAGAAATTAAAGATGGTAAGCCAAGGTTTAGTTGCAAGGAGTTAGAGAAATTAAGAAAAGAAATGAAAGCTACTGCTACTCAAAGAAGAAATGTTCTTCAAGAACGCGAAATTGAAGAGCATGATTGGTATTTAGGGTTAAGGTTACAGCACGAAGTTCCGTTAGAAGAGGCAGCGATTGACTTTGCTTGTGCACCAATTGTAATTGAAGAAAAACCAACAACTCATGCAGCAAGATATTCTGATGCTTACACCACCCGTTTTAGACAAGCCAATTCCTATTGCAACAAGAAATGCAATCCATTAAATTGTAATGCTCGGCAAGGAAAGGATAATTATCAAGGCTGTCCTCTAACAAATGCAGAGATCCATAGGATGCTGAATGATTGATAATAAAATAATAAATCTTCAAAAATAATATTCTCACTCTAATTCTTTAAACTCATTTATCTAAACCCATTTTGTAGCAATCGTTCCAGGACCTCTTCTTCCAACTATCGGCCCGTCATCATAAAGTAAATTTGCAGCAGCCATATTCTCCCGTACCATCCTAGCACAGGAAAAAGTGGCTAAAATGGCGGTTGGCTTCATCACCCTCCACATCTCCTTAAAAAAAGAAACCTGCCACATTTCCGGCGCAGTCTTCGGTGAAAATGGGTCAAAGAAAATGGCATCAAAATAATTTTCTTGGAGTCGTTTACAAGTTTCCCGCGCATCACCTAATATTACTTTCACTGAAATTCTACCTTCTTGGAAAGAAAGATTATGCAAACTAATTTTTTGATATTGTGAATAAAACTTTATAGGGGGATTAACATCTTGTATTTTCCTAATTATTTCAGGATCAAACTCTAAACCAATAACTTCTATCTCGCATTGCGAATTTTCTTCTAGAGCAACATCAATGGCCATTGCAGAATTATACCCTAAGCCGGAGCAGACATCAAGAATTGTGACTTTTCCATGTTTAGCAAGTTCCTTAATCTTACAAGGAATAGCGTATTTTTTCAGCGCTTCTTCTACTGCTCCTGTTTGAGAATGATAACTTTCCCCTACCTGTTCATTTAGAAATGTTTCAGTATTATCAGCAGTTATGATTTTTTTAATGGACATAGTAAAATAGATGTGCTCTTTTGTGAGGTAAATTATTTATCGGGAGATTAGTTATAGGAAATTATCTATCGGGAAGTTATCTGTTAGGAAATATACATCGTTGATTAATTATTTATCTTAATACCTACAGGGCAGTGATCCGAGCCCATGACTTGGGGAAGAATAAAAGAATCCCCCACTTTTTCATGGAGTGAGCTGGTAACTAAAAAATAATCAATTCTCCAGCCAATATTTTTTGCCCTGGCATTAAACATATAACTCCAGTAAGTATAATTGTTTGGCTCTTTGTCAAATTCACGGAAAGTATCGACAAATCCAGAAGTAAGCATGCGCTCAAATCCATCTATCTCTACTTGTGTAAATCCTGCTGTAACATTATAATTTTCTTTAGGATTGGCCAGGTCTATGTCAGTATGAGCTACATTTAAGTCACCACAGATGATCACTGGTTTTGTTTTTTCTAGTTTTTTAACATACGCTAAAAAATCTTTATCCCATTGCGAGCGATAACCTAATCTGGTTAATCCTCGCTGAGAATTGGGAACATAAACTGTAACTAAAAAATAATCGTTGAATTCTGCACAGATTATTCTCCCTTCGTTATCATGCTCATTTATACCCATGCCATAACTAACTTTAAGAGGCTGAATTTTGCTAAATATTGATGTTCCGGCATATCCTTTCTTTTTGGCAGAGTTCCAGAATAGATAAGGGTGTTCTGGCAGGGAAATCTCTACATCTTCCTTATTTGCTTTAATCTCCTGTAGGCAAAGAATATCTGGATTTTCTTTCTTTACAAAGCTGTAAAAGTCTTTTTTTAGAGCAGCGCGCAGTCCATTAACGTTCCAGGAGATTATTTTCATGTTTAGTGCAAATTGTGTGCTATTTTAAATTCTTTTTGGATTATTTGTTTTAAGGAACAATAGTTTTTAAGTAGGTAAGCTTCTTAAAACATCTTAATGATCAATAATCATCGCCAGGACAAGTGTAGCATCTTCCTTTAGGTGTTAAGTAAGAATGGCAACAAGAAGTTTTTTCTTTCTTTTTGATAAATGAATTTTCAAGATCTTTGATATCTTCACTTAAAGAGCTATCGATATCCTCCATATCATTCTCCAGAGCTAAGCAGGTCAGAAGAACTGCATCCTTCATCATAGGATTCTAATTCTGATAATACTTCATCCAAAATATTTTTCTTCTTTTTGTGATGCATATTGGATTTTTCCATGTTGGAGAGTATAATATACATAATAAAAAGAGCGCCGCGGCCCGGATTTGAACCGGGATATCCTTACGGAAACAAGCTAAACGGTACATTCCTGAATTTCCAGGCTAACGCTTACATCTTAAATATGTAATTTGCGCAGTACCGGGTTGTGCCACCGCGGCAGAGAGTGGCAACACCGGGATTTTCCTGCAATTAACTTGCCTTTTGAACCCGGAATCTCCACGTAACCCAGTTGTTGTCATCGAACTTTCGTTCTCAAAGCTCAATCATATGAGCGTGGCGCTTTAACCAGGTTGAGCTATGTTGCCAAACAATTCAGAAATGAAGAGGTTGTTATTTAAATATTTCTGAAGAAATAAGCTTGTAGCCTAATGAGCATAGAAAATTATTAAAATAATAACAATTTAAACTTCAATACCATGCAAAGAAACCAAAATTTAATTGTGAATATGCTTCCTTATCTAAAAAATTTTACCTTTTACCGGCAAAGATTTGATGCTTGTCCTCACTTCATGTTTTTTGTTGGTGATGCTCACGGTTCTGACACAAACCATAGCAAGTACCCTTATGGGCAAAGAGTTTCTTGTGCTTATTTTTCAAAGAATAAAGCTGACTGGTACCACCCTCTGAGCGAATTGGAGTTCACCGCCTCAAAAATAATGGACGTTGCAAAGAGCAATAGATATATTGCCCAAGAGATGATTGAAGAGTTCAAGCCATGGGAAGAAAAATTCTATATACAATGCTTAGAGCTGTCTAAAATAGATCTTAAAAAATTAAATAATCAGGAGCTGCTAAAAATATACAATGAACTTTCTGTTGTTTATGTTAAAAAACTGAATTCTTCACCTCTTATAGATGGATTTGCCTTGTCTACTGATACAGTTATCTCGCAGAAAGTAGAGCAATTTTTAGAAAGGAAGGGGCTTCTCAGCAAATTTATCTCCTATTTCGAGATCTTAACTGCACCAACATTTCTCTCTTTTTTACAGCAAGAAGAACTGGAATTTCTAAAGATAGTTAAAACCATAACGGCCAGTAAGTTAAAAAAAGAGAATAAGAATAATAATAGTAATCATCGTCTTAATAATCATAATAATAACGGGCTTCCAGAGAAAATTAAAGATGCTGAATATTTACTTAAAAAACATCAGCAGGATTTCTTTTGGATAAATAATAATTATGTTAAAGATGAAATTTTAGGAATAGATCATTTTAAACTAAGGCTTAATGAGCTAAAAGATATTTCAGTAGATGATAAGATCAAAGGATTATTAGCTTTTCCTTTAACCAATAAGAATAAGAAAAATGACCTCATAAAAGAATTACACCTGCCTGAAGAGCTAGTAGCACTTTTAGATATTACCGATAAATTTAGTTACTGGCAGGATGAAAGAAAAAAAGGAACTTTCTGGGCTACGCACTATTTTAGCTTACTTTTAGAAGAAATTTCCAAAAGGACTGGGTATACATTACAAGAGTTAAAATATGCTATGCCCCCGGAGATGAAAGATATAATAGAAAATAAAATAGAGCATAAGGTTCTTCAGGAGCGATTTGAAGGATGTTTTTTAATTTGGACCTTAGACCAGTTTGATATAATCACAAACCAAAAAACTATTGGAGAGATAACTCAATCTGATCAAAAAAGATATCTTGAAAAAGAGATTAGGGGAATGAGTGTCTCCTTAGGCAAAGTTAAAGGAATAGTAAAAATAGTTGAATCAGCCGAAGAAATTGATAAGGTTAAAACAGGTGATATCCTAGTAGCAGTGATGACTAGACCTGATTATGTTATTGCTATGAAAAGAGCAGCAGGTTTTATTACTGATGAAGGGGGCATAACTTGCCATGCAGCCATCATTGCTAGGGAAATAGGTGCTCCTTGCATTGTCGGAACTAGAATAGCCACTAAAACGCTGAAGGATGGTGATTTTGTAGAGCTAGATGCAAATCATGGGGTTATTAGGATACTCCATTAACAAAGTAGAGTTGAGTTATCCAGAAAACACTTTTTTTGTGCATCCTAATTAGCGCCAATCATCAAAGAAAATGGACATATTATTGATATATCATATTCGTCATCTAACTAATGATGTACTAAAGATCAGAAGGATTCAACTTCTTCTAGCTGATGGTGGAGTACAGTACTATTATCATCTGAAAAAGTAAAATGTCCTCTTATTTTTTTCCCTTGTAAAACTAAAGGCAGCCAATATTTATCATCATCCCACATTTGATCATAAGGCAGCTCAGAGAAAGAAAATAGTTCTGGTTTCATCTCTTCTGTTTCTATGGGTTTACCAATCCAGGTAGTAAGTAAATATACATGCACCACTTGGTTCCAATCAGCATGGTTAGGAAAAGTAAACATCAATTCAGCAGCCTTTTTCAGAGATTTTTCTTTAACATCTATGCCACTTTCTTCTTTCAGTTCCCTTACAGCGCAAAGTAATATTGATTCATGTTCTTTTGGTTTCCCGCCAAAACCATTATACTTTCCACTGCCAAATCCTCTTTTTTTATATCCTAAAATGATAGTTGAAGCAGAAGAATTCATTAAGATACAAAGAGTTGCCTGGCGCATTTTATAGAGCTAAATGATAATTATTTTTGATGGTTCTAGGAAAGATTTTATAGTTCTACTAATAGTTTATAGTTGAAATATCTTTCCATTATTAATAATAATAATAATAATAATAATAATAATACTTATTATAATAACAATGGCAATCAATGGATTAAATAAAATATGCCGGGGAAGGGATTTGAACCCCCGAATCCACTAAGGAACAGGATTGCTTAACCAGCATCCGCTGGCTGCTCCTTAAGTCCTGCGCATTGAGCCTAACTGATGCTTTCACATACAGTTTTTGGCCAGGCTTTGCTACCCCGGCAAGTATCATTAAAAACTACCGTATCGTTTATAAAACTTTTTAACTATTTTTTTAACTATTTTTAAGAGTTAGAGAAAAATTTACATACTGAAGAAAGATATAGACTATTAATAATTAACAATTATAATCATGATCTTTAAGTTTTAAACACATCCCTTAATTTTTCACAAATATCAGCATGCCTATATCCATTACTCATAACTATGCCGCCAAGATGTGTTGGATCCCTTGCCGTATAACTTAAGGCTTTCCCATCTAAATCAGTTATTCTACCCCCCGCTTCATTGAGAATAACGTTAGCGGCTGCGGTATCCCAAGCCTTATAGGTTTTATCATGAACCTTATTTACAAATACATAAACATCTGCTTCACCTCTAGCTATAGCTAAAGCCTTACCGGTAAAATTCCTAATCCCTTCTTTTTCTGAAAATCCTAATTCTTTGTACAGCTGACGGGTAAGTTGATCTTCGCTCCTGCCAAGTATGGCAACTAAATCTCTTTTACGCTTGGACACCCGCATTCTTCTCGGCTGTATAAAGCTAGGATTACCACTCTTGTTGTAAGTTATTCTTTGAGAATATGCTCCTCTCCCCTCCATCGCAAAATTCATGACCATCCTATCTGGATGCGGTTCACAAATAACACCGCCAATTACTTTTCCGAGATTAACATTCCCCAAGGATATGGCAAAATCTGCCAAATGTTTTTCAAAAGAAGCAGTTCCATCAATCGGATCAACCCACCAAAAGTGTTCTAATTTTAATCTCCTAGAGATGTCGTCACTGATTTCTGTAAATACTGGAATACCAGTTCTTCTCTCTAATCTATCTCTAAAATATCTATCGGCATAGTCATCAAATATTGTGCTGGGAGAAGGGTCTTTCTCTCTTGTAAGAGGAGAATAGCGAAATTTAGTGATAAAAAAACCTACTTCAGTTGCTACTTCTTTAGCATGATGAAGTACTTCCTCGCTATTTGTTCTACCCATAGTTATCCAGTGCCGCTAAGTTCAGCTACTTTTAATGCATAATCTGAAATATCAGGTATTTCCAATGCATGAAATAATCGTTCAAATGCACTTAATTGTTCCAGCATAAGCCTATGCTCTAAGGTTTGACCACTAACTAAAACATCCCTTCCTTGGTCACGAACATAAAATCGCGAGAATTTACTAAATCTACTGAGATTGTAGCTCTTTACTTGTAGATCATTTAACCTTTCAGAGGTCGGCCCAAAAATTCTTCTTGTATCAGCGACGGATCTTCTAGCATCACTAGCAATCCAACGCATGTTCTCCATTAATCTCGTCTCAATTATTCTCAACAGAAACAAGGATAAGTCTCCTTTCTCTTCTTCCTGCTGAGGTTCTTCACGAAAATAATCGCTTAAAAGATGCAGAGCTGCTAATTCTGAGGGGTCATTAGAGGTATGATATAAGGCATGAACTAAGTCCAAATGCCGATTAGCTAATCTGACTTCATTCCAGTCACCAAATCTCCAGGGGCTATATTGATCATAGAATGTATTTTGAGGTCCAGCATCACCATGAACTAAGATTACTTTTTTTTTTTTTTTTAGAGACCTTAAATCACCTATTTTACCATAAGGGCTTTTATCTCCATATATTATTTTCTCATGCCTTTCTACTGCTTTTCTGACAAAATCCTGAAAATTAATCCCGCGTTCTGAAAGATAGGCGCTCACATTTTTTTTAAATAATCCCCAAGAATCAGTGGTGTATTTCCACTGATCATCTATTCCGAAACGTGAGCGTACAGCATCAGAATGGGTAAACGCTAATAAACGCAGCTGTAAGCTTAGCCTCTGAATTTCTTCTCGATAATCTCTAAAATTAATTACTTTTCTTGGCTTATAACCTTGATTAGAAAAAGATGAACGAAGTTCTGTTAACCTCCCCGCATTATTTATGTGATTCAAGGCTAACTGCAATCCCCCTACTTCCTGAAGTTGTCGCTCTCTAAATGGCTGTTTATCCTCATCAGATTCGTATTTAGCAAGTTCATCTGATAAGACAGGTAAGTCGAGATACTCCATAGCAATCGTTAAATCTTCAGGATCTTTAGAATAAAACGTAGGAACTCTAACAACAGTTCTTCCTTCTTGTTGTGAATCGGTTAATATTTCTAAAACAGCAGCTTCTTTTTCCCAATAATGCCCCGGTGATCGCCTATATCCGCCATCCATAGTTACCGGAGGTAACCCCAAATGTAATTCCTTCTCCCTCAGAAAATCACTTGGCCGATATGATTTTACCACTAATTTCCCACCAGATTCGCTTGTTGTTTTGACAAGCACACTAGTGCGATTTATAGAAATAACTTCCCCCATATGGGCATATCTTGACGAGTGAATCATGTTTAAGCTATCTTCGAGCTTAAAACTAAACCCCGTTTATTAATCTTTCGCACAATTTATTACTTGATAGTAAAAATTATGAAAGATTTACTAATTATGAGGACTATGGTGATTATTAATATTGATACACTGATCGCCCAATATTGTGGATATTTGTGGCTAGTGATTTTAGTTGGTTGACTAAGTGCCCGCACCACATAGTTTGATGATATCTTTTGTAAAAATCATCACACTGAGCGATTGTTTCTTTTTTGGTCTCATGAATTGCATGAGCCAAAAATTGATCATTCTTATATAGTGAGTTCATTAACTGCACATAATTCTTATCTAACTTATCCAAAATTGATAAAAACTTATTTTTCATCTCAGGATTAAACTCCATCGATTGCACATAGCGAGCAATTCTTTTAGCATCATCCCCTACATTTTCAATATTAAAAACAACCCACCATAAGCTCAGCAATTCATTGGAAGACATATGGTATTTTTTATCAATAATGATCGGATGTTCCAATCCGTAGCGGATTGCCCGGTAAACTAAAAAACTAAGCTTATTTACATCGCTATCCCGGTGCTTAATATTAGTATAAACATCATCAGTAAAAATAAGTTTGCAATCGCTAAGCATCGACCTTACTGTTACATCCATCTTTTTAATAAGGGACTTTATTTCAGTTTCCGGCATATTCAAAAAGTCCTTAGCAACTATTTTCTTAGAAGTTTGCTCTAAAATTTCTAAAGCAACAAGATTCTGGATTATTTTTTGAATATCCTCTACCTTATTTTTTAGTTCTTCACCTATCAAAATGATAGTTTTATAATTTCGGATGTAAGCAGAAATAATTTCCCGTTGTATCTGTCGAGTACTTTTCTTATCAGTTTGAATAGTTATCTCTTTTTCTTCATCATCATGCTTATTCTCCTGTTTGCTCAATATTAGATTAGGGCCATTGTCATCAAAGTAGATTAAATCTCCCTTCTGAAGCTTATTCTGCCTAACCCAATTTTTTGGCAATGAAACTACAAAACTGCTTTTTCCAAAAGAAATTAATTTTCGATATTCCATGATTACCGCTCCCCCCTTAAGTATAATGATATATGCATACTATATACTATCTGGCAAATGTATTTATATTTAAATGTTTTGTATCTAAAAGATACAGCAGATACTTTCATGGGGGAAAGGTTATGCTAGGGGTGGTGAACATGGATACAACAATGAAAAAAGGGTGGAGTGCTTATCTCGGTGGAGATTTACTTCAAGATGAGACAATATACTCCAGACAAAAAAGGGAAATCTTAGTAGAAGAAGACGTCTTAAGGCACGAAGAAGATGGCATCATGCAAGGCTATGAAGAAGGATTGAGCTTTGTAGAAGATGAGATAGACTTCACTGATGAGGAAGATTTCCTGGAATCGTACGAAGAAGAGCTAATTGTTTAATGCTCTGTGGTTTTATTAGCCACATAAAAATATGATGTTGTTAGTAGACTCTAGAGTAGACTCAACATTAGCACTAGGATTAGTATAGGATTTGCACAAAAATGATTTAACAGATATAGGAGGGAATATGTCTATCAAAGAATTATTAGGATTGAAAGAGTCTCAACTCTCAGAAATGGAGATAGTTAAAAAGTTGGAAGAAGCGCAGAAAAAAGATTTGCCGGAAGTAGTCTTTACTTTAAAGAATAATCAGAAGATCTTAGTAAAGGTAAAAAAAGTATCTACTAAAGGAGCATTTTTCAATGATTACGATGGGTTATATGAGAATTAAGGGGTTTTTTAGTTTTGTATTCTAATATTCAACTGGTATGTTAAACAGGTATATTTTATTTTTTGATTGAGTATAATTCCTGTTAAGTTCTTTTGCCCTGCGTAGTTGGGCAAAATTTCGTCCGAAAAGTAAAATTTGAGTTCCAATCAATTCGAGACGAAGCTGAGTCTATATGTGCGTAGCACTGGGGGTCTGTTCTTTTTTTGATTAATTATTTATATAGAGTCACATTCCCAAATAAATAAAGATGACAGAAGATATCACCATTGTATGGATAAGAGATGGTGTTCTTGTAGATAGAATGCCTGAAAATGCAGTTGCATTTGCTCTTTCCTCTTTGCAGCATATTCCTCCAGATTTAAGGGGAGACATTTGTATAGAAGATTTGATAAACTGGGGGTTTGAAAAATCTGGTGTTTCAGTTGCAGAAAAAATGCGGCTCTTTAATGTAGAGAGACAAGATGTAATTGAAAATATTGATGATGCGGCAGCTTATTATACCATGCTCTCAATTGGAGTAGAGAGTTCACTCAAATATTTTGATGGATCTGTAGAATTGTTAAGAAATTTACGTCAGAGAGGAATAAGACATTACATTAGTTCTGCGGTAGATCAAGAAGTTTTAGACCGGTGGAGAGAAACCGCCCAAGGTAAGGTTATTTCTGATTATTTATGTGAGATATTAGGTAGTCGTTCTGGTTTTCAAAAAGGAAGGGATCACTTTGCTTACATTCAAAGTCAGGGTGCAACAAAAATATATTACATCGCAGATGCTGTAAGTGAAATACGAACTGGAAATGAATGTCGGGATTGTGGTGTTGTTCCGGTAGGATTTGCAAATGTAATAACAGGTAAAAGAGTAGTGGAAGCTTTTGAGAAACTTAGAAAAGCTACGCCAGGAGTTGATACTACTCCTCTTTATCCAATGGAAATATCAACCATTGATTCGGATAGATTAGCACTTCCCGAGGTATCCAAACTAGAATCTGGTCTCATTCAAGCAGGCGCAAGAAAAATCATTAGTAGTAATAAGCAAAATATAATGCTAAACCTAAAAGATTACTTTGTTAGCGACGGGATACTTTAAAAATAACTCAACATTTCTGATAAAAATGACCCAAGAACCTCAAATGAAACTCCCACCGGAGCAAGCTGCGGGGTATTAGACCAATCTAGGAATAAAGCTGGCGGAACACCAGTCAAAAGAGTGGTGAAATCCCCTGTATTTAAATATAGCATCTGCGGATAAAATATAATAATCAATATCAATTATTATTATTATTATTATGATGATGATGATGATTATTGATATTTACACCGCAACCTTTTTATGGTCACTGATGTTCATTTCTCTTATGAATTTTTTTATCTCTAAGGAACAGAACTGGAAACAATGGACTGTTATCAAAGGATTTCATCATTCCTTGAAGATAATATCCATAAATAAATTCTTGTTCTTTATCTTGCTAATTCTTCAGACAGTATTACTTTTTTCAGTAATATATATAGGATTAACTTACCAAGTAAGGCTAATTAATGATGTACAAAATATTATGACCCCGCTTCAGGAAGCAAATTACAACCCCAGCCAGATTGAGCAGGGAGAAGCATTTCTAAAAGATGTCCATAAGGAATTATTAAGAATGCAGAAGAGTTATACCTCACTTAAAGAAAACATCCTTTATTTTTCATTATGGATTGGAGGTATTTTTTTAATAATATATGGAGGCATTTGGACATTAACACACTATATAATTAGAAAAGGAGAGCTGATGAAAAATATTATCTGGCTTGATTTTCTGCACCAATGGTTAAAATTTTTAGCATCATCAGCTCTGTTATATGGCATATTCTTCACCAGCAGTTACTTCTTTCTGAAAAGTTTAGTTCTTCAAGGTGTAGATGTTAGTTCTTTTGGACAAATTTCCAGATGGTTACTGTTTGTATTCATCGCCATTTATTATCTTCATTTTGTTTCATTAAGTGTTTCTGAAAGTAAAAGCTGGAAGTATTTCTTAAAAAGATGGTTTGTTTGCGGAATTAAAAAGGCGCATTTAACTTTGCCAATATTATTGATTAGTTTATCGATGATAACAGCATCAATATATCTCGTTTACCTTAGCTTAGCTAGCGAGAACTTTTTTTTGATGCTACTTAGCGCTTTTTTATTTATTTTCTTGATGGTATTTGCCAGGATTTACGCAGTAGTTAGTGTCGGCCTAATCGCTAAAAAATCAATGATACCAACATTAGGTTAACCATGAAAAAAATCATCCTTGATACTAATAGCTTAATGGCAGTTTCTGAATTTAAGATAGATATATTTTCAGAGATAGAAAGAGTTTGTTATTTCCCATTTCAACTGTCAGTTCTAGAAGGAACAATTATTGAACTTAAAAAAATAATGGACGTGCAGAGAGGAAAATACAAGCGCGGAGCAAAGTTAGCACTAGACTTACTTAAAGCTAAAAAAGTTAGAATTATGGCAAAACCAGAAGCTGCTGAGCTAAGAAACGTAGATGACCAGTTAGTTGAACATTCAAAACAAGGCGAGATTATATTAACTCAAGATAAGGAACTAAAAAAACGATTATATAAGCCTTATCTGACAATCAGGCAGAAAAACAGAGTTATTTTGGTCGATTGAATTTAGTCAAGTGAAAAAATGAGCATTTAATTTAGAAAAAAGTGGGATGAATTTATCACGGCTTTATCTTATAATAGATTTGAACTCCATGAATAGTATCTGGCAAGCGTTTTTCGGGATTAATTGTTCCATTTGCAACATCAATTACTATGCTAACCTCTCCTTTATACATCCCTGATGTGTATCCTTCTAACCTATGTACACCTGCATATCTTTCAACTGCTTTACTTGCAAAAAGCAACTTTGCTTCTAATTCTTCATCTACCGGAACTTTTAGTAGAACGCTAATATCTTCTTGAAAAGGAATCATAGCTGTTGGTAATGTTATAAATTATATAAACTATTACTTAATACAGAATATACTAAAATGCTATTATTGTCAAAGAAAACCGACCACCACTGGTCAATATCAAGTCACTTACGCTTGTGAGTTGCTGATGAGCAACGACCGGTGGCATGCTCACTTCGCTGGTAAATGAGCGAGCCATCGCTTGCG
Source organism: uncultured Methanosarcinales archaeon (assembly GCA_964576385.1). Taxonomy (GTDB): domain Archaea; phylum Nanobdellota; class Nanobdellia; order Woesearchaeales; family GW2011-AR9; genus JACOZM01. Next base: position 47,771 of record CAZNUS010000002.1, on the reverse strand, counting down.
AGCTCTGGCAAGTCCCCGGTTTTCTGACCATGCTTTTTCCATAGAGGTAAATATTGTTGGTTCACCACTGGTGAACACCAAATCACTAGCGTTCGTGAGTTGCTTGTCGGCAATCACCAGTGGAAAAAGCATATTTTAGGAATCTATAACATTTGAGCATATATCTCCAATGAGATCATATTTTCCCCTACTTTTGATGAAGCTGCCTGGACATTATCTTCTTCACGTGAGATAATTCCTTTTGCACAATCTGTATCTCTCGTTCTGCTTTACGATTTACTTGATAATCATACTTTGCTTGTATCCTATCCCGCTCTGCCTGTCGATTCTGAGCCATTAAGATAATTGGAGCTTGAATAGCTGCTAAAGAAGAGAGCAGCAGATTAAGAAGAATGAAAGGATAGGGATCAAATGGTTTTTCTAAGAGAAAATAGGTATTAACTGCTATCCAAAAGAATAATGAACATAAAAAGAGAATGATAAATCTCCAGCTTCCTGCAAATTCTGCTAATTCGTCTGCTGCTTTTTGCCCAAGGGTTAATTTTTGAGAGAAGAATGGATGCTTCTTTTCATGGCTCTTCCAGATATGACTATTAGCATTATGGCTCTCAGTACCATTCTCATTATTATTAGGATGATTAGGATGATTATTATTAGAATTATTATTGTTATTATCTTTATTATTTCTCTTCTTAACCATCTTTTTAATTCCTCTTCTTTTAACTTTTCTTCTCTTAAACTATATAATATTTACGGAGACATATCCTGCTAAAATGACTGTTTTATAATCCTAGCGTTTTCACCTTTCGATACAATGTTTCTACTCTAATTTTTAATTTTGTTGCCGATGCAATAAAGTCCTTGTTGGTTTCTTTCAACACATGGGAGATAAACTGCCGCTCAAAATCACGCTCCGCTTCTTTCCAAGTAATTTCCTGCAAAGGGAGAATTTTAACAATATTTTTGGATAATCCCGGTACCTCTGAGTATAATTTTTCCATCTGCTGGGGCTGTATTAGTTCTCCATAGTGCGCCAATGAGGAGCGGATAGTCTGATCTATTTCCTGCTCACGATAATTTTTAAGGTCATTAGTCCGGAGTTTTTCTACATTAATCTCTAACGACTTAATTGCCCTATGTACGCTTCTTCGATCAATACGCAACGTCTTTGCCAGCTGGGAAATATTTCCTAAATGCATACGCAAACTTTTTTTAAGAAATTCTTCTTTAAATTTTTTCTTTGCTTGTAAAAAATTGAGATGCGGAGAAACATAGATGTTTAATGATGAATTTCTAAGGCGATCAGTGATGTCTGATTCGATCTGAGGTATTGTTATGCCCCAGCTTTTTTCCATAGTTTCTTCCAGCAAGGGGCTTACTTTTTCTTTCAACGTCTCTTCCAGCCCTTTTTTAGCTAGCTTTATATGCTCTTTCTCCTTCATTTTTCCCGGTGTGATTTATTCTTCTTTGATTTATGAGAGCTATTTGTTTGAAGAAGTTTAGAAAAAATCAATGTTCCTGCGGGCAGTCCATATAAGAATATAAGGCTGGCAATCAATAACTTTGATGAGATATCAGCATCAACAATAAATTCCATAACTAAATAACTGCCCATAAGTAAACTATAATTCAGTAATTCCATCCACCAATAGGCATAATTTAATTGTAAACTAAACACGGACATACTCACTATTAAAAATAAACTAAAATACATCCAATTTCTCCAAAAAAAGATTAATACTACTAATGTAATAATTAAGAAAATAAGTCTCTTAACCAAAATAAAATATTTTTTCCCAAAGGATAATTCTTCCTGAGCAATTAAAGTTAAGATATAACCAAAAAATAATCCACTTAAGGCTATTAACAAAACCAGCAATGATTTAAGCATTCATCTCCCTCTTGAAATTATCCAAGAACTGTTCCCAATCCTGCTCTTTTATTACCGCACCGCAAGCTTCAGGATGTCCTCCACCATGCCCCTCTATCCCTTGTAGAGCATTCTGTAATATCGATAGGACGTTTATACCCCTTAAGCTACACTTCACTTCTCCAGACTTTCTTCTGGCGATAAGAATTATTTTTTCTGGAAATAAACCAAATAATTCGTTAGAGAGATTAGCTGTAAAAGACCATTTCTTTTCAGTATAATTAAAGAGAACTAATTTTTCTTTTGTTACAGATTTTTTTGCTTCAACTAATAGCTCTTCATACATTTCATTAATAACTACAAAACGCTTATAGAGAAATTTACCTTGCGCTGTTGTCTGCTTGAAAATTTCATCAGGAGATTTTACCCTAGTTAAGATTTTTACTGATTTTCTTACTTCTGAAGAAGGCCCTTTCTGCAGGAAAAAAAATAATTTCACCAATTTTCCTACCTGCTTATGATATAGGATAGTCTTTAAATCTAATTTTTGGTCAAGATAGTCTGGGTATGCCTTAATGAAATCATCAATAAAATCAGGGAGATGGTAATCAGCTAAGCTTCCAGCAGCAGCTATCCATAAATCTTCTGGATGCTGGGAAACCTGCCAGCACATTCTGCTCGTAGGGATATATGCGTCCTTATCTTTCAACCGAGGATTAAAATATTTCACTTTAGTGATCTTCCCTGGCGGATGATGGTCTATCCAAAAAATAGGCCTTTTTGCCTGATCAACAAATTCTTGTTTTACTAAAGGTACATCTAGAATAAATATCTTATCTGGATCTATTTCCTGCACTTTCCGTATAAACTGCTCATCAACGATAGATGTCATGTTTAAAGCAATGCCTTTTCCTTCACGATTAATCTTATACAATAACAAAAAGGAAGTTAAACCATCGCCGTCGCCATCATACAAAAATAAAGGGTTTTTAGCAGTAGCTAATTCCTCTCTGAGCAAATGAACTTCTGAATCTGTAAGCATTGGGTTGATGGTCATTGTAATTGCCTTGTTGTCTGGTTTTATTAGAGTTTTTTTACTGGTTTTTAAATGTTTGGAATGTGGGACTTTTTAGTAACGTAAGCGCTGAAGGGACTGTTTTTAGAGTCCTTTCTTATAGGTTGTATAAAGCTATAGAAAATTACATTAATCCCCATTTCTTTTCTTTGTAAAGTTATTTGCTATAATAAACATCTCTTAAATTAACGACGCCTTTCCTAAACTTATCAATATCATCTAACCCAATCCTAGGACAAGCAGTATTGATCCAAACATCAATAAAAGGAAAGTTTTCTAACTGATCAAAAGAAATCTTGTCATCAATAAAATAATAAAAGGTTTTTTGCGGATACTTCTGCTTTAGTTCTAGGGACTGCTTTAAGAACTGCTGTCCTGGTTTAATTGAAATAAGAACACCTATGTTTTGAGAGTGATAAAATTTGGCTAACGCTGCCTGATTTTTCTTATTATTCCTTTGCACAATACCTATCTCCATTATTTCCATCCTAGAATTAAATGGATCATAACAAATGAGTTCCTTAGAAGTTCCTTCTAGTGCATAAAGCAAAGCAAAGGGATGGAATTTTCCATCACCAATGTACAAAAAGGCATGCGCTTCTTGCAATTCAGTAGTTAACTTTAAAGATTGCTCATCGACATCACACCCCAACAGTTGCCCGCTATGCGCAGTCCTTTTCGGCTGTGATGTGATAACCTTAATGCCTGCTTTTTTTAACTGCTGTTCAATATTGGGCAATGCTCGGAGAAACTGGATAGATGAATACATTGCAATAGTAGGGTACTTTTTCAAATAATTTAATGTTTTCTGATCTATATTGATAGGTCTGTTGTAAAATGCTTCGATATAAGCTACTTTCATGGTCACCACATCTCCTTTCTAAAGGGAGCATGCCCCCAGCAAAGTAATAGATCTACCCCTAATTCTTTTAACCCAAAAGGGATATCACAAGCACCAAAACAAGAGCCTAACCAGATGACTACCTGAGCATCAGTTTTAGCAGTAATTTCTACTTGTATGATCTCTGCTTCTGGTTTTAGTCCATCCGGTAGTTGAACACAAACTAGCTTAGCCTTAGTCTTACATATCTCTTGTACAGCTTTCTCTAATTCTAAATCGTAGCTAGACATTTTTCCTTGGTGCGGTTATTAAATATAATTTCTGGTTATTAAATATGGTTTATGGTTATTAAATATGATTTATATTTTTTACTAAACTACCGGAAATAACTTTAATTTTTGTATGTTTTTTGTGATTTCCTAATAAGCAAATCACAACGAAAAGCTACGAATATTAGTGTGATTTGCTATAATAATATTTTGAGGGATCATATTGTCTCTATTTATCTTTTGATAGAGTATATAGCCTATATTTATCTTCTTCAGTGATTATTTTTAAAAATAATGATTACATTTAAAAAATATTGCTCAATAAATAAAGGAATGAACGAGCAGAAGCGGGAATTTACTTTAGGGAATTTACTTTTGAGACCTACGCAAATCCGTACCAGCAGTAATCCTAAAAGAGGTTATTTAGGAATCCACTTCTTCTTAGATCATGATAAAATAGGGTGGTGTAGTTTAATCTATAATAACCAAACGTTGTACTGGGAAAGATTTTATCCTTTAGTGATTTACCAAGGTTTAGAGAGACGGGGAATAGGAACTTTAGCCTATTGTTTAGCTTTACAAGGTGCAGTGGAATTATTGGATGTGCCATCCCACGCTGAAGTTGAGCATAAACAAGTTACAGATGATAGAAGAAAACATTTAGAAACAATGGGGCTTTCTTCAGGAATGACTGTGAAGGACTATCTCTCAACATCGTTAGATTATGCTATCAGAAAAAGATTAATCTAGAAATAGATTTAGAGGGATTATTGAGTAAAATTTAAGTAGTATCACCCATCTGCATCCAGATAGGATGGATATCTATCAAGAATCATTACAATTACACGCCAAATTAGGGGGAAAAATATCAACTATTTCTAAATATCCAGTTAAAGATAAACATGACCTCTCCTTAATTTATACCCCAGGGGTAGCTGAAGCATGTAAAGCAATTGCTGAAGATAAATCAAAAGTTTACGGTCTTACTATCAAAAAAAATACCGTTGCAATTGTTTCTGATGGATCAGCAGTCCTAGGTTTAGGAAACATCGGCGCAGAAGCAGGCCTTCCGGTGATGGAAGGGAAAGCAATATTGTTTAAAACATTTGCAGGAATCGATGCCTTTCCAGTTTGTATATCTACTCAAAATACAGAAGAGATAATCTCTATTGTAAAAAATATTGCAGTTAATTTTGCCGGAATAAATTTAGAAGATATTTCAGCTCCTAGATGTTTTGAAATTGAAGAAAGATTGCAAGAAATAGGAATTCCAGTATTTCATGATGATCAGCATGGAACTGCAGTTATCGTACTTGCAGCGTTATATAATTCTTTAAAATTAACAGGAAAAAAGATTTCTGAGATTAAGATAGTAATAAACGGAGCAGGGGCTGCTGGAACTGCTATAACAAAATTACTCTCTTTACCAGCACCTGCAGAATTTCGCAGCCATTTTGACCTGCCTGTTAAAGAGATAATTGTTTGTGATTCGCAAGGGATTATTTCTAAAGATAGGTTAGATTTAAATGAACCTAAAAAATTATTGCTGAAGCTGACCAATCCAAAAAATATATCCGGCGGATTATCTGAAGCTCTAAGAACTGCTGATGTTTTTATAGGGGTAAGTAAAGGGAATATTCTTACTGAAAAGATGATTAAGTCCATGGCAGATAAACCGATTATTTTTGCTTTAGCCAATCCTCAACCTGAAGTGCTTCCTGATGATGCTAAAAAGTGGGGAGCATGTATTATCGGAACAGGCAGAAGCGATTTTCCTAACCAAATCAATAATGCATTGGCTTTTCCGGGAATTTTCCGCGGCGCAATTGATGCAAGAGCTAAAAAAATAACTTTAGGTATGAAGCTAGCAGCTAGCCTTGCCTTAAGCAGACATGTTAATCCCACCATCGATACAGTCATTCCTTCCATTTTTGACAGAGGAGTTGCAGACAGTATTGCTCTAGCAGTAAAAGAAGCTGCTGGAAAAGAATAAAAAATTCCAATCACAGCACATCAGAAACTGCGGTTTCTGGGGTTTCCTAGCAGAAACAGCTATGGGTATTAGACCCAGTTAAGAAATAAAAAGAAATAACCATTAATTCTTACTATTTACTTCTTTAGCTTTAACAGCCGGGCATTAATAGCTACAACGATCGTACTTAAAGACATAAATACTGCTCCTAAAGCAGGGCTTAATAATAACCCTTGGTGATACATCACTCCGGCTGCCAGAGGGATAGCAACAATATTATATCCAGTAGCCCATAGTAAATTTTGTTTCATTTTGGAATACGTTGCTTTAGCTAAACCTATTATTGAAGCAACATCACGAGGATCATTCCTGACTAAAACTATATCAGCAGATTCTATAGCAACGTCCGTTCCAGCGCCAATAGCGATACCTGCATCGGCCTGCACCAACGCTGGAGCATCATTTACACCGTCTCCTACCATGACTACTTTTAACCCTCTTGATTGAATCTTTTTGATCGTTTTAGCTTTCTGATCTGGTAGAACTCCTGCAAAAAAATCATCCAACCCTAATTCTTTAGAAACCCATTCAGCAACTTTTTGATTATCACCAGTTAACATCATACATTTTATCCCCATGGATTTTAAGGTACTGATTGCTTCCTTTGATTCTTCTCTGATGATATCAGCAAGAGCTATTGCTCCAAATAGCTTATTTTTAATAAGAATGTAAATTACTGTTTTTCCTTGATGTTCTAATTCAATGCTGATCTTATTTGGCTTTATGCCTTTTTCAGCAAGATAGGAAGGACCAACCACCATTATATCTTTCTTACCAATAACACCCTGAATACCCTTTCCTGGAAGAGCCTTAAATTTTTTAGTCTTACCAATCCTTATCCTTTCTTCTGTTGCCTTTTTGACTATACCTTTAGCGATAGGATGCTCTGAATTAATCTCCAATGATGCAGCATAAAACAATACTTCTTTTTTAGTTAATCCATCGGTAACTATATCAGTTACGCCAAACTCACCTTTAGTAAGAGTCCCTGTCTTGTCGAAAACAATCGTATCTATATCCCTAATATTCTCAAAAGCAACTCTATCTCTAATAAGAAAACCATTTTTTGCAGATATTGCAGTAGATACGGCCACAACTAAAGGAACTGCTAAACCTAAAGCATGGGGACAAGTAATAATCATAATAGTTACCATCCTTTCCAGACCAAATGCAAGATCTTTTCCAAGCATAAGCCATAGGGCCAGCGTAAGAGTTCCAATAGAAATTGAAATCAGAGTCAACCAAGTAGCTGCTCTGTTAGCTAAATCCTGAGTTTTTGATTTTGATTCTTGCGCTTGTTTAACTAATTGAATTACTTGTGAAAGGTAAGTTTTCTCTCCGGTATTAGTTATTTTTATGTATAAAGCCCCTTCCCCATTAATGGAAGCGCCGATTACTTTATCTCCTTTTTTTTTGCTTACTGGTTTTGACTCCCCCGTTAACATTGATTCATTTAAGCTGCTCTCCCCACGAAAGATAATTCCATCAGAAGGTACTTTTTCTCCCGGCTTAACTAAAACAATATCACCTGGAACTAAATTAGAAATAGGAACATTCATTATTCTTTTTCCTTTTACCAAATGGGCTTCAGAAGGCACCAGTTTTGCCAGCGCTTCCAAAGCTTTAGAAGCCCCCATTACTGAACGCATTTCTATCCAGTGCCCCAGAAGCATTATATCAATAAGAGTAACTAGTTCCCAGAAAAATATTTCTCCCTTCAGCCCAAATACAACTATAGAACTATAAATAAAAGCACTGCTAATAGCGGTAGCAATCAAGGTCATCATTCCCGGAAGCTTGTTTTTTAATTCGTCTATACTTCCTTTAAGAAACGGTAATCCAGCGTAAAAAAACACTACTGCTGATAGTGCAAATAGTACATAAATATCCCCTTTAAAAGTGATATTCAACCCAAGTACTTTTTGAACCAAAGGAGTTAGCAAAAGTACAGGAAAAGTCAACGCTAAGGAAATAAAGAATCTTTTCTTAAAATCCCGAACCATCATTTCGTGATGCGAATGATGATTCCTAGAATGTTCACCATCTTGATGCAGTTTATAATTTCGATGCATTCTATGATTGGTTTTTTGAACACCAGAAGAAGAAGAAGGATATTTCTGATCTTCCTGTTTAATCAGCTTTGCACCATCCATGGTACACTTTCCGGGCAGGCTGTATTTCATCCCGCATTTAGGACATTGGTAGTTTACCATTTCTGTTTATCTATTACTGGCAACCTTCTATTTATCTATTACTAGCAACCCATACCAGCATATTATACTAAAAAACATAATTAATAATCTAAATAGTTATGTTTTTGATATACAAAAAATGAAAAACTATTCATTTTTGTACATAAAATAACTGAGGGTTATTTTAGAGTATAGTAGCGATAAATCATTAAAATAAAATAATGTTCGCTACTATATTTTAGTTAATGTGAGGGTACCTTATTATAACTTAATTACTTCCAACTGTTCTTATCAACTGTTCTGATCATCTTTTCTATCGCTAAAAAACCTTTCTGCCAAAATTCTTCTGAAGATATATCTATGCCTAATCTGTCGGTAATTTTAACCGGTGATTCACTTCCGCCTTTACTAAGCATTTCAATGATTTTTGGCACCATTTCCTCTCCTTGCTCTTCATACATCTCATACAATGCTAATGTCAGCAGGTTCCCGAAAGCATAGGCATAACAGTAAAACGGAGCATGAAAAAAATGGGAAACATACATCCATTCATAAGCAAAGAGCTTATCTACTGTTATCTTTGATCCTAACTGTTTTTTTAAGTCTAACAAATAACAATCGCTGATCTCTTGTATAGTTTTCCCTTGCTCCATCATCAGATGAGCTTTAATTTCAAAATTTACAAAACTAGCCTGTCTAATTATAGAGGCATAGAGATCATCTAATTTGTAAAATAGCAATACTGACGCTTTTTTAGGATCCTGTTTCATAAGGCTCTGGGTAAGCAGCATCTCAGAAAGGATTGATGCCGTTTCTGCTAATGGCAAACAGGCTTGATGAGTAAACTCGGTCTGAATGGAAGAAAGCATATCATGGACACCATGCCCTAATTCATGAGCCAATGTAGAAACACAGCGAAGATCGCCAGTGTAATTTAATAAAACATAAGGGGGTATTTTAGTGTTCACATTAGCACAAAAAGCTCCGGACATTTTTTTCTTTTGAACTTGGGAATGGACATGGTTTGAATCCAAAATAGTTTCTGCTTTTTCTCTAAATAAAGGTGAAAATGCGTCAAATGATTCCAGCACCATTTGTGCTGCTTGGTGGTAAGCGGTTTTCTGTTGTTTCTCTTCCACAGAGGCATAGATATCAAATCTGGTCATATTCTTTATCCCTAATTTGTTCCTTTTTATTTCAAAAAAACGCTGAAATAAATGCTGATTTTTATCACATACTTTTAACAGCGCTTCTACGGCTTTATCAGGAATATCATTAGCAATGTTTCTTACCGAGATCGGGCTTTTATAGCCTCTTAAACCAATATGTTCTTCCCTCCAGTCATTGACAACGTTTTTGTAAATTTCCCCTATCACACCGTTATACTCGCGATACTTGGTCAATAACTGGGTATAAGCTTCTTGTCGGGTATTTTTGGATGAACTACGGCACAAAGATAACAGTTCTTCCTGGGTTATTTCTTTCCCTTGAACACTAAATTTAAATTGCGAGGTTAGAATATTATAGATATTGTTTAATGCTGAAACACCAGTAGTATCTTTGAGATTAATAATCTGCTCTTCCCTCTCTTGAAGTGTATATGGCTTAAGCACCCTTAACTGTTCAAAATGATACCTGTATGGTCCGCTGGCATTGATTAACTCTTTTGCTTTTGCTTCAGGCATGTCTTTAAACCAGAGACTAAAAAATAGAAGCTTATTACTTATTTTTGCTAAAGCAGTCTCAACTTTAGACATTTCCGCCCCTATCTGCTGATCGGCAGTGTTCTCCGAGAACTTTAAAGAAGTATAAGAACTTATTTTACTTATTTTTACTCTTAACTGTTCAAATTCCTTAACTAAAGATAAAAATTCGTTTGCTGAAATATTATTGGTTAGTAAGTTTCTTTTCTTTTCCAAAGCAGCTGCAAGTAATCCTATCTCTTTTAATTCTAGATCAATATTTTTTGGGGTTATTTCTCTTAAATCCCAAGAAGATGTTTTATAAGCCATATAATTATTCCACTTTTGTTAAAGGGTTATTTTTTGAAAAGATATCTCTCATGATATCTCTCGTTTGTTTATGTAGTTAAAGGGATATTTCTCTTTTGTTAGTGTAGTTAAAGGATTATTTAAGGGATTATAAAAGTATCGCCGTCCTTTATTTTAACTATGACATAGTTCAATCAGCTAAAGCATTTCCGAATGTATTTCCGAACGATTTATATAATAGTTAAACATTCCTAAAAAGAATAACTAGTATAAAAAGAGAGTTAGAATATGGTGATTATAATATGGTCGTAGAAGCTCTTCAGGGTAACCTTTACCTTATAACTCTGATTTTTGCTTTACTTACAGCTATTTTAGGCATAATTGTAATAAATAGCTTATTTAAAGATAAATTAGAAGAATTGTTTTCTGACCTAAAATTTTTTATCTTTTTCTTTTTAATTACCGGCTACGTTTTATTTGCATTAGGAGAATTAAGCTGGTACTTACTATTCAAAGTATTTGAAATGCCACCAACCGTAAGTATACCGGACTTATACTGGGTTAGCGGTTCTGCAGTTATGTTCTTGTCCTTTATTGCGCTTAGTTATACTCTTTATAAAAATAATGGTGAATTATCAAAATTAAATATCTTATTGATCCTTGGAGCAATATTAGCAGTAGTGGTAACTTATTTTGTATCTACTATAGACCTAGAAGCTACAAAAAGCCAAGGAAATGTTTTCTTAGGTTATTTTTATCCTATCATGAGCACATTAATTTTAATTACATCAGCAAATCTTCTATTTCATTTCCGCAATGTTGATCCTTATGAGCAAAAACTTATCCTTTTGTTTTATGCCAATATTGGTTTTTTATTAGGGGATTTGTTGTATATCTATACCTCTTCACAAGGGATATACGGAACCTTAGGCATGATTAGTGATTTAGCTTATATAGGAGCTTATTGCTTAAGTGCGGTTACTTTTTTTAGGTTAATGATGAAGTTGCATTAGATAATTAAAACTTATTTTTTAGTTAAAAATATCCCAATTCTATACTAAAAGATATAATTAATTGAACAGATTATTTGGTCTTTTAGATATAGTGTCAGGATTAAATTGTTCAATCACTGAAAAATTGCTTGGCAATTTCTGGTGTCCCAAAAACGTATGATGTTTCTCAGGATATTAATGTCCGCCACTATAATTCATAACTCTTATAAAAGAATTAATATTAATTAATAATTATTATTAATAAGTTGTTTAGTACTAAAAAACAGAATTAATAATCTAAATAGTTATGTTTTTTATACCTAGTAGCGACAAATTATTAGAATAAAATTAATATTCGCTACTACAGAATGAAATTAACGTTCGCTACTAAGTTATACCATAAATCAATTGGCTTAATGATTAACTATGGTTACCCGCAACACTATCCAAAAATTAACGATCCTAGAGTATCTGCAATCAGTAAAAACACATCCTACTGCTGAAGGCGTTTATGTACAGATTAAAAAAAGAATTCCCACCATTACTTTAGCAACTGTTTATCGTAATCTAAACCTCATGGCAGAAAAAGGTAAAATTGTACGATTAGAGATCAATAAGCAATTTCATTATGATGCTGATCTGTCTGAACATCACCATTTTATCTGCAATATGTGTAATACTATTAGTGATGTATTTAATAAAAATGTACAATTCCAAATCTTAAAAAAAAGCCCAGATGATTTATTCCAGGTTAGTTCCGTAGATATTTTTTTTAAAGGAATATGCAATACTTGTAGAAATGGCTGTAATTAGAATTAAAGAAAAAGAAATAGAACTTAAGGATGGTAGCCCTATCCAAGAAGCTTGTGAAGAGTTAGGGGTACTATTTGGCTGTAAAGAAGGGAGATGCGGAACTTGCCGAATAGAGATAGTAGAAGGAGCAGAAAACCTATCAGAGCTTACGGACAATGAAAAAATGATGGATGCCACCCTAACTGTACGTTATGCCTGCCAATGTACTATTAAAAAAGGGATAGTAACTATAAAGCAATATTAAAAGAGTTAGATGCTAAAGGATGCTATTGAGAATTATTCCCTAAGAAAAATAAATTTAAGAAAATAAAATAGATAACTGCTTATTTTAAGTAGTTACGGAGGAAAAAAATGAATAACAGCGGATGTTGTAGAGAAAACGAAGAGATGGAACAAGAAAGTATGGGTGGTTGCTGCCGCACTGAAGAGATGGAATCGGCTGGTTCTTGCTGCCGTGAATCTGAAGAAGAATGTTCGATGGAACAGTGTGAAGAGGATATGGCTACTATCAACAAACCTGCCCCAAATTTCTTTGCAGAAGTATATCATAATGAACAAGTTAAGGCAGTTTCGCTAAAGAGTTATCGAGGGAGATGGGTGGTATTATTCTTTTATCCTGCCGATTTTACCTTTATCTGTCCAACAGAATTGGGAGATTTAGCTGACCATTATGAAGAATTAAGAGCAATGGACACCGAAGTACTAAGCATATCTACTGATACTGTTTTTGTTCACAAAGCCTGGCATGACAACTCTGCAACTATTAAAAAGATAAAATTTCCTATGGTTGCTGATACGACGGGAGCTATTTGCAGAGCATATGGAACGTACATAGCAGAAGAAGGATTAAGCTTAAGGGGTACGTTTATCATAGATCCAGATGGTGTGTTAGTCTCTTACGAATTAAATGCTAACAATATTGGAAGAAGCAGCGCTGAACTTATTCGTAAAGTTAAAGCTGCTCAGTATGTACGCAAGCATGGTGGAGAAGTCTGCCCAGCAAACTGGCAACCTGGTGAAAAAACTCTTAAGCCAGGGTTAGATCTAGTAGGAAAAATCTAAAACAGGAGAGGTAAGAAAAAATGACCTACAACGCACAACAGTTTGAACATTTACTTGGCACTACTGGATTCAGCGATGCCTTGCTAAATAACCATTTTACTCTATATCAAGGATATGTGACTAACACTAATAAATTAATGGACACGCTGATGCAGATGGTGAAGGAGGGAAAAACAGCAACGCCAGAATTTGCTGAGATAAAGAGAAGATTTGGATGGGAATTCAATGGAATGAGAATGCATGAATTGTACTTCCAAAACATGAGTAAAAATCCGAAGCACCAAATAGCAAATACCTCAGACTTGGCAAAAGCACTCATTGGACAATTCGGTTCTCTGGAAGCATGGGAAACTAATTTCAAAGCTGTTGGCGCAATGAGGGGTATAGGCTGGGTAGTTTTAGCTTATGATGTAGTTGGAAAAAAAATGTTTAATCTTTGGATTAACGAACATGATGTAGGACATTTAGCAGGCACAACCCCGCTATTAATCATGGATGTTTTTGAGCATGCTTATATGGTAGATTATGGCTTAAAGAAAGGGGATTATGTTAGCGCATTTTTTAAAGCGATTGATTGGGTCGTTGTAACGCAAAGATACCAAGCTATGCTTGACAATGAATTCCAACATACTGCATAATATTTTAACTTTTTATTTTTTAGCTTGTTTAAACTCTATTTTAAAAAATAGAGTACAAAAGTTTAAATAAAAAAGCAGATATTTTCTAACAATGAAAAATAAGCATGTTGGTTTTTTAGTAATAGCACTAGCATTAGTAGTATTTCTCATTGTAGTCTCCTTTAATAATGCTATAGAAACCATTGTTAATACTACATGTACCCACGGCGCCTCCTGTCCTATGCAAGTAACCCTAAAGACTCAAAAAATGATTAGTTATACACTAGTAGGGTTATTAGTAGCATTAGGGTTAGGAATTACTTTTTTCTTAAAAAATGAACAGATAATAGTCCATAAAGAGATCATTCATGAAAGTAATCCTAATGCAATAACTTCAGAAGAAAAAGAGAAGCAGTGGAAGGAGAAAATACAATCACTTGATGCTGAAGAACAGCAACTCATGAATATCCTATTGAGGGAACAAGGATCAGTTTATCAGAGTTCACTAATTAAGGAAACAAAGTTAACTAAAGTTAAAGTTTCTAGAGTTTTAGATAGATTAGAAGGAAAAGGGCTGCTTGAACGCAAAAGAAGGGGTATGACGAATATAGTCATACTAAAGTCCTAAGAAAGTTATACGAGAGGAAATTAATATCCGGAGATCTAATGAGTAATTTTCTCTGAATATAGCGCCGGATAAACTACACATATTTGCTTCCGCCGCTATAAATTCACCCTGCTAAGAATTGACCCTACTAATAATAACAAAAATAAGGAGTTATTTAACGATATGTTTATCTTCAAACATCTTAAAAAACTCATCCAAACCTACTTCAAGACTAGCTCCTTCGATATCTGGAAAATGAGATATTGCAGCTTGTAAAAACTTATTCCATCCTGCATAGGTTACCTTTTCGTCTCTAAGATCAAAGAAAACTTGAGCAAATTCTTGCTGATGAATACCATTCGGCTCTTCACCTAATCGATCATAAGTAAGCACACCTCTAGACTGTAATTGTTTCATTCTATCCGACTGATCAAAACTGGTCTGATCTAGGCGAAGCATATATTCTACACCCCATGTAACTCTCGGATTCCTCTCAACAGAAGATAAAGTGATAGTACTAGAACCCCCTGTAAACCGTACTTCTGCATACGGCATAGGAACACTCCCAATATACTCTGGGACTCTCTCTTGTGACCGAGAGATAGTGCCTGCTGCTGCTTCTGCGCGATACCTATCGCTGCAGCCATGATACAGCAATGCAAACTTTAAGACAGTTCCTTGAAACTGATCTGGTGTTATCATAATTTTATTTTAAGCTTTATTTATTAATAAAGGTTATGAAATTATTCAGGAATACCGTGCCCGAAACTATTTCCCACAAAGGGGGATATTTTTCTCATGAAACTAGTTTCACAATATAATTTATAAACCGTTGCAAACAGAACTATTTCAATTTAAACAACAAGAAAAATGAAAGATTATTTTTTCTTGACACGGGAAAATCTGAAAAAGATTTTCTGTACCTAAGAAATAAGAATTATTTCTCGGTGGTTTAACAATAGCCGAGACATTATAAATAATCAAAATTAAACAAATTGAACTAAACAAATTAAACAATAGGTGATCAAAATGCCATACTTAGGATGCTTCAGCAATTTATTTGGAAGCGTAGGGATATTAGGAGGTGTAAGCATGTTTTTAATTGGAATATTTTGGTTAGCCGTTATAGTTTTTATAATCTGGGCTATCTGGAAGTACAGCAAAGGATCGGGCATCGCAACTGTATTAAGTAGAGATGCCTTAGAAATTGTTAAAGAACGTTACGCTAAAGGTGAGATAAGTAAAAAGGAATTTGAGGAGATGAAGAAAGAACTTCACAAAAAATAGAATAGTAGAGGAAATAAAATAATAGAGGAAAAAATGAAACAGACAATACTAACAGTTAAAGGCATGCATTGCAAGAGCTGCGAAGTGTTAATAAAAGATGCTCTTGAGGAATTAGGAGTGAACAGTTGCTCTGTAGACCATAAGAAAGGAACTGTTGCAGTAAATTTTGATGAGAAAAAAGTATCTTTAGAGCAAATAAAACATATTATTAAAAATGAAGGATATACTGCTGAATAGTCTTGTGGGACTAAGGTAAATACTTTGGTGCTAAGTTGGGTAACTACTTCAATAAATATTTCAAGGAGGGTATTCATGACGACTAAACAATTTAAAGCTAAAGGTATGACTTGCCACAGCTGTGAGAAAATTATCGCTAAGCAAGCTTTAAAATTACAAGGAGTACATTCTTTAGATGTTGATTATAAAACAGAAATAGTAACAGTCAATTTTGATGAGCAAAAAACAAATATTGCTGATATTAAGAAGGCCATAGAAGAAAAAGGGTACCATTGTGCAGAGTTGGATATCAGTGAAAATATAATTAAAAAAGAAAGTTCTAGTAGTTTTGTTGGATGGTTTATTCTTTTAATCGGCTTAATCGCAGCAGGGATATATATTTTTAATTTAAGCGGTATACAACTACCAGAAGTTGGACAAAATATTGGCTACGGCTTGTTATTTGTCATCGGGCTATTAACTGGATTTCATTGCATCGCTATGTGCGGTGGTTTTGTTGTTTCTTACACTGCCAAAGGAGCACAACAAGGGAAAAAGCCGCACAAGATGCATCTATCTTATGCTTTTGGCAAGACATTATCATACACAGTAATAGGGGCAATATTTGGATTCTTAGGAAGCATCATAGCATTCACGCCAGTTATAAGGGGATTTGTAGGTATCTTTGCAGGAATATTTTTAATGATATTTGGATTAAAAATGTTAAATATCTTTCCTTCATTAAGAAAATTTCAGTGGCGCTGGCCAAGTTTTATAGAAAAATTTGTTAGCACTGAAGCTCATCATCACCACAGCCCTTTAATCATTGGTTTATTAAATGGACTAATGATTGCTTGCGGACCATTACAAGCGATGTATATCTTAGCTGCAGGCACTGGCAGCGTATCGGAAGGAGCAAAAATGTTATTTATCTTTGGTCTGGGCACGTTACCAGTAATGCTGGGATTTGGCTATTTCGCCAGTTTTGTAGGCTCAAAAGCAACGTATAAAATATTAAAATTTTCCGGTGTTTTTATCTTAATATTGGGATTGATTATGCTTAATCGCGGTTTAGCTCTTACCGGAAGCGGATATGATTTTAATTCCTTAACTAGCGGATTAAGCGAAACATTTACTCCCACAAGCGACAGCGGAAATGATGCTGCTAAAAACACATTTACGATTAAGGATGGATACCAAGAGATACGTATGGATGTCAAATATAGCGGATGGAGCCCAAATAAATTTATCTTACAGAAAAACGTTCCAGTCAAATGGATTATTGATGGTAAAGAATTAAATGGGTGCAATAGCGCCATTGTCGTACCAAAATTAGGGCTTAATTTTAAGATAAAACCAGGAGAGCAAGTTATAGAATTTACTCCTACAGAAACGGGCAGTATCTCCTGGAGCTGCGCTATGGGTATGCTCCAAGGAATTTTTATCGTTCAAGAACAAGTTGATACTGCTACGGTAAGCCAGGATCTTAACAAAGCGAAAGTACCTACTGGAGGCAGCTGTAGCATGGGTGGAGGCGGTTGCGGTTGTGGAGCAGCAAGGTAAAATAGTTTTAAGATCATAAAAATATTGAAAGATAAGTTAATATATCGGCAACGTTAAATATTTAAAATTATAAATTTATTAAATAGAATAAGGAGGTTAAAACTATGAGACAAGTGAAGGTGTTGTTAAGTGTATTAATGATATTAAGTTTGGTTCTGCTCGGTTGCAGCAAGGAACAGAGCACTGGGGCTTCGGTTGCAGATGCACAGGAAAAAAGCGGAACTTTAACTAAAGAAACGGGAGCTTCAACTAAAGAGATAGTAGTTAAAGCCTATAATTTTGGATTTACTCCTTCCGTCATTAAAGTTAAACAAGGAGAAGAAGTTACCTTAAAAATAGTTGGTGTTAGTGGTTACCATGGCATATCCATTCCGGAATTAGGTGTTTCATCTGAAGGCATCACTGCTGGACAAGAAACATCTGTAGCGTTCACTGCAGACAAAAAAGGCAGCTTTAAATTCCGCTGTAATGTTTACTGCGGAGATGGACATCGAAATATGGTTGGACAACTGATTGTTGAATAAACAAGCTTTAATTATCTTTATTTATTTTAAAATCTCAGTTAAAATCTAATAGGCGATTAACAAAATAGCATAACATTTATAAATGATATATGAAAATATAGTCATATGATAAAAAAATCAATTGATATAAACAAGATACCCCCTGCGGCTTATAAGCTTTTTTTTAGCTCTTTAGCCAATGCCAATAGGCTCAAGATCGTGAATACCCTTAAGTTGGGGAAGAAGTGTGTACAAGAGATCTGTGCTGAAACTGGTTTGGAACAGACATTAGTTTCCCATAATCTTCGGCGCTTGGAGCACTGCGGCATGGTTTTTCCTGAACGTAAAGGAAAGCACTGCTACTACCAAGTAAACGATGCTACCATTAAGCCATTACTAGCGCTGATTGATAAGCATATGAATGAGTATTGCTGTAAGATTATTCGAGGGGAAAGATAGATAGCATTATGAAGAATATAAGAAGTTGATTAGAGGCAAAAAATATTAGGCTATTAGATATCTACAAACGAATGATGGTGTACAAATGAAAGAAATTAATAAACAAAATAGCAATCAGAAATTAAATGCTGACGATGGATTAAATGGTGATAGTGAAAATAACAAATTAAATATTGATAGTAGAAATAATAAACAAGCAAGCATGACTAGAGCCAATTTTAAAATATCCGGAATGCATTGCGCCAGTTGCGCTACTATCATCTCTAAGGCATTATTAAAGACGCCTGGAGTAGTTTCTGCTAATGTGAACTTCTCTTCAGAAAAAGCGGCAGTAGAATTTGATCCTATCCAAGTAAAAGAAGATAAACTAATCAGCGTTATTGTTAATAAGGGCTATAAAGCATATTCGGCTAAAGAGATGGATCCAAAAAAAGAAGCTCAGCTACGAAAGAAAGAACTGCGAAAATTGGAACAGAAGATAGTATTAAGCACTGCCTTTTCGCTTCCTGCTCTGTTATTAAGCATGCTCTTCATGCCAGAAGATATTCCTTTCCGTAATTTTATCATTTGGTTTCTAGCTACCCCCGTACAATTTTACATTGGAAAATCATTTTATCAAGGCGCCTGGGCCGCTTTAAAGAGTAAAAGCGCAAATATGGATACGCTAATTGCACTTGGTACCAGCGCAGCTTACTTCTACTCTGTTTTTGCTGTCCTATTCCTGCCAGAAGCAGATCAGTATTTTGAAGCTGCTGCAGTTCTTATAACACTAGTTGTTGTCGGGAAGTATTTAGAGATGCTCGCTAAAGGAAAAACTAGTGAAGCTATCACTAAATTGATGAAAATGGGTGCGAAGACGGCCTTGATTATTAGAAATGGTAAAGAACAAAAAATTGATATTGGAGATGTACAGCTTAATGACTTAGTCATTGTTAAGCCTGGAGAAAAAGTTCCTGTTGATGGTATCATTGTTGATGGACATTCTGCTCTTGATGAAAGTTTAGTAACGGGGGAAAGCATCCCTATTGAAAAGAAAAAAGGAGATTTTGTTATCGGCTCTACCATTAATAAACAAGGAAGTTTTACGTTCAAAGCAACCAAAGTTGGCAGCGATACTGTTTTATCAAGGATAGTTCGCTTAATTGAAGAAGCTCAGACTAAAAAGGCGCCAATACAACGATTTGCTGATGCAGTTTCCGCTTATTTTGTACCGGTTGTAGTGATCATTTCCATACTAACTTTTGGAAGTTGGTACTTTTTGTTTGATGAAACCTTAAGTTTTGCTTTGATCACTGCTGTTGCTGTTTTAGTGATTGCTTGCCCTTGCGCCTTAGGATTAGCTACACCAACAGCGATTATGGTCGGTACGGGAAAAGGAGCTAAAGAAGGTATTTTGATTAAAGGAGGAGAGGCGTTAGAAACTGCTCATAAGTTAAAAATAGTTATCTTTGATAAAACAGGTACTATAACTAAAGGAAAACCGGAAGTAACCGATATTATACCTGAAGGAATCAATGAAAAGGGATTTTTGGAAATTGCTGGGAGTATCGAGAAGAACTCTGAGCATCCTTTAGCAGAAGCTATCGTTAATAAAGCTGTACAAGAAAAAGTTTCTTGGCAGAAAGTGTATCATTTCAAAGCCATCCCTGGGAAAGGTGTTAGAGCTATGGTAGGTAGAACTGAATATCACCTAGGTAATCCGCAGCTGATGGAATCATTGGGCATTTCCTTGCCAAGAAATGAAATTAACGCTTTAGAAGAACAAGGTAAGACTGTAATGGTTCTTACTGAAGGAAAAAAATGTAGAGGCATGATTGCTGTGGCAGATGAGATAAAAGAAGATTCTCCAGAAGCTATCCGTAGGCTACAGAAGCTGAAACTGAAAGTATTCATGATTACCGGAGATAATCAGCGTACGGCTAAAGCAATTGCTTCAAAAGTTGGAATCACTGACTTTTTTGCAGAGGTTCTTCCTGAAGACAAAGCTAGTTACGTTAAAAAATTACAGCGCAAAGGAAAAGTAGCTATGGTGGGTGATGGCATTAATGATGCTCCTGCTTTGGCGCAGGCTGACATAGGTATTGCCATGGGTTCAGGCACTGATGTGGCGATGGAATCCGGTAATATTGTCCTCATGAAAAATAGCTTGTTAGATATTCCTAAAGCTATTAAATTAAGCCGTCTAACCATGAGTAAGATCAGACAGAACATGTTTTGGGCATTAGTCTATAATGTTTTAGGCATACCAATTGCTGCCGGTGCGCTTTATCCTTTTACCGGATGGTTGTTAAGCCCGATGATTGCTGGAGGCGCTATGGCCTTAAGCTCGGTGAGTGTGGTAGTTAATTCCTTGATGTTGAAGGGAAAAAAGATTTGATGGTAAGAACATAACGAAAGGTAATACTACAGCTTAGTAAAGCAAAGTCGTCGTCAAGGTTAGGGGTTAATTTGGTTTAACTATGTACTGGTAAGTTAAAGTATTACCGCAAAAGGAAAACAATTTAAATTACTTTATTTTTATTAAGACTTATGACAATTGTTGATGATCTCCAATGGCGGTATGCTACTAAAAAATTTGATCCTGCTAAAAAGATCCCTGGCAAAGATTGGAAGGAGTTAGAAGAAGTGTTACGCTTATCTCCTTCTTCGTATGGGTTACAGCCATGGAAGTTTCTAGTCGTTAAAAGTAAAGAGTTAAGGCAAGAGTTAAAAAAAGTATCGCACAACCAAGATCAGGTTACTGATGCTTCTCATTTTGTTGTTTTCTCTGTACCACAAAAAGTGAATGCAGAACTAGCTGAAAAACATATCAGGAATATTGTAAAGATCAGGGATGTAAGTTTAGAGTCATTGGAGGGTTATAAGAAAAGAATTTTGGAGTCTATGCAAAGAAAAGATCAGAAAACCTTGTCAGAATGGGCGCAGAGACAGACCTATATCGCGTTAGGCATGCTGATGATGGCCGCAGCAGTAAAAAGAATTGACGCTTGTCCTATGGAAGGTATAGAAAAAGAATCCTTTGATAAGATTCTTAACTTACAAAAAGAAGGTTTAATAACCGTAGTTGCCTGCGCTTTAGGCTATCGTTCTGCTGATGATAGTTATGCTCAAAGGCCAAAAGTGAGATTTGAGAAGAAAGATGTTATTCTGGAGATCTGATGTTTCTGGGGAATTTATGTTGGCGGGATTGGGCAAAATGATTTAAAAATAATCTCTCCTGACAGTTAATACCTAAAAATCTTTAAACTACTCTTATTTTTTAAACATATGAACAAATTACTTCAAGTCACAGGTCTTATCTTACTGTTCTTGTCAGGGATAGCATTAGCGGAAGAAAATACTTCTCCAGCGAAAACAGGTCAGGAAGAAATTGATAGCTATCAAGGGACCTATACAATTATTGGTGATAAAATTATAGTTGAAGAGAATATCTCTTTTTTAGCATACCATTCTCAATATCATCTCATCCTGCCACTTGACGCCAAAGCAATAGAAGTACATAGTGTTAATTTTGAATTAAACCCTTCTAAAGACTACACTGAGATAGTTCTCAAAAGCAACAAGTTGTTTAAACAGTTCACCTTAAAATATATCACGGAATCCTTAATCGAAGAAAGTAGAGATGACTATTTTATTTTAGACCTAGGAGAATTAGATGCTAAGAGAATTCAGGTAAATGTCATTCTTCCCGAAGGAGCTATATTAAAACATAGTTTGCAATCACCGACACCATCCATCATCCCAAAAACAGATCTGGTTCAGACCAACGGCAGGAATGTAATCATCTCTTGGAACGAGAAGCATATCATCAGCAATAAAGCTATGATGATAATATATGATCAACCTAATAGCCCAGAAATAAAGTTGCTTCTCCAGCTAACTGTTATTATTGTGTTTATCGCCTTAGGTATAAGTCTATTATTTTTTAGAAATAAAAGTAGACTATTTGAAAAACTAAATGTACAGGGGTTTAACCTATCTCATAAATTTAACAAAAATAAAAATTCTGCAGAAATCATTACAACCAGAGATAGTAAAAAAAAAGAAGAATTACTACGTTCCAAAGAAGAGCTAACTAGAAACCTATTTGAAGAAGAGAAGCTGATTATTGAAATATTATTTAATGCACCGCAACAGGAACTATGGCAGAAACAATTGGCTTTGAAAACAGGTCTTTCTAAAGTAAAACTCTCCCGTAAAGTAAGAAATTTGGAGTTAAAGGGCCTAATCGAGAAGATTCCTTATGGAAACACCAATAAGATACGGCTAAAATGATATGCATTTACTAGATTCTTCGTACGTATTTAGTTGGCCGTCAATTTTGGTGAAAATCTGGAGTAATTCTTATCAGAAATAGTAATGATTCCGAAGATTTTCACATCTGTGCCTGTCACTATAGCTTAGCAGAATTGACCTCTTGGCCATCTAACTAAATACGTACGATTCTTCTAAAGGATTATAGTCTTTGTATATATGCGGATTATACACACTATAATTCTAAAGCAGATTCTTTACGAAACCCGCAGCCCTTACAGTATTGAACCTTAAAAAAACCATCGGCGTAATGATGCTGGCCCTCATGCAACTTTTTCCCGCATTCTGGACAATTAATGATCATACTAACACATAAAAATAAGAACTATAAAAAACTTTACTAAAAGCAAATACCACTATTTAGTAGCAAAAGATTTATAAATAATAGGCATATGAGAAGAGAAATAGATCTTAATGGGGATCTAATATCCGCTGCAAGCAGTGGGTTATACGTCCCATTTTTCAGGAATCAATATAAAAAATAAGGAGATAAACATGTCTAAACTTACTTATACCTTAACTACTTTGGCAGCATTGGCTGTTGGTGCTGGTGTTGGTGCGGCTGCGGTATATTTCCCTTTTTCAGATGACCTTGGTCGGGTTAGTCAATTAGAAGGAGATTGCCAAAGAGAACTGAAAGGTAAAAAAGAGAACTTATCTAAAACTCAAGCTGAACTGGCAGAAAGCAGAAGATTGAATTTAAGAATATGGGATATGGATGCTGATGTCACTGATTGTTCACAAAGAGAAGAAGCTTTACAAGATAATTTGGCTAGTTGTCTAGCTAACAGAGTAAGCCCTTCTAATCCTCAAGGGAATGGTCCATTTCCCGATCCAGAAGAAAGTATCCACCCATTATTAGAAAGTGTTCTGAATGGACATTATCTATCCATAGTGTCAGTAGAACAGCCAGCAGTACCCGATGTTCCTAACGATGGAGAACAAGGTATAGCTACCGGAGCAAGGTATCATTTAAATTTGTCAGGAGAAGCAACAAATGCAAGAGGAGTATACAGTTGGGGACAAAAATCTTTTTTATTTTCAACTGGTGATGGCAGTTACTCTCTTGACTCAGTTGAATTAACTGCAAAAACAGATAAAGTTCCTGATTGTGAGAATCGAGGAATTTATTGTGATTCAATTACCGGTGTTGGTTTTAAGGGCAATGGAAGTATGCTTGCCTGGGATGAAGTAGAAACAGTGATAGTTTATAGAGGAAAAGCTAATGAACAATTGCCGGCAAATCATGAACTGGTTGCAAGCACATATAGATCTATTTTTGAAGGTTTAGTTGAATCAATAGAAACAGAAGCAGATAATAGGTTAGAAAGAATAATCCAACCACCTACACTTACAGGAACTGGTGGAATCGGTACTCCTTAAGTATAATTAGATTATGAAAACTCAACAATTAGAATCACTGGTAATTAATGTTCAAGGTAGAACTATTTCCGATCCATTAAAACAATCTGAAGAAACATTAAGACTAGCTCTAGAAGTGACTAAGGAACTAGCAAACGCAACTGAGAAATGCAGATTGATTTCAGAAATAGACGGCCATCCCGTTTCTATTGTAGGATTAAAGTTAATTGGTAGAGATTCTGTAGAAACTATCGGAATAACATATATTTCTGATGGAGAAAGACTCACCAGAGATTATGCTAAACAAGATTTTTATGAATTATAATTTTAAATATAGACAATCCCCTGGTTTATATGACTCTTTTGGAATTGTCTTATTAGATAATTCTGTGCAATTTGTTATATATCCTACAGAATTATCTATAGTTTAACAAGGATAAAAGCAATCAAGTACTGCTTGAATTCCTTCTTCATCACAATCAAATTCACATCTGACCATCGTGGTTGGAGCAATTAGTTTTCCGAGATACCCCTCAAATTGTTTTCTTACACCCATATTTGTAAAAAAATGATCATCATGTAAAAGCAAAGTTAAATAGTCTCCAAGACAGGCATAAGTAATACTAATAGTCAGGCGATATGCTGAATTTGAACCAATCACATAACAACAACTTTCATTTACCTTCTTTTCTATCCTCATGACTTCTGGAGAAATATTCTTTTCATAAAATGCACTTAACCTAAAACCAGCTGCCTGAAGGTTATCAGATGTTTCTATTAGTTCTAATCTCCTACTACGAACAAAGTCATCAAATAATTGGTCCAACATTTATTTAGGCATTAGGAAGGCCTAGTTAATAAAAATGAGTAAGAAAATATGCGTTTTTTGCTTGTTGAGATAAATCCCTTCAGTTTTAACCAAAAGATTTATAACTGATTAGGAGTAACAAAATAAAATGACGCTGATAAATTCAGTTAGAGCTCTTACTCTGGGTATAGGGTTATTACTTACATCGAATATAGTAGCTCAACCACTGAGATTTTTGGAAGATTATTGTAGACTGGAAGCTCCTTTACCTAGTCCAATACCACACCAATCCCCATTTTCTTGGGATACCGCTAAGATTCAATTGGAAACTAGAGAAAAACAGAGTAGAAAAGAACTAGAAAAAAGAATGGATGATGTTGAAGAAGATCCTGCTTTCAAAAGATTTGAGGCCTGTTTAACAGAAGATAAACCCGTTGATTGTAAACCAATATTAATTCCACAAACAATACAGCAAATTCGACATAGACATCATTTCTATGAAGGCCCTGTATTCTTTTTACCAGCGCCACCGATCTCTTTACCAGATATATCTACAGCTTTCTTAAATGATAGTTATGAAAAAGAAGTGAAGCTCCTGTTAGATCAGTTCGTAGAGCGAGAGATTCGACCTTGGTTAGATGGAATAACTGGAGGTTATTACGTTCAAGAACCTTTTTTCGACCGCTTTTATGAACAGTTATTATCAAATATCAGCAGGCCATTATTTCAGCAAGGTTGTCAAACTGAAATTTCAACACTTGAACTACCACTAGATGAAAAGGTTTCAACCGTATTAAAAGACTTAAAAGCAGCTGGTGGGTATATTAATGGAATGATATTATTTGATCGCGATACTTTACTACGCTATGGGGCTCATGCTGTTCACACTTATTTTCATGAATACGGGCACTACGTCCAAGATTTTGCCTTAAAAACTAGAGGAGTAGATGTTCAAACGCTTGACCCTTGGCTACGAGAAGGTTTTGCAGATTCTTTTGCAATGTCGGTTGCCCTACAATTAGGAAAAAGTAACCCATCAGGAAGATTTCTAGCAGACCACATCATACCAGACGAAATAGCTCTTATTCAAGAACATTACGAAACTTCTGGTTCACCTTCTTCGTTAGAACAGCATGCTCTAGGTTATGAAGGTCTATTAGCATTACGACAAAAATATTCTGATGGTAATCAGTATTCAGATGAGAGTCGAGTTCTCCAGCAACTAGTTGAACTCTCTCTTGATCAACAAAAAAGAAAGAGATTTATCCAATCTATGGAACAAAAAAGGAAAGCGCTTTCAGCATATCTTGAGATAAAAGCTCCTACTGAATTTGATATTCAGATGAGGCAAGAAAACTTACAGCAAAAGCTAAATCATTGGGAAGCTTATGCTAACGCGCTTGGTCGACGTATTGATAGGGATATTTATGAATAGAGAATATTTAGGAGTAGGTAAATATATATTGATTGGGAAATATATATTGATTATTATACGAAAGGAAATTAATATTCGTATAGCTAAAGAGTAATTTCCTCTGGATATAGCAGTGAATAAACATATAATTATTTACTTCCACCGCTATAAATATAAAGGAATATGGTGTTGGTGAAGTGCGATTAATTATTTTTGTGTGAAGCTTCTTTTTTAAAATTCCTATTCTTAATAAGAAAAACTTTGTCGTTTTCACGTACAATATTGGTTATTTTAAGGGTAACTATTTCTCCTTTTTTTGCAGTGCTTATTTTTCCAGAATCACTATGGATATCTGTAACTATCTGTTCAATATAACCAGTAGTATCTCCGATAAAAGCTAATTTATCACCTCTAGAAAAATCCCCGCTGTCAATCCTAAACTCTACGACTTTATTTCTCTTATAGAAATTCTTTACTTTCCCTACTTGTATCTTTTCTTCAGCAGCTTTACTGCCGTAAACATCACAGCGCTGATGGTAAGGATAATCAACAAAAAATCCCTGAGAAAATCCTTTATTATAGGTTTTATTTAATTCCTCAACAAGTTCTGCTGCTAATTTTTCACTAAAAATTTTATTTTTAACAGCATCTAAAGCTTTTCTATAACCAGAGACTACCTTATGGACATATTCTGCCCCTCTATTTCTGCCTTCAATTTTAAGTGAGTTAATCTTCAGATCAATTAATTTTGGGAGAAGCGGTAAAGCGCACAGATCTTTAGCGCTCATAATAAAATTATGATTCATGATCATCTCTTTACCTTCTTCATCAGTTACTTTCCACTCCCTACGGCAGGGCTGTAAACATTCCCCCCTATTTGCTGATTTATTAAATAATTCGTGACTCATAAAACAGCGTCCAGAAAGAGAAATACACCTGGCCCCATGAACAAAGCATTCGATTTCTATATCAGCTTTTTCTTTTATCTCTTTAATGTCTTCTAAAGAACATTCTCGGGCTAGAACGATCCTTTTTACTCCCAATTCTTTCCAAAATTTCGCAGATTCAGAATTAGAGACAGAAGCTTGGGTACTAAGATGTACGGTTATACCTAGCTCCTTGCATATTTTAATAACTGCTAGATCCCAGCAGATGACCGCATCTATCTTTGCCTTCTTTAATTCGATAAGTGCTTCTTTCAATCGCTTTAACTCTGATTCAAAAACAATGACATTTAAGGTACAATAAGCTTTTACCTTATTTTTATGGCAATATTTCACGATATCGGATAGATCATCGAGAGAGAAATTACCTGAAGCGGCACGCATATTTAATCCTTTGATCCCAAAATAAATAGCGTCAGCTCCAGCTTTGACCGCTGCAACCAACATGCTTTTATTGCCAACCGGAGCAAGAAGTTCAGGAAAAATAGTTTTAGTTAAGTGGTTATTTAAATTGTTGATTTTAGCCATAAACTATTCTTAAATGGTCTTACTTTTAAAATTTTTAGCAAGAAAATCAATCAAGGATTGATAAAAATACTTTATTGATACTTTCTTCCTATGTCTTTGTATGCATCTCTAAATGGAAGACCCTGGTTTACTAATCTGTAGGTTTCCTCAGTAGCATATAACTCTTTGGTCATTGCTTTTTCACAGTTGTCTTTGTGTATTTTCATCTCAACTATAACTAAAGACATTATTGAGAGATTTTCCTTCAAGCTATCAAAAGAATTAATTAATGGTTCTTTGGTCAGTTGAATATCCCTGTTGTACCCTGAAATAAGATTTCCAATCATGCTTTTTACTTTGAACTCTTCCCCAAGAATAACGTGGTATTTTGCACGAATCAATTCAAGAACATCTGGATTCTTCTTTTGAGGCATAATAGAGCTTCCGGTACAAAATTCAGAAGGTAATTCGATATAACCAAACTCTTGCATATTAAAAAGCATAAGATCAGTTGCCAATTTGTTTAAATCAAACATAATCACTGAGATAACATTCAGTATTTGAGCCTCAAATTTACCTCTGCTTAACTGACAATACAAGGTATTTTTCATTACTTTTGAAAAATCTAATTCTTTTGCGGTCTTCTCTTTATCAATTTCAAACACGGGTACACCAAATCCTGCAGCGCTACCGAGAGGATTCTGATTTATCAATTCTTGGATAGCATCAACCATCTTTAGATTATCTTGCATTGACTCTTTGAAACTTCCCAGCCATGTTTCTATATTAGTGGGCATTGCTTTTTGCATATGGGTATATCCAGGTAATTTTATGGAACCACTCTTTGTTATAGTAGAATCTATCGAGGTTATAAATATTTTAATAAAATTCTTTATCGCACTCAGCTCATCTTTCTCGTACAAGCGTAAGGCTGTTAAAACTTGATCGTTTCTTGACCTTCCGGTATGTATTTTTTTCCCTACTTCGCCATGTTTCATTAAAAGATAGTTTTCAATTGCAGTGTGACAATCTTCATCGTCTTGTTTAATTTCAAACTGATTTTTTGAATCAAGCTCGATTATCTCGTTCAATCCATCGACTAAATGTTTAAGCTCATCATCCGAAAGTAAACCAATACTGTTCAGCATATTAGCATGAGCTATTGAAGCTAAACAATCAAATTTTACTAGTTTCTTATCTAAGATATAGTCATTTCCTACTGTGAACTGTTCAATTTCCTTTTTCTGATTGATTCCTTTATCCCAAGTTTTCATTGTGAGCACCTAATTTTAGTCTTAATGCATTTATTTTAATGAAGCCTATCGCATCTGTTTGATCATATCCTCCTGATTTATCCATACTTGCAATATTTTCATCGTACAAAGACTTCACAGATTCACGCCCTGTGACAAAAATGTTTCCTTTATAAAGAGTCAAATAGACTTTCCCCTCAATATTTTCTTGGCTTTTTTCTATTGCAGCCATTAAAAATTCAAATTCAGGACTAAACCAAAATCCGTTATAGATTAATTCGGCAATTTTTGGCATGAGCATATCTTTTAAATGGCACACTTCTTTGTCTAATGTAATACCTTCTAGATCAAGATGCGCTTTTAGCAAAATGGTTCCTGCAGGAGTTTCATATACCCCTCGTGATTTTATACCAACAAAACGGTTCTCAACAAGATCTATTCTCCCTATACCATTCTTAGAACCTAATTCATTTAAATATTGAAATAATTGCAAGGCTCCTTCAACCACCTTATCTTCAGTAAGGTTAGTGACCTTAATAGGAGTACCTTTTTTGAAATCAATGATGATCTTAATCTCTTTATCTGGCGCATTTTTTGGTGATACTGTCTTCTTGTACATCTCTTCTTTAGCTTCATATTTTGGATCTTCTAGTAATCCAGCTTCATAACTTATATGCATCAGGTTATCATCCATACTATAAGGTTTTTGAAGAGTTGAATTTATTGGAATCCCATTTTCTTTGGCGTAATTAATCAAATCAGTTCTTCCATCAAATTGAGTTAAAAATTCCTTGTCTTTCCATGGACTAATAATCTTTACATCAGGCATTAGCTTCATAAAAGCTAATTCAAACCTTACTTGATCATTTCCTTTACCTGTAGCCCCATGCGCAACTATATTTGTTCCTTCTTTCTTCGCAATTTCTATGTGTTTTTTTGCTATCAATGGTCTTGCTAACGAAGTTCCAAGAAGATACTTGCCTTCATAAATAGCATTAGCTTTCAATGCCTGGAAGATGTAATTTTTAACAAAATCTTCCTTTAAATCCTCAATGTATACTTTACTTGCTCCAATAGATAGAGCCTTGGATTTAGCCTTATCAAAATCTTCATCTTGACCAACATCCGCAATATAACAAATAACTTCATATCCCTTGTATATCAACCATTTGAGTATTACAGAAGTGTCAAGCCCCCCCGAATATGCTAGTATCACTTTGTTCTTCATTTTAATCAGAATTAAGTATTCAAAAGAAGCATTTATATTTAATGATTAATATAAAACAAAATTTAACAATAATGTTCTAAATAGAACAAAATAGTAAAATTTATATAATTTAAATATAATCAACTTAATTATGGAGAAAAATACAACTGAAATCACAAATGATTACATTAATGAACACCCACACATCAAGCATTGTCTAAAGAAAGGGCTAATAAACTATTCAGCATTAGCCAGATATATAGCAAAAGAATTGGATATCGGAAAAAAAAGCTCAAAAGAAGCAATATTAATAGCCGCTAGAAGAAAACAAGATAGTTTAAGGAAAGAATTTGGCCAAGAAAAAGAAATATCAAGATTACTTTCTAATTCGGAAATAGAAATTAAGAACAAGATAGTAGTATTTATTCTGAAGAAAAGTATTAATTTTGATTTACTTGAGGATATACAAAGTAAAATAAAAAAAGAATCTGGCTGTTCGTATATCCTAGAAGGATCGGATAACTATACAATAATTACCCAAGAAAAATATGTTCAGCTAATTGAAAAAAGTACAAAAAGCGAGATGATAAAACTAAATAAAAACATGGTGCTAATCAATATTAAATCATCTAAAGATATTGAAACAATTCCCGGAGTGGTATCATTCCTCACATCTCTGTTTGCGGAAAATGGAGTTAATATCTACGAATTTTTATCATGTTGGACAGACACAATTTTTATAGTTGATTCTAAAGATTTAAATAAATCAATAGCTTTCCTAAAATTTGAATAGAAATTGTCATTTATTCTTGTCCTAAAGGTATTTTTTTTACTAGAGTCAACGGAATCATTTAAGGCTTCCAGAGATTAGTGTCGGCCAGATATTATGTAGTTATTTTGTCCAACAATATAAGTAAAAAATCACTTACCGCCGAGCTAAACATAGTTTATGTTACTATCACACTCATTGCTTGAGTAGTAAAGATCCCATCAGATATCCAGCAAGTGCCAGGTTTGATAAAAGTCCAGTTAAATGATTCTCCTGAGCCAAAAAATTTGCTCTTAACTTCCTGACAGTTTCTATTTCCTACAATAAAAGCCATCTTATAACGTCCTTCTCTTGCATTTAGCCATTGTACGGTATCATTTAGATTAATTCTTATCGAACTGACAGCAAACCCACCATCAATTAGATGAACTACTTTGGTTTGCGGTCCTTGTGGTTCTTTAAGGTCTTCTTTATCTTTAAGTTCTTCTTCAGATTCTTCTAATTGCAGTGATTCATCTAATTGAGATCCTACTTCTTCAGTTTTATTCTTTTCAGCCTCTTGAGTACTATCTTCAATAATTTCTTGCTCTTCAAAAGATAATGGCTCATAGTTTAGAATTGCAGATTCTATTTCACTAAAAACTAATTTCAAAAAAAGTGACCTTAAACTAGAAACTCTCTGCTCTAGGTACTGATCTTTTTCGAGTTGGTTAATGCTTTGCTCCAATTCTAAGTATTTCGTTACAGTGAGTTCTTCTTCTTTAGAGCCAATCCGTTCTATTGTCCTATTTATTGAGTAATACCGATCATTTAAGCTTAAACCGCGGTAGTCTGGCTCTTTAACTGAAAACAAACCTCGGAAAGCAACCCATAGATTATCTACCTTGCTTTGATTATACCCTTGGATCTTCAAATAATCTAATTCAATCTTTATCCCTACGAACTGAGCCAAATTTATTTTTGAACTATCAAGGTTAGAACTGATCTTCTTTTTAAGAAGATTAAACCGCTTGTCTAAATCTGCCAAATCAGTTTCAGCAAGAGTATCATCTGTCAAATTTTTCTCAGTTATACTAGTTTTAGTAATGTTACTGTTAGTAATGTTAGTTACACCCTGCTGATGCAATTTTATTAATGCTTCATCGTAAAGTGCGTCTTTGGACAAATCATTTCCAATGGGATCTTCGAAAAAATTATTGGTTCCTGAACAACCCTGCAAAAAAAATATCAAAAAAAAAATAGTAAATATCATTAGAAAAAATAAAGGATAAAATAATTTAAAAATAACTGGTTTCATTGGAATATAGTTGGTTTAATCACTGTAAAAGTAATTTAAGTTACCAAGCTTTCGGAAACGATTTTCTCCGGAATTACCTGAATAAACAAATTTTGTTGCAGATCCAGTAATGGCCTCTCCTGAAGAAGAAGAATCATCAGAAGAAACTTCGCTACTAGATCCAGAATCACTAGAGCTTTCATCGCTGCCTGAATCAGATGAAGATCCACTTTCAGAACTTGAATCACCACTAGATCCTGAATCGCTGCCTGAATCAGAACCATCTGAAGTCGAATCATCTGAACTAGGACCATCCCTACTTGATTCTCCAGAACTGCCAGATGAATCTTCCCCACTTCCAGAACTGGAATCACCACTAGATCCTGAATCGCCACCTGAATCGCTAGACCCTCCATCGCTGCCTGAACCAGTTCCATCGGAATGAGAACCATCTGAACCAGAATCTCTCGAATCGTCGCGATTATCATCAGAGAAACATTCGCATCTTCCAGCTGAGCAGTCCCATTGTTTATCACCGCATTCATCTGAACAACCATTGGAACATTCATTAGAGGATTCTCTATCATTAGACCATTCTCCATTATTAGAATCTTCTCCATTCCGCTGTTGCTGATCTTCTCGCTCATTGCCATTATTTTCACCAGAATTATCCATCTCTTCTGATTGCTGTTCTTTCCCGTCTAATTCCTTCCTAATCTTATCGCACTCTTTCCAATCATTTCTGCCCGTGCCGTCTAAACCAGCGTCTAGGCATTCTTGAGGGGCATCTTTTCTAAATTGGAGAGGTTGACAGGATTTCCAAGGATCACGTTCGTTAGCAAATTGCTGGCATTCTTCAGGAGCTTCTGATTTAAATCTAATACTATTGCACTTTTTCCAATCATCATCCCTTGCCCCAGTCAATCCAGCAGCAAGACAATCAGGATGAGCTTCTAATTTAAATCTGATAACATTACATTTCTTCCAATCATCTCTTCCCGTACCATCTAATCCAGTATCTAAACATTCCTGAGGAGCATCAAGCTTGAATTTTATAGCATCGCATTTTCTCCAGTCGTCTTTCCCAGAACCATCTATACCAGCATCCAAACATTCTTGAGGAGCATCTAAGCGGAACCTGAGAGCATCACATTTCCTCCAATCGTCACGACCTTGCCCAGTTAGTCCAGCATCCAAGCATTCTTGTGGAGCATCTATCTTAAATCTGATCTGTTCACATTTTTTCCAGTCATCTTTGCCCGAGCCAGTCAAACCGGCATCTAGACATTCTGGAGGAGCTTCTAACTTAAACATATGCCTCTCACAACTTCTAAAATCGGTCAAACCTGCTTCTCTGCATTCATCAGGTGCTTCACTATTAAACATTATTCTTTCACATGCTTCTCGGGCCTCTTTTTCATTTTTAGGGTTGATATCCCCATTTTCTAAAGCCTGCTGACATTCTTCAGGAGCATTAAGCCTAAACATAACTTTCATACAAGCTTCCCTAGTCAATGCGCCTTCTTTAACACATTCACTGGGCATATGCAGATCATACTTTGCTTCACTATACTTATCTTCAACATCTTCCATCACATCTTGCAGATAGTCCGGCAATAAATCTATAGGGTCTCCTGCTTTTTCCATATCCCCACAAGCACGTTCATCTCCTTCTTCACACTTAGCTGCTAGAGGAGCAATAGTACTGCATTTTTCAGCAAATGGTTTAATCGTAATATCATTGCATCTACACTCTCCAGGGTTTTGGAAGCATTCCGACATTATTTCAAAGAATTCCCTGGCTTCTTTTTCCTGTTCTGCAGTCAATTCTTTATCTAAATCCTGTTTCCATTTTGGAGCATCATCATCAGTCCTACATATCTTTGAATACTCTAAGGGATCTAAATCGGATAGGACTTTACATAATCCAGCGATCTTGCTGGAAATTTTTGCAGCCAAAGCAACTTTATCTTCTTGTTGGAGATTTTCATCAACAGTTTCCCTAATGTCTCCCCACTTTTCATCTTCTAGGTCAAAATCTTCTAAGACCATTTTTACAGCTTTGCTGCTTTCCCTTACTTTCATCTCTATTTCTGGAGAAACTTCTTCTTTGATGATAGTGTTATATTCCTCTGCATTAGATAAGGCTTTTTCGGCAGCTTCTTCATTTCCTGACTCTACCATCTCTTTAGCTTCCAATATTTTTTCTTCTTTATACTTTAAAGCAGTTTCAGGGTCATCGCCTACTAGAACACTCTCGACAATTTCTTCTAAGAAATATAATCCACTGTCGGGAGTCATCCCAGCTTCCCCTTCTAATTGAACTTCATCTACATCATCATAAATGCCTTCTACAGTAATCCTATCAAACTCTTCATCATAAAGAGTATCATCTGAATTTACACCGGTATCTGAGAGTTCCTCTACATTTTCTGTTTCTTCAGCATTATCTAAATCTTCGGCAAAAACAAAAAATGACAGAACTATTAATATCAAAAGAACTAACATATATCTAATTGATGATTGCTTCATAAATACACCTCTTTAGGTAAAATTAAATTAGAAATGACGAATAGGTATATAAATTTAGTGAGGATAATAAAGATAGTCATTTTGTAAAATAGATTTATATAATAAATAATTAATATAACCTAAATAATTAATATTACCTGATTAAACGAAATAGATGAGGAGCAACTGTTTAGGTTAATGTTTTAACAATAAAAAAGGTGTTATCATGAAGTTTAAAAAATTACAGCCTTATGTTCAAATTTTAGACAATCCTAGTTTTAGCTATATTGCCGATCCAAAAAGGATTTCTGAGCTATTAGCTG
Organism: uncultured Methanosarcinales archaeon; assembly: GCA_964576385.1. Taxonomy (GTDB): domain Archaea; phylum Nanobdellota; class Nanobdellia; order Woesearchaeales; family GW2011-AR9; genus JACOZM01. The sequence goes on along the minus strand of CAZNUS010000002.1, from coordinate 12,694 downwards.
TTGTTGAAGCGCTAAGGTTTCAAAGCGATACAGGAAAATCAAAAACTATTTTTGAGACTTATCTTAATAATCTCAGAGCATGGTATGATAAATTTAATTCTACAGTACCAGATTTAAGGAACGGATATCTGAAAATAGGCGCCACCCTTCAGCTGTTGATTGCAGTTATAGAAAAATCTCAAACAGAAAATATTCCACGAGGAAAAATCCATAGTTTTATGAAAACAATAAAACATGGATTAAATGGGCTCACAAATGGATTGAGAGTTTGCTTTGATCCAGATATTATCAGCACTACAGTATTATCACAAGAGCAGATAGTAAAATATCTTTTTAATAAAGAGATTGGATTAGCAAGAAAATTTAAACTTAATACTATAGGGGATAATTGTCCTGTAAGAGTTCTCCCAGGGATGTCTAGGGAAGAGGTTATCCAAGCAGTTAAATATTTGTCCAAAGGAGACTTTGAAAGGAAAGGAGGATGGAATGTTTATGGAAGAGGTCAAAGGACCATAAGAGTAGTAACAACGGGAGATAGAGTTTATGCTGTTTTTAAATCTCAAGCGCATGATAATCAAAAAGGACCCTATATGGAGATGATTCTAAGAAAAAAACCATCTAATTTAGCATTTCAACAGTTATAGTTTAAATGACTAAAAAGTCTAAATAAAGCTACAAAATTCTTCTAAACGTCTAGTTAGCTGTCCTACTTTTTCAGAGTTTAATTGCAGGATTACACGGTCAGCTGTACTATCCCTACCTAATTCTTCTCTAATCATACGAAAGGCACGATCTCCTAAATTACCTTGATGTGCTATGGGAAGCTTCATTTCTGTTAATATTACTGGGGCTTTACCATGCTTATGATAATCTAACCATAGTTTTCCTCCTTCAGAGTACAAACGTAGCCGTTCATGTGGTCCAGATATTGTAAGCGATTCAGAATCACCTGGAATATAAGAGACACCGGGTTTGTCCAAGATTGCATGGTAAATATCTTCTAGCATTATAACTCAAATATCCTCCCGCTCTTGCCAACATTAATAACTCTGGTTTTACCGATCTTTTCTTCAATACCTTCAGTTTCATGAACATGACCACAAAGATGCAAATCTGGCTGAAACTCTTCTATTGCCTTTCTTACTCCAGTTGAGCCTGGCCACATATCTATGCCCAGAATACTTTCACTAGGCTGGATATGCGTTACCATTAGCTTTTTTTTCATATCTTTTACCTGTGAATGGGCTTGCCTAAGAGTATTAAAGAAATCTTCTTCCCTAAGCTGATGAATACCTACATCAGCATACCCGCAGCCAAATATACCGACCTCACCTTTCCTTAAAATATACCCATGCAAATTTTTTACACCATATTTCTGAGAAAGAAAATCAACTTCAGCTAATCCCTCATGATTCCCAGGCATGACAGCAACTTCTAATCCTTTTGCTTTAAATAAACCAACTATGCCATCAGACCTCCCTTGCGCATCAACAAAATCACCATTAAGAATAACCAAATCAACCTTTTCTTTTGCGCCTTTTTCAGCCATCTTTCTAGCAAAACCCCTATCTCCATGCAAATCGCTGATGGCTAATATTTTCATGTTAAAGGAAGTGATAACAGTAAACTATTATTATTATTATTATTATTAAGATCACTATGATGTTTATCATAGACCAAATGGATAATGATTTATAAATCTTTCTAAATTGTAACTAAAAAGGGGTGAAAGTTAGAAACATTTAAATAGGGCTGGTTTTTTTTATAGATTATGAAATTCCACGATTTTTATGACCTGTTGTCGGCAGAAACCTGGGCAGCATTTTTTAAAACTCCTGAAAAAATATCTGAAGAATTAAAACATTTTGAGGATCCTCGATCAGTGCTGGAAGTTGGAACTGCTGAAGCTTACATTATCCGCCAATTAATTAACCAAGGAATATTATCATCCGCTACCGGCTATGATATCTCTGAAAGAAGATTACAACGAGCAATGACAAGAGTCCAAAAGGAAGGCCTATCAGAAAAGATTAGCCTTTGTTTAGGTGATGGAAAAAAACTTCCATTTGACGATGGGCAATTTGATGTTACGTTATTACCGCAGATATTAGAACATGTTCCAACTCGTAGAGGAGTCATAGACCTCTTAGTTGATTCACGGCGAGTAGCAGACCAAGGATTATTAGTTTCGCTTCCATTAAGGGATTCTGATACTTTTTTAATCCGCTGGGCAAAATATCTAGATCCAGACCATCTTCGAGGGTTAGCACAATATAGAAATGGATGGATCTATGATCCTGACAATGTGGAACAATTATTTAGAGAGATAGGCTTTAATTTTGAAAGATCTGAAAAGAATGATGAATTTTATCGATTAAAATAAATAAGTGATTGGAAGGACAAAATGAGTTTATCTTCCTTTTAGTTTTAAATCAAGAACTAAATCTTCCAGTTTTCTTAATTCATATTTAACAGAGTCAACTTTTCGTCTAATTTCATTATCTCTAAAATCAAATTTTAACAACTCACCATAAATAAAATCAACCTGTTCAGCAATCTTTTTTACATCATCAACTTTGCCTTTTCCTGCTAAAAATACAGCTCTTCTTGTTAATTCCCCGGGCAGGTCAGCTAATCCTAGGACAAAATGTTCAGCAGAAACGGTTATGTCAATAAGTTTTCCGGTTTTAACGAATTCATAATACAACACTGCTTCGACATATTCTTGTATAGCGACCTTATAACTTCCTTCAGTACCCATCTTATCACTATGTTGAGAAATTTTATCTAACGCTTTTTTTTCGGTTTCTATCTGCTTTACAAGCTTAGCAGCATTCGTTAGCTCGTCACGATGCACAGCATAAATAATCAGTTTACTTAACTTTAGAACATCACGGCTCTTCTTAATTAATTTTTCACGCTCTTCATCATAGCGATGAATATCTTCTTGTAATTTTTGAAAATCAACCATAAAAGTACAAACTATGTTTTTCTTTATAATAGTTTCGTAGAAACGTACGTATTAAGTTGGCCGTCCATTTTGGTGAAAATATGAAGTGATGTTGACTGAAAATAACAGTTATTTCGAAGATTTTCACATCTGTTCCTGTCACGATAGTTCAGCAAAATTGACCTCTTGGCCAACAACTTAATACGTACGTAGAAACTATAATGTCTAGAAAAGAGTAAAAAGATAAATAGAGATATGTATATATTTTTACAGATTTGTTTGCTGTGTAAGTTTCTTCGTTAATAAAGCAAAGATTTATATAGCACATACATTCTAACCAATAAAGTTACAGGGGGTGTAATTATGGATGAAGGAGCAAGACCTTTAGACGCATTAAATGCTGCCAGAAATAAGACAGTGATGGTTGACCTAAAAAATGGTTACCGATATCTTGGGAAATTAAAAGCATTTGATATTCATATCAATACTGTATTGGAAGATGCAGAAGAGCATCAGAATGGCGAATTAAAAAGAAAATTAGGGAAAGTATTTATCAGAGGAGATACTATTACTATTATTTCTCCTGCGTAAGCAGAGAGATATTATTTTTAATTTGGGCTTATTAATCAAATAAACAATAAAAATATATTTAAAAATTATTTTAGGAGATAATAAACATGACTAAAGGAACAGCCAGTATGGGGGTAAAAAGCGGAAAGAAAACGCATATCCCCTGCAAAAGATGCGGTAAACGTGCATATCATATCCGAAAAAAGAGATGCGCTTCTTGCGGCTATGGTAAAACTGCGGCAATTAGGACGTATAGTTGGAATAAGAAACACCATTGCTGCTGATTTTTTCTAAGAATTAGTTTTAATTCTTTATTTAGAGTAATCAAGCTTATGAAGTATAATTACTTGCATTAAATTTCTAAACCAATTAGCAGTTAAAAACCTAAATGTAGAATTATAGAGATATGTATTAATTAAGTGACATAAAATAGGCATTTCTAAATAGATAATTGCTAAAATTCAACAACATAATTAACACAATTATCTATAATGATTCTAAGAGTTATACTTGTATTATCAGCTTAAATAGAACGCCTCATAAATTAAATGAGGAAGATGGAACTAATTACTTCTTAAATTGCTCACGACAGAAGTTTTTAATCTGTTCAGTTCCAATCAATTCACAAACTTCCGGATTATTACTTACCCTTGCTACTTTCTTTCTACAAGAATCACGATTTATTGGTTCTTCTAAGTCCTGACAAAGGAGGTAATCCGGCTTAGCGACAGCAACCTGAAAGATACATCTTCCCTTATCATCCCTTGGGAGAAGTTCACACAAAACAGAGTTTTTTGTGGAAAGAGCAATTTCATAAAAACACTTGTTTTTTTGTTCAGTGCTGCTGATCAGCGAACAGTAAGCGTCTTTATTATCATCTATTGCCAAATTAAAGTGACAGTTGTCCTGCCAGTAAGGATCCTTGATACCTAAACAGATCTCTGAATCATTAGTTAATTCAGCAATTTGTTCTTGACAATATGATTTGGTCTTTTCATTCTTAATTAGATTGCACACTTTGATATCTGCTTTCAGCTTAGCTAATTCTGCTACGCAGGAGTCCCTAACAGTAAAGGAGCTTATTTTACTACATTTATTTGCTTCAAAATAGCAATTATCCTTCGCCGAGCCTTCTAATAAAGAGCAAGGATCTTCTTCTGCAATAGCTGCACCTGTTTGTGTCTTACAGGCGGGAAGCAATACCAACAACATAAAACTAACAACAGCTGCTAAAAGCATCATTTTTCTCATGTATTCAATAGTTGAAAATTCTATTTTTAAGTTTTATGTAATTCAGATAGCTATATTGCAAGGGATAAGGAACTATCTGAAATTAAGGAGCACTTCAAGACTTAAAGGGAAATATCCTATAACAAAATTGATCATAAAGTTAAACAGATGCGAAAATTATAAAAAGAAACCTAGGAAAACTAATAAAATACGTGGGCGTGCCAGAGCGGTCAAACAGAAGCGGAATTTATTTCCGTTTCCGGAGCAAATGGGATAGGCTTAGGCGTGTTGAGTTTTAAGCTCGGTCTTAAAATGATGACATTATGACACCTATTGGGTTAGTCCCTTCGCAGGTTCAAAATGCAATCAGTTTTAAATTGCTTGCAAGAAAGTCCTGCCGCCCACATATTTTCTTTCTAGGAAGATACAACTCCTAGTTCTACCCTATCATTTCGTCCTAATTATTTTTTATCTGACATTTCTGGTTTAACAATTTGTTGTTTGACAATTCCTTTTTTTGACCAATAGGTTTTGATGTCTCAAAAAAATAGGTCAAAATAGTTTTTCAAAGTCCCTCAGAATCATCAGTGATTAAGATGAATAGTGTACTTCCATGTAAGTATAAAGAAAGAAATGTATTTCTTTAGAAATATTTAAAAAGATAAGCACCTTTTTCATCTAAAATCAATGGTCAAGAAAGGAAATAGTAAAGTTACTCTTAGTTTAAATGGTATAATTTACAATTCTTTTAGAGAGTATTGCGAAGAAAAAGCCATCCTTCTTTCAAAAAAAGTAGAATTATGGATGGAACAAGAAGCACATGGATCTTCTGTTTACCCAAGAGGGTTATACAAGCCAACGCTTAAAAGTAAAAATAAGAAAGTAACACTCAGCATAGACCAGTCAGTGTATCATTCTTTTCAAAATTATTGTGAACTACATGCGATAATGCTATCGAGAAAAGTGGAGATTTGGATGTCTACAGAGATGGAGAATAATAACGGTAAAAAATGATTAAGAACAGAAGCACATTAACTAATGGACTCATGATGCTTATCTTTACCTTACTATTAGGAGGCTACTTCTTAGGTGTAATAAACATCGATATGCCTGAAACTATCAGTACAGAATTATTAAACACCATCTCTAATACTACTTTTATTTTTAATAAAATTCAAGCATCGGTTTTACAAGTTTTAATCCCCAATAGAGGTATTACAGGATTAACAGTATCTGATAGTATGGCTCTATCAGAAGATATTACCAATAGCACTATTCGACAGGTAGATGCCGGAATGGATCTTAGTGGGTTGGGGAATACTACGAATAATAATCTAGAGAGTGAGAATACAAGTAGCGAGAATACAAGTAGTCAAAATAGTAGTGTCACAAGTAGTCAAAATAATAGTGTTATGAGTATCCAAGAGAATAGTGTTCTTAGCAGTCAAGATAATAGTATCATCAGTAGCCAAGACAGTGGTGTTCTTAGCAGTCAGGGAACCAGTAGCGGGGTAATTGGTGTCTTTGAGGAGATAAATTCCACCAACTGCGGAAACATAACCGCTAACCTTACTTTAACCAATAATGTATCTTCTACAGGAACATGTTTTACCTTTAATGCCTCCAATGTAGTTTTAGATTGTGCTGGATTTACAATTACCTGGGGAACTTCAGATTCAGCGTTTAGATATGCCATTACTACTGAAGGCCAGGATAATCTTACGATAAAAAATTGTATTCTACAGCACGGCGGATTAGGGGGCGGTGACAATAAAGCTGTGCTCCTTAACTTTTCAGACAATGCTAATTTCTCTAATAATGTAATCAATACTTATGGTGATGGGCATGCTGATTGCTTCCGATCACAATTTGGAAACAATCCTTTTTTATATAATAATAGTTGTTTTGCGAATGCTACTGGGCACAACAATGCAGGTTTTCGAATATATGGAGGGATTGGTGGAACTATTAAAAATAATAATATCACTGTTTATGGGAAAGATAATAACCACGGTATCGTTTTAGATATCAGCGGTGTTGTAACTAATCTGCATAATCACAGTTTAGTTAGCAATAATATTATTTATGTTAAAGAGAATGATACTTCTGGAGAGGGAATATCCTTAGGGAACAATACAACTGTTACATCTAATAATATCACTGTTTATGGATATAACAACACCATCGGTATACTGCAACTAACCATCGATAATCAAGCAGTATCCTCGCTGATAACGGATAATATCATTACCATTAATGGGACATCGGATGTTAAGGGTATTAGTACTGCTAATTCATTTACCGGAACTATCAATAGAAATATAATAACGGTAAATTCAACAATTACTGGTTATGGCTTAGAGGGGGGTGGTACGCTTTACAATAATAGTTTTATTATAACTGGATCAAGCGCAAATAACACAGGTATTAGAGTTACTAAGGATGGAAGTACGATAGAAAATAATACTATTACTGTTTATGGAACTAATGATAATTATGGATTAAGGATGGATGGTTCTTGTTGCGAATCGCGTTCGATTATCCAAAATAACACCATTACTTCTAATGGAACTGGCGCTAATAATTATGGTGTTTATATCCTAGATGGAGGAAATTACTATTATAATAATTCTATCCGCTCCCTAAGCGGGGCGTACACTATTTTTGATAATAGGACAGCCAATAATTATATCTCTTATAAGAATGGTTTTGGGAGGATCAGTTGGGATGAAGGAACAAATGTAGGTAATTTAACAACCAATTTAAGTTTAGTTTTAGGTGAGGGAATTTTCCTACAAGATAATTTGATAGGGGTAGCTGAAACACCAAATTCTTTTGAATTAAATTTAACAGCAAATATTACATTTTATGGGCTTACTGGAAGTTTGGTAAAACAATTACTTAAAAATGGTGTGGTTTGTGCTTCTCCTTCCTGTAATGTTACTTATGTGGCGCAGGAAACTAGCTTAAAAGCGGTAGTAAATAGTTTTAGCAATTATACTACTTTCTCTGAAAGTGTCCCTCCGAACGTAACCAATGTTATTCCGAGCATAAATTATAATACGAATACTACTTTAGCCCTAGAAGTTGGAGCAAATATCACTGATGCCAATGGAATCAGTTCTGCTATCGCAAATGTTACTCTGCCAAATGGAACCATTATTGTAGTTTCATTAACTAATGGAACTAATTATGATAATAAATGGAATGGCACGTATACGATTACTTGGTTAACCGGAGATTATAATATCACTATCATAGCTAACGATACTTTTGGAAATATTAATTCTACTCAAACTAGTAATTTCAGTGTAAAAGTAGGTTGTGGTGAGATTACTACACCTGGACAGACCGTTACTTTGGACCAAAATATTACGACAACAACCTCTAGCCAGTGCTTTTTAATTTCTACAAATGGCGCAACTATCAACGGCAATGGGTACATTGTTACCGGAACTGTAGGCAGTGGAACTGCAGTATCCATCGCTAGTGGGACTAATGGAACAAACTCTACAATAAAAAATGTAGGTATCCTTTACTTTAATACAGGGATTAGTATTGCTAGTTCCCTTAATAATCTTACAATCAGGAACAATAGTTTAACAAATCAGACTACAGCTCTTTCTATTACAGGTAGAAATATTAATATTACTAATAACACCCTTGTAAACTCTACTTCACAGCTCATTAGCTTAAATGGTCTAGAAGCAAGTAGTATCGTCAATAATATACTTCATTGCGCAAGTTGTAGCGGTATTGGCTTGAGCAGCCCAAATAGCGCCAATCACAGTAGCATTATAAACAATAATCTGACTGGAGGAATGCCGGGCGGAGGAATAATCATCAACGGTGTAAAAACAAATAATATAACTATCAACTATAATTTATTTAGTAGTGTTATTAGTACTACTACAATATCATTAAATAACACTCAGGATATTTACATAAGATACAATAATTATACCAATTCCAACTCCCGCTTTATTACATTATATTACGCCAATAACACACAGGTTGAGCAAAACTCTATAAATTATGGATCCCTTAGTGGATTAGGCATTAGTCTTGGGCTGGATAATATTAAAAATTTCACCTTTAACGCAAATAATGTGACTAACAGCCAACTCATAGGAGGTAAAAACAATCATGATACTATCAATATTACAAATAACGATTTTGTAGGTAAAATCAATGGAGGTGTACTTAGTTTAGGTAACAGCACTTCTGTAACTATTACCGGAAATTCTTTTAGGAATTTAAGTGTTGCAAACACAGTGTCTATTGACTTATATAATATCACCAATCTTATTTTAAGAAATAATAAGGTAATACAAAATAGGAATTTTAATAATTTAAGCAATCAAGCAATAGTTGTTAACCAATCTAATAATGCAATGATTACCGATAATTATATTCTAGAGTCAGGAGACGCCAACAAGTATAATTATTATATATCATTATCACCGATGACCTTTAATGGAGTATCGTATGCTGATTTTACTCAGATAATGTATAGTGAAAATAATCAAGGTGCTATAACCAGTAATGATTTCTTACTAAATCCAAGCTTATTTGATCCTACTACAAATTATGATGTTTATACCAGCGATAGTTGTACCGATATAGGAGGGCCAAGTAATTACTGCACCTTTTATTCAGAAGCATCAATTTTTGCTAGTTGCTCTGATGTAACCACCTTTACCCCATTAACATCTTGTAAGAGTTTTAACAATAATATCCTCATTTCAAATGGAGCAGGTAGCAATTATACTGCTGATACCTCTCAATTTAATACCACATTCAATGTTTCTACTGGATATACATACCCCCCATCCATTCGCTCGGAATCTCGCCAAGAGACTTATGGATTAGTCGTAGATCGTTCTTGTGGAGCAGATATATCCAATAACACATTAAAAAATGCCACAATATTATTCTCTGGAAACAGCAGTTGTTTAGCCAACCTTAAATATACAACTCCGTTTGGAGAAATTACCTGGATCGATTCCAGCTTTTTAAGAAATTTATCACTCAATGCAGATATTAATCTTTCAGCATCTATTGGGATACACCTTGGGAATAACTCTGTTGCCGTCAATACATCTGCTTTTAGTTCAATAACATCCAGGATTAACTCTAGCGCTAATATCACTCTAACAGGAATAAATCTAGCTGAAGTTAAAAGAATAATGAAGTTTAGTGGTTATACCAGCAACGTTACCCTAATACAAGTTAACGGAAGCGATTGTATTGCTACCGGTGTTTGTACTAATATCAGTTATAGTGGAGGAAGTTTAGTATTTAATACAACTTCTTTCAGCAGCTTTAGCGCAAATGAAAGTGTTGTTCCAGATACTACGAACCCTTCAGTAACTACAACTATTCCTGCAGTAAATTCGGTGTATAATATCACCAACACATTAGAAGTCGGTGTAAATGCTACCGATAATACTGCCATAAATACCATCTATGCCAATATCTCTTGTCCTAACGGCACTCTAAGGCAATTAACTCTGAGCAATAAGACTGATTTTGACAACAAATATAATAACTCCTTTACGTTAGCTTATAGCACTGGTGTTTATAATATAACTTACTTTGCTAATGATAGCAGTAATAATGTCAACAGTTCAACAACGAGTAACTTTACTGCAAATGATGTATTCAGCCCAAGTATAGTAGATGTTCTTCCTCTTCAAAATACTACGTTTAATGCAACCAATATACTAATGATCGCTGCTAACATAACTGACGAAGTGGCTGTATCTCGAGTGTTTGCGAATATATCAGAACCTAATGGAACTATTGTACAATTAGAATTAATTTTCCGTTCTAGCAACAGATACAATAATACATTCACGGCACCATCTGGAACAACAGCTGCCGTAGGAATGTACAACATAACGTTCTTCGCTAACGACAGCAGCAGCAATGAAAACAGAACAGTAACTACTAATTTCACTGTTCAGGACAGGATTAATCCGGCTGTGCCAGACGTCATGCCTCTGCAAAACACTACCTACAATGCAACAGGTATAATCATGGTTGCTGCTAACATAACAGATGAAGTAGCTGTATCGCGAGTATTTGCCAATATCTCTGAACCGAATGGAACGATTGTACAACTAGAATTATTATTCCGCTCTGGAAATAGATACAACAATACGTTCACGGCGCCATCCGGAACAACAGCTGCGGTAGGAATGTACAACATTACCTTCTTCGCCAACGATAGCAGCAGCAATGAAAATAGAACAGTTGCTACTAATTTTACTGTCCAAGATAGGATTAATCCAGCTGTACCTGATATCCTTCCGTTACAAAATACAACCTACAATGCAACAGGTATAATCATGGTTGCTGCCAACATAACCGATGAAGTTGCTGTATCGCGAGTGTTTGCCAATATCTCTGAACCAAATGGCACCATTGTACAATTAGAATTATTATTCCGTTCTGAAAACAGATACAATAACACCTTTACCGCTCCTGGTTCTTTGGGAATGTATAATATCACTTTCTTTGCCAATGATAGCAGCAGTAATGAAAACAGAACCATCACTACTAATTTTACTGTCCAAGATAGAATCAATCCTGCGGTGCCGGATATTTTACCTCTGCAAAATACTACCTACAATGCAACAGGTATAATCATGGTTGCTGCTAATATTACTGATGCAGCAGTATCTCGAGTGTTTGCTAATATTTCCGAACCCAACGGCACAACTGTACAGCTAGAATTAATTTTCCATTCAACTAATCGCTATAATAACACCTTTACTGCACCATCTGGAACAACAGCTGCTATAGGAATGTACAACATAACTTTCTTTGCCAATGACAGCAGCAGTAATGAAAACAGAACCATCACTACTAATTTCACTGTCCAAGATAGAATAAATCCTGCGGTGCCAGAGGTTTTACCTCTTCAAAATACTACGTTTAATGACAGCGAGGTGATGATGATCGCTGCTAACATAACAGATGAAGTGGCTGTATCTCGAGTGTTTGCGAATATATCAGAACCTAATGGAACGATTGTACAACTAGAATTAATTTTCCGGTCTAGCAATAGATACAACAATACGTTCACAGCTCCATCCGGAACAACAGCTGCCGTAGGAATGTACAACATAACGTTCTTCGCCAACGACAGCAGCAGTAATGAAAACAGAACCATTACTACTAATTTCACTGTTCAGGATAGGATTAATCCGGCTGTGCCAGATGTTTTACCTCTGCAAAATACTACCTATAATAGTAGTGATATTATTATAATAGCTGCTAACATTACTGATAATATCGCTGTTTCAAGAGTATTCGCTAATATTTCAGAACCGAATGGAACGATTGTACAACTAGAATTATTATTCCGCTCTGGAAACAGATACAATAATACCTTTATAGCTCCAATTACCTTAGGATTTTACAACATAACATTCTTTGCCAACGACAGCAGCAGTAATGAAAACAGAACCATCACTACTAATTTTACTGTCCAAGACAGAATTAACCCCTCCATTCCAGATGTCATCCCTATCGTGAACAGTCTATTTAATGTTACTGAAGTAATAATGATCGCTGCTAATGTAACCGATGAAGTAGCAGTCTCAAGAGTATTCGCTAATATTTCCGAACCAAATGGAACTATTGTACAACTAGAATTAATTTTCCGTTCTAGCAACAGATACAACAATACGTTCACAGCTCCATCCGGAACAACAGCTGCCGTAGGAATGTACAACATAACTTTCTTTGCTAACGATAGTAATAGTAATGAGAAAAGAACAGTTACTACTAATTTCACCGTTCAGGACAGGATTAATCCGGCTGTGCCAGATATCCTTCCGCTACAGAACACAACGTACAATGCGACAGGTATAATCATAGTTGCTGCCAACATAACCGATGAAGTTGCTGTATCGCGAGTGTTTGCCAATATCT
>CAZNUS010000001.1:100078-147931 GCA_964576385.1 uncultured Methanosarcinales archaeon | reverse complement strand
GACCTCTTGGCCATCTAACTAAATACGTACTCTTTCCAAGCCACAGCCTGCGCATGTTCCCGACCAATAGTTTTCCAAAGTTTTCTATTAGAAAATTACTCACCAATAACTTTATAAATAAACATTAAATTAACCATAGTACGTGTGAGATACGGAGAGTTCCGCTATACTTCAACCATATCACACAGAGGCGGAAATAAACATGAGTAATCTATGTATTAAAGAACGTGACATTGTTATTCCTGGAGAAGTTTTAGCTGAAGGGATGGATTACCTTCCCGGAGACAATACTTATCGAGAGAATGATAATATTTTTTCTAAAGTTTTAGGCTTAGCTTCTATCTCCGGCAGAGTCTTAAAAATTACCCCATTATGCGGACCATATGTTCCAAAAATAGGGGATAAGATTATTGCTAAAGTAATAGATATTGCCATGAGTGGATGGAGAGTGGATACTAATACAGCATACTCTGCCATGCTTAATGTCAAAGATGCTTCTTCACGCTTTATCAAAAAAGAAGAAGACCTTTCCAAGATATTAGCCATCGGTGATTACTTAGTTGTAAAAATAACCAATGTAACCTCTCAAAATCTGATCGATGTAACGATGAGGGAACCAGGATTACATAAGATTCAAGGCGGAAGAATCATCGGAATGAACAGCCAAAAAGTGCCAAGAGTAATTGGCAAACAAGGAAGCATGATCTCCTTAATCAAAACCAAGACTGGCTGCGAAGTTACTGTAGGGCAAAATGGGTTAGTTTGGCTCAAAGGAACTCCTGAAGGGGAATTAAAAGCTGAACAGGCTATTAAGATGGTAGAAGTAAAATCACACTTAGAAGGACTGACGGACAGGATTGAACAGTTCTTAAACAAATAAACATAAATCATAATTGCAATTTGACAGAACAACATACAAAAACAAGCTAATAACAAAATAAAATGGTTTACCGAAAAAGATTAGATAACAGAAATGATGATGAATTAAGAGCAATGGAGGCAAAAGTAGGAGTTATCCCAAATGCTAATGGTTCCGCTTCTTTTAAGATAGGAAAAACGTTTGCCATCGCTGGTGTTTACGGACCAAGGGAATTGTTTCCAAAATTCTTGCAAAATCCAAAACGAGGATTATTACGTTGTTATTATAATATGATGCCTTTCTCTGGGTCAGGTGAAAGAATCAGACCAGGGGGAAATAGACGATCACAAGAGATTGCTATGGTTATTACTAGCGCCTTAGAGCCGGTAATTGATCTTTCAGCATTTCCAAATGCAGTAGTAGATGTATTCATCGAATTACCACAAACAGACGCTGGAACAAGATGCGCAGCTATAGTTGCTGCATCTATGGCCCTAGCTGATGCTGGTATCCCTATGAAGGATATGGTAGCAGCAGTAGCAGTGGGAAAAGTAGATGATAGGGTTGTTGCAGATCTAGATTACATGGAAGAGCATATTGAAGAATTCAATCCTGAGTCTAAGACTGCAACTGTTTCCGACATACCAATCGCAGTTATCCATAATACTAAAGAAATATCTTTATTGCAAATGGATGGGGAAATCTCTAAAGACGACCTTTTGAAAGCCTTAAGATTAGGACAAAAAGCAATAGACCAAATATTTGAACTGCAGAAAAAAGCCCTAAAAGAGAAATTTGTTCATGAATAAACAGAAAAATAAGACCTATTTTATTTAAAAATATTATTTAAATGATCAGTTAAAGAATAATAATAATTAACCATGATAACAAACACAGAAACCATTGTAAAATTAGCAGCAGAAAACAAGCGGCTAGATAGCCGAGGGCTTACTGATTACCGCCAGCCAATCAAAGTAGAAACTGGAATCTCCTGGACTGCTGAAGGTTCAGCTAAAGTACAGCTGGGAGAAACCATTGTATTAGCTGGTGTAAAATTAGCTATCGAAAAACCATATAACGATACGCCTGATGAAGGTGGAATCATGGTTAATGTAGAATTATTGCCGATCTCCAGTCCTGAATATGAACCAGGCCCCCCAGGAATTAAAGCGGTGGAATTAGCCAGAGTCATAGACAGAGGAATTAGGGAAGCTAAAGCAATCGACATGAAGAAATTATGCTTAGTCGCAGGAGAAAAAGCTTGGTTCGTATCCATTGATATTATCACTATAAACGATGCAGGTAATTTATTTGATACTGCTGGTTTTGCAGCTCTAGCAGCATTAAAGTCTGCTGTTTTTCCAGTGCTGGACGAAAAGACCGGGGTCATTGATTATAAGCAGAAGACTACCAGGTCGTTGCCGTTAGCTAAGGAACCACTACCAGTTACAGTCTACAAAATTGCGAATAATATGCTGGTTGATCCAACCATCGATGAAGAACAAGCTTATGATGCAAGATTAACCGTCGCTACTGATGTTAAGGGAATCATTTCAGCTATGCAGAAGGGCGGAGATGCTCCGCTGTCAGTAGAAGAAATAAGCATGATGATTGATATTGCTTTAGACAAAGCAAAATTTTTACGGAAAGAATTGGATAGGCAGTTAAAGTAGAAGTCAGTTAAAAAATGACGAAGGAGATTACCATGAGCGCAGCTAAATCACATCCAGTTGAAGAAGAAGTATTTAATTATACTAAGTTTGAAAAAGCACGCATGATCGGTTCACGAGCATTGCAGCTTTCCATGGGAGCGCCTTTCCTGTTAAAGCTTTCTGATGAAGATTTAAAGAAAATAAATTATGACCCAATAGAAATAGCCATCAAAGAATTCAATGAAGGAGTTCTGCCGATTACGATAAAAAGGCCAGAGATTAAAAGCAAAAAGTAGAGGCGTTTTAGAAAATTAGGTTTCTAGGTGTTTTAAGTATACCGTAGAGAATATTATGACTGTCAGCACTACTATTTTAGATTATGTATCGCCCATTTCAACAATATTAACTACTGGAAGAATCGTTAAAGTCAATAAAGAAGCACAAGATTTAGAAAGAACATGATTTAGAAAGAATTACGCTAAAGATATAATGATATCTTAAAGCTTAATTATTAAAAATAAAAATCCAAATCACCGCAAGCAGTGAGGCATCAACCCAGCAAACAAATGAACAACATCATCACACTAGAAAAATTAGAACAGTATTTTTCTATAACTAAAGAAGCTTTAGATAGAGTAAAAGTAGCTCTCGATGAGGAAAGGATAAAAGAAGCTAAAGATTTCTTAGACATGGCACAGCGGTATTATGATGATGCGCATTATTTTGCCAGAGAAAAAAATAATATAGTTCTAGCTTTTGCTGCCTTGAATTATGCTCATGGCTGGCTCGATGCAGGCGCGAGAATTAAATTGTTTAAAGTTAACGATTCAAGATTGTTTACGGTCGATGATAAAGAATAAATCCTATTATTTTACAAAGCCAATAACCAGGCATATACAACATATGACTACTAAAAAGTAACAAACATGACGAAAGGTTTATAAAGTACTGGTTATTTTAGCAGATATCAAGTTTTAAGTCAAAGAGGTTCTCGATGGTAATTAAACTAGGAGGATAACACAAGATGATAGTTCAAAAAGACTTTTTAAACAAACTGAAGGACTTCGGCCTTAATTCGTATGAGAGTAAGCTATGGGTAGCACTATTATCCAGGGGAGTTTCCACTGCAGGAGAACTATCAGATATATCCAATGTTCCTAGGAGCAGAGCTTATGATGTTCTAGAATCCTTAGAAAAGAAGGGATTCATTGTTGTTAAAGTTGGCAAACCTATTAAATATCTTGCTGTCAATCCAGGAGAAGTAGTTGATCGAGTTAAAAAAAGAGTCTTGGAAGACGCTGAACAACGGAATAATACCTTATCACAGTTAAAAGAAAGCGAACTTCTTAATGAACTGAACGTTTTGCATACGGAAGGCGTAAAGTTAGTTGATCCAACCGATAAGTCTGGAGCTTTCCGAGGAAGGGATAAAGTTCATGAGCACCTGCAATACTTGATCAAAAACGCTAAACAAAGCATAACCTTAATGACCTCTAAGAAAGGAGCAGAAAGAAAATTTGAAATGCTAGCACCTGCCCTGAAGAAAGCTGTGAAAGCCGGTGTCGATGTTAAAGTCGTTATGCCTACTGGAACTGCATCAGAAACTGTCAACGGTTTTTCATCTTTTGCTAAGGTTAAGCAGATGAAAGAATCTGAAAGCAGATTCTGCATTATTGATAACAAAGACATGCTCTTATTCCTAACTGATGATGAGAAAGTTCATAAAAGCTATGACTGCGCAGTCTGGGTAGAAGCACCACAATTTGTGAATTACTTCTCAACCATGTTTGATAAGGAATGGAAGAGCAAGTAAAACTTAAAAAATAGAAATGGATAAAAGGTTTTAACTTATGGACGTTCCAACAACCATCCGCCAAGGAGACTTAGACTCACTTAGACATGTAGGAAATTATTTAGAAAACTTTGGATTACAAGTTGCCATACGTGGCAGTGCTACCTTTAGAAGGGATTATCACGACATCGATCTTCTTGTAACGGGAACATCGGAACAAGTTTCTCAAGGTTATTTTGGGTTAGTACGAGCTCATGCAATTTCTGAACACCAGCGCTTCCCACAAGCAATAAGCGGTAGAAATTACTCGGTAGAACAAGTAGGTGGAAAACAATTATATTTAAACACAACTATTGAAAATCGTGTTGCAGTGTCTGCAGAAGGTATTTCTACTATTGATGTTTGCTTTCGAAGTGAAGAATAGATATAGAATGTGAGGATTTTTTAAATATTCGTTATGGACTCAACGGATCTTTACTTATGGGGCCATATACAATTTGAAGAATTGGATACTCCAAAATTTAATGAACTTTCTTCTTCTAATGCAGTTATTTTCCGGGAAGGAGTTGCTTACGGTGGTTTTGAATATATGCGACTAATAGAAGCTACCGTCAATGAATATGCTGCTACTGCTAATGAACCTAAGGAATGGAATTGGCTATTACAAAATTCTTCTCCACTTCACCGACGCGAATTTATTTTTCTTGTAGAAATATTGAAAAGAAATAAATCACGATTAGTGATGGAAAGAACATTGCCCCCATCTAGATTTGATTATGTTCAAGTTGAACAGACAGGAATACAAGCCTTCTTTGATTATGAATCCCCAGCAGATGCGGCGAAAGTACAGGAACAATGCTTGGCATTAACGCAAGGATATGAACAACAAAGAGAAAGAGGCATCTGCAGGCAATTGCTGGCTATAGATAACTCAGCAGTACTGACCGTAATTGGCTTTGGACATAGGTCTATTGCTGACGATATAAGAAGGGAAGGGAAGAAAGTTGAAGCTCATTTTCCTTATGAAGGATATCTGGAACTATTTCAGATGAAAATGCAAGAAGATTTTCGGCTTACAGGAAAAGTTGACCCAGAAATTTATGCTAGAGCAGTAGTGGAGCTATACCTCCGGCAGCTTATAATAAATCAACCGGAAAATAGTGCTATCAAACAACAAAACAACGCATTAAGATATTATACAAATACAATAACTAACGGCCAAATAGCGAAATTGAGAAGAAATATGCTTGAGACTAAAGTAAGGGACGCTGCTTCTTTCTCTAGATTTGCCGAAGATGAAGGGCTTAAATCATTAGAAGACGCATTGAAGAGTTAAATACCATAGCTTAATCGCTCTACAGCTAAAGCTTGAAGTAGAAACATAATAATTCTTGTACAATCTAAATTGGCAATGGAATAGTACGTATTTAGTTGGCCGTCAATTTTGGTGAAAATCCGAAGTAACTCTTATTGGAAATAGCAGTGATTTTGAGGATTTTCACATCTGTGCCTGTCACAATTGCTTAGCAAAATTGACCTCTTGGCCATCTAACTAAATACGTACATGGAATAAGTACATTTTTAAACTCTTCCCATATCATGTTCTACCATGTACAAACAGGTAATTATTGTACGGCAAGACTTGCAATTGCCTAAAGGAAAACTGGCTGCGCAATGCGCCCACGCTTCTGTGGAAGCAGTTTTAAGGTCTGCAAAAAAAATAGTTGAGGATTGGCGGGATGAAGGCATGCCCAAGATTGTACTAAAAGTGAAGAATGAAAAAGAACTTATAAAATATTTTCAACAGGCTAAAGAAAAGAAAATAGTTTCTGTTCTCATAACAGATGCAGGAAGAACGGTTGTTGCTCCGGGAACAAATACTTGTGTTGCTATTGGACCTGATGAAGAAAAAAAAATAGACCTTATCACTGGAACCTTAGCTTTATTATAACAAGTAAATTATAAAAAGTAAACTTCTCAAGAAAACATTTATAAATCACCTATCTTCTTAAGAAAAAACAAGTTATCGGAGAAAAAATATACTATGAAAATTCCTAAGTCTAAAAAAAGATACTGCCCTTATTGCAGGAAGCATACCGACCAGAAGATTTCTCAAAATAAGAAAAGAGCAGCTAGCTCCTTAAGCCGTGGTTCAAAGTATAGGTCTAGAAGAAGGGGCAGAGCTAGAGGTATGGGAAATTTAGGAAGATATTCAAAACCAGCAGTTACAAAATTCAAAAGAACCGGGGCAAAAGCAACTAAAAAAACAGATTTACGCTACACGTGTACTGTCTGCAACAAAATGTCCATGCAGCCTTATGGGATACGGGCAAAAAAGGTAGAATTAGTTTAAGGCCATATTTAAAGAATATTATCAAAAAAAGGATACTATCAAAAGGTTAAAAATGATCCAAGAAAATAAAAGTAAATTTATTAAAGTACGCTGCTCCAAATGCAAAAATGAGCAGACTATCTTCGGCAACGCCAGCAATGTAGTATTTTGCTTAGTCTGCAATAAAGAGCTAGCTTACCCTACCGGTGGGAAATCTAGAATTTCTGCAAGGGTTTTGGAAGTATTGGAATAAGGCACCTATTAAGAAATATTTTTTCTTAAACTATTATTTACTTTATTAAAACTACTATTTATTTTATTAAACTGAGGTAAAGTACCAAAAATATCACCTTCTCAAACAAAGACCTAACATTTATAAAACGCAGATTGATTTTAGATTAAAATGTTCTACAAAAGAAAAGGACTACCGGAAGTAGATGAGATAGTTCTCTGCAAAGTTACTAAAATATTTCCCAATTCAGTATTTGTTGATATGCTGGAATATGACCAGTCCGGAATGATCCATATTTCAGAGATTTCTCCAGGAAGGATCAGGAACCTTCGAGAATTTGTAACTCCTGACCGCCAGATTGTATGTAAAGTGTTAAAGATCGATCGAGAAAGGGGGCATATCGATCTCTCGTTAAGAAGAGTTAATTCCACTCAACGCATGGAAAAGCTTGATGAGATAAAACAGGAATTAAAAGCTGAAAGCCTTATCAGTAATCTCTCTAAGAAATTAAAGATACCACTAGAAAAATTGTATAGAGATATCGCAGATAAAGTATTGAAGAATTATCCGTTCATATACCTTTGCTTCAAAGATATCGTATCCGGTAAAATTAGCCAAAAAGATTTAGGGCTGGAAAAAACTCTGGCAGAAGAGATTACTAATGCAGTATTGGATAAATTTAAGCCGGAAAAGATAAGAATTAATGGAGAGATTAAACTATACACGTACCATTCTGATGGAGTAGAGAGAATAAGATCTACTTTAATGCAAGTAGAGAAAATTTCCACTCAGATTAAGATAACGTATCTAGGAGCAGGACGTTACAAACTAGTCATTGAAGATGTTGATTACAAGCCAGCGGAAAAAAACATAGAGAAAATAATGGCATTATTAGAAAAATTTAATGATAAGTTTTCCAACGCTAGTTTTGAACGTGAAAAAGAATAGCTTTTCGGCTAAAGAATATTATGGTGACAAATAAAGGATATTATGAAGAAAAGTGGTTAACTTATGGTTGCACATATCTATAAATGCCCTGCTTGCAAGAGGTATAGCCTAGAAGAGAAATGCTCATTCTGCCAAATCGAGACACTCCGGCCGATACCGCCAAAATTTTCTCCGGAAGATAAGTATGGCAAATACCGCCGCGAAGTTAAGAAACCAGGGCTTCAAGAGAAAGGGTTGTATTGACTGACGATGACTCTGACTAAAGATATGATTCTGGCATAATATCTTTATGGGCATAAATAAATGAGTAATTAGCCCAGATGATATAAATTCTTAAAAAGAGTGCCTTCTTTCTGTTTTCATAAATGGATGAAGATCATTTACGAATGTTTTTAAACATTGTTCAGGATGGGTATGGTCATAGTTTATTGGTTCGATACGACCTTGCTTTGCCTTCACCAGACTTTACTTTAGAATGTGAATTACCTTCTCTTCCTCAGCAGACAAAAGTAGATCGAGTGTATCTTTTTCCACGAAATTTTAACAGATTACAAGGAGATACTGGTGATAATCTTGTCCTTGGCTTATATGCTACTTTAGTTTCTTCACATGATGCAGCAAAAAGATTATTTCAGGTAGCGGAAGAATGGAATACTATGCTTCCTTCTCAAGAAGAAGCAGTGGAAAGATTAGTAAGAAAAATATACTCAACACGATCAGAACAATATCTTTCTGCTATTTTACAAGAAAGATACCCTAGAATAGAAGAATTTTTGGGATTAGAAAGTGCAATAGGACTAATGGCAATAAGAGACTGGCAGGTAAGAATGTGGGGCCACTTGATGGATAGTCATACTCCAGCAAAACGTTTCGGAGGATTCCGATAATAAAAGAGCTAACACCTGCTGGAAAGTCATGAGAAATTCCTAAAAATAGCTTATTCTCCCGTTCACTTTGCTCACTTCACGGCAAGCTGCAGGTATTAGGCCCAAAAAGGAATAAAGACATAATAATCTATACATAATATTTATTAACTGTTATTTCTTTCTACTAATCATGGATCTTAAGCAGGAGCTTCTCAAGAAGGTTCCTTCGAAAATAAAAGAGGAACCGCATTTTCATGCCTTGTTAGATCACATCAAGCACCATAACATAGAGAGCAAAGAGCATCTCGCTGATTTTTTACAGAAGGAAATAGCGCTGATTGAGAGGTGGATGGAAGAAAATAAAAGAACAGGAGCCACTGCTGTAAAAACTGTCCGAGATAAGAGCATCCACTTAAGCGTCTTAAAAAAATGCTTTAAATTATCCCAAGAATTTCTGTTGTAAAAGTTAAATCAAAGAAAATCGACCACTACCAGTCAATAGACAGGTAGTATGCTCTCCCTTCGGGCTCGGGTCGATCTCTGGTTCTCATTTTCCACTCGATGTGAATCCTCTAGATTACCACCAGTGAAATATCAAGTCACTAGTCAAGTCATTCCACACGGTTCCATTCGTGACTTGCTTAAGAGCAAGCGTTCGTGAGTTGCTTTCAGCAACCACGTGAATCTGCGGATTCTCTAGTTGCTTCCATTTCATTTCAGCAACCACTGGTGGAAAATGAGATTTTAGTAGTGAATAATGTCATCCTAGTATACTATAGGCAGGGAATTAAAGAACATTAAGATAGAAAAAAGGTAAAAAATGAAGGTGTAAAAAATATAATCATTGATCTTAGACTAAAAAATAATTTATCTGACATCTAAGTTCAAGAAAGCTCCACTAACATCTATTCCTCTTGCTACCCCTTCCATCATTAACAAACTATCTGCGGAATGGTCAATGGTAATCTTTCCATTGAAGGTATAGAAATTAAGCTCTTCCTGCTCTAAAACATAATTTAGCTTTTCTCCTACATTAAGATGGCCATTGCCATTAGCAAAAGAAATATCTTTCAAAGCAATATCATCAACAGATAAGTAAGAGTATTCTACATCGCTCAGGCTTAGGTCTAGCTTATCTTTACTGGAGAAACTCATACCGTTTACTTTAATTTTTTTAGCTTTTCCATCCAAGGAGAAATCGATATCATCAAAGTTAACCTTTCCTGCAAAATCTTCAAGCGTCAAGACTACTTCATCTAGATTATTCAGCTCAAGTAAATCTGAATTAAGTATAAATTTGGTATTTGGATTATTAAAGCGCACTTCCAGATCTTTTACAGTTACATCCTTATTCACAAATGGCACTTGGTCAAAATCAACGACGACGCTTACTTCTCGAGAACGTAAGTCTTTTATTTTTTCAATATCACGTTCAGAATCCTCTTCTGAATCTATCAACAAGGGCTGCTTTGTACTAACTTTTCCTTTCACAACAGTTTCAGTATCAGAGTCTACAACATCAACAGATTCCTCTGTATCTTTAAATAATCCCACCGATGAACCTGTAAGATTTAAGCTTTTGTAATTGTCATTCAGAATAAGCAGAACAAATATTCCAGCAACGATGACCGTAATTAAGACAATGTAAAACCGACTATTGCTATGGTGGGGGGGTGCATTATACATCTTGATTACCTCTTTATTTTTTAAGGATTATGTTTAATAATTTTTAGAGTTTAATAAATGTTTTGGTTTTTGAAGCAGTAATTTGATTGAATGAACTCATTTTAAAGGTTATTTCTTTATTTTGAACTCCTCAATTTGTTGGATACCACTAATGAACAGCACGTTTACTGCTCATAGCTCTATTTTTTTCAATAAGTTCTTCAATTATTTTAAGCACTTTTTCGGGGTTGTTTACATCTTTAATCTCTAATTGATTTTCTCCAGTGCCGCGGACATATATTGTGCCATAGCCAAGTAATCTTTCCAAAGGGCTTTGATGAACATTAATATCTGGAACGTACCCTAACGGATGAAAATGCACACTTTTTTTGCTCTTTTTAATAATGCCATGAACTATAATCACCTTCTCAGGAGTGATCTTATAGCGGTCTTTTCGAATCGATACTTCACCAGTAATAAAAGCAGCTAGACTTGCCACTAAAATAAAATTATAAAAGAGCTTAGGGATTATCCACCCTTGCAGTTGAAACATCACTGCCAATACCAGCAGTAGAAAACCACAAGCATACTCGACAACAAACGCTTTTCTGCTTTTCTTAAAATTTAAAAGAACTTCTTCATTAGTTTCATGTTCAGACATGAACTGGGATAGTTAGTAAAAGTTTATATATTTTTGTGTTCTATGAAAAATAATGCCTGAATTGCCGGAAGTAGAAACAATTGTACAGCAGCTTAAAAAGAAAGTGCTGGGCAGGAAAATACTAAACATTAAGATCAAAGATCATCTGATTGGACATAAAAGCCTGCTCAGAAGTAAAGACCAAACGATACTATCAGTATTTCGCCGAGGGAAATATATCCTAATAGAGCTGGATAAAGGGGATTACTTAATGTTTCACCTGCGCATGACTGGCTTTTTTAAGTATTTTAACAGTCGTGAGAATATAGACCAGAGGTTTCTAGCCGTTATTTTTTATTTAGATGATGGGTCTATGCTCACCTTTAACTGCATCAGAAGATTCAGTATAGCAAAATTACTTAACAAGAAAGAATTAGATCAAGAGGTGTCTAAACTAGGAGTGGAGCCGTTGTCTAAAGAATTCACTACAGAACTATTTTTACAGATGCTTGCCAACAAACCTACATCAAACATTAAAGTTTTTCTGATGGACCAGCATTTTATTGCAGGGATAGGCAATATATATGCTCAAGAAGTCTTGTATTACGCTAAAGTAAGTCCATTGAGAAAAACAGGAAGCTTGTCTGCTGCGGAAAAAAAAGAGATTTATATAGGAATTAAAGAGATTCTAAAATTAGCGATAGAAAAAAAAGGGTCAACAGTAGATAATTACAGCCATGTAGAGGGTAGCGGGGAGTTTCAAAAATATTTAGCAGTTTATGGACAAGAGAAATGTCCAAAAAAACACCCCATCACTAAGATAGTCTTAGGTGGAAGAGGCACGTCTTACTGTAGTGTTTGTCAGAGGTAATGCATTAAAACAATAAAGTAATTGGAAAACAAAATAACCATTAAAATCAACAAAAAGTAAATGAATCAATAGCTTTCTTCTTCAGTGCTATCTTCATCCTCGTCTTCATCTTCGTCTTCATACTTCTTTTTCTTTTTTGATTCCATGTCAACCCCCCTAGGTTTTATTTTAGGAAAATAGATGTTTTAAAATATAAAGCTTTCTGTGAGAGTCTGTAAGCAAGGATATAATTTTTAAATAAAAGTGCATTCCCGAGCTGAATGGAACTTCCACAGCACTACAACCCGCAAGATGCAGAGCCTAAGTGGCAGAAATATTGGCTAGACCATACCATCTATCAGTTTAATAAAAATTCAAAGAAAACAATTTACTCTATTGACACCCCGCCACCATATGCCTCAGCAGACCATCTGCACGTTGGTCACGGCATGCATTATTCTCAATTTGAGTTTGTAGCAAGATTTCAACGCATGAGGGGCAAGGAAGTATTCTTCCCTATGGGATATGATGACAATGGGTTGCCTACTGAACGGTATGTAGAAAAGAAATTTAATATTAATAAAGCCAAAACAAGCAGAAAAGAATTCATTAAGCTTTGCCTGGAAGAAACAAAAAAATGCGGGCAAACTTACTATGACTTATTTACAAGATTAGGATTTTCTATAGACTGGGAACTGCTGTACCAAACCATTGGCGAAAAAGCAAGAAGAGTTGCTCAAAAGTCATTCTTGGACCTTTATAAAAAAAATAGGCTGGAGCATACGGATTTCCCAACGATGTGGTGCACTACCTGCCAAACTACTATTGCTCAAGCTGATTTGGAAAATGTCGAGCTAAAATCCCATTTTAATGATATCATTTTTACCTGTGGCGGAAAAGAGCTCATCATCGCAACTACCCGCCCAGAGATGATTCCTGCATGTGTAGCTTTATTTTTCCATCCCGATGATGAGCGTTACCAAGAGCTTAAAGGAACGTTTGCTAAAGTACCTTTATTTGAGTATGAGGTGCCTATACTTACTGACGAGTCTGTAGAAAAGGACAAAGGAACCGGATTGATGATGGTCTGTACTTTTGGTGACAAAGAAGATATTGAAAAATGGCAAAAATATAAACTACATTTACGTGTCATTTTTGATGAGCAAGGAAGGATGAATGAGCTTGCGGGAGAGTTTAAAGGAATGAAAATAAAGCCTGCCCGAGAAGAGATTCTTAAAAAATTAGCAGAAGCTAATAAATTAATACGGCAACAGGAAATAACCCATGCGGTAAATGTGCATGAACGCTGCGCTACAGAAATAGAATTTCTGAAGAAGAAGCAATGGCAGATAAAGGTGTTAGATGAAAAGGAGAATCTTATCGAGATGGCTCAGAGAATACGCTGGCATCCCGAGCACATGAAAGTGCGTTATGAGCACTGGGTGAAAAACCTCCAATGGAACTGGGGCATCTCGCGACAGAGGTTTTTTGGCGTTCCTTTTCCTGTATGGTACTGTAAACAATGTTCTTCAATAGTACTGCCAAAAGAAGATGAATTGCCAGTAGATCCCCGAGAGGATAAGTTCTCCGGAAAATGCCAGTGTGGCTCTTCTGAGGTAGAACCAGAAATGGACGTTATGGACACCTGGATGACCTCTTCCTGCACTCCAGAAATAAATGCAGACTGGGGAGGGGAAGAAGAACGAAAGAAATTTTTGCCCATGTCGTTACGGCCGCAGGCTCACGATATTATTAGAACTTGGGCTTTTTATACCATCGTAAAATCTTATTACCATCACAACGATGTTCCTTGGAAAAATATTATGATTTCTGGACATGGGCAGGATCCGCAAGGACAAAAAATGTCTAAAAGTAAGGGTAATTTTGTAGTTGCCCAAGAGGTTATCAAAAAATATTCTGCCGATGCATTTCGCTTTTGGGCAGCTTCCGTTAAGCTAGGAGATGATTTACCGTTTAAGGAAAAAGAAGTTCTTACCGGCCAAAAATTTGTCACCAAACTGTGGAACGCTTCTAAATTTGCTTTGCCATTATTAGAAGATTATGATTCCTCAAAAGAAGGACACTTATCTGAAATATTTGACCGATGGCTAGTCAGCAAGCTTCATAAAGCTATCAAAGAATGCACCGACAATTTTGAAAACTACGAATATTCCAAGAGTAAATCAGAATTAGAGAAATTTTTTTGGCATAAGTTCTGCGACCAATATCTGGAAATAGCTAAAGATAGGCTATACAATCCATCTATAAGGGGTGTTAAAGAGAGAAGAAGCGCCCAGCAAGCCCTATATGAATCTTTGCAAGGAATATTAAAATTAACTGCTCCGATTATGCCCCATATTACTGAAGAAGTCTATCAACTCTATTTTGCAGGAAAAGAAGGCAGAAAAAGTATTCATATTGCCGATTGGCCGCAGTTTGAAAAAAATAAAATAGATGAGAAAGCAGAATTAACTGGAGATCTCGGAGTTGACATTATCAACACTGTCAGAAAGTATAAATCTGAAAACCACTTATCGATGAAGGAAGAGCTACAGGAAGTTGTAGTGATCAGTGAAGAGAAGGACTTTGAACATATGATCAAGAGTATCGAAGCTGATTTACGCGCAGTTTTAAAGGCAAAATCAATAGTTTTTAAAGGCAAAACAGGCGTAGAAACAGATAATTTCAAAGTAAAAGTAGGTATTTTGAGGTAAGGAAAAATAATGTAACTGTGAGATCTGTTGTAGTTTTTCCAGTAAAACTTGCGAAAAGCTTTTTAATACGATAAATGTAAGCTTGAAATACGAGTAAAAGGACGGGATGAAGATCAGTGATTGTCCATAAAAACAAAAGAAACGAGGTGCTAAAAATGGTAGAAGCTTATTGTGTAAAGTGCAAAGCAAAAAGAGAGATGAAGGATGCCAAAGAAGTAAGCATGAAAGGAAAGGGTGGAGTAGAAAGAAAAGCAATGAAAGGAAAGTGCCCTAATTGCGGAACAGTTATGTTTAGGATTCTAGGAAAGAAGAAATAATCTTCTTTTCATAACTTTTTAATATAACTACTCCAGAAGTAACTGCTTAAATGTCTAGTTAGAAAGAGCAAAATCTATTTAAGCCATTATTGTTAAATTTGGTAAAAACAGTTTAAAAGGTGAGGTTATATGAAACAAAAGAATTGGATTAGCTTGGTGGTCGTAAGTTTAGCATTACTGTTGCTAATTATTGGATGTCAGCCAAAAGCTGCAGACGTTAAAACAACAGAAGCTGCACCTGTCCAAGATGAAGCAGTAGCTGATGCGCAAGATACTGCTGATGTAGAAGAAGCTGAAACAGAAAGCTCTACTATTGTAAAAAGAGCACCAGCAACTACTGATGACATGGAAGCAGATGCAACACTGTTAGGAAAGGAAGGAATCACACCTACAGAATTGACGGTAACAGTTGGGCAAGAAGTATCCTGGAAAAACATGGATAAGATGACTCATGTGCTTATTTTTAAGAAAAATACCGCATATGGTACTTCAAAAACATTAAGCAGTCCGGCAATAAAAGTAGGAGAAGTCTACACTACGTCTTTTGACACTGCAGGAACATACATGTACTGGGAAGATGCTTATGCTGGCCAGAAAGCTAAGTTAGTTGTAGAAGAATAAATTTAATATCTCTTTTTTATTTTAATTTTTAACTAGTTTCTTAATTTATTTTTAACTGTTCAGTTCTATCAAAATAGATACCTATTTTATATTTTTTCGTTGAACTACTTCTCGTACTGCCTTAACAATATCATCTGCAGTTAATCCAAAATGTTTCATTAATTCTTCAGCAGAACCGCTTTCTCCAAACTGATCTCTTACACCAACCATATTCATAGGGATTGGGTAATTTTCTGCTAAAATTTCTGCAGCTGCACTTCCTAACCCCCCAGCAACTTGATGTTCTTCTGCTGTTACTAAACAACCTGTTTCTTTTACTGTCTTAAGCAATGTTTTTTTATCTAAGGGTTTGATGGTATGACAATTTAATATTTGACAGTCAATCTCTCCCCGCAACTTTTCGGCAGCTACAAGGGCTTCATAGACTAATTGTCCGGTAGCAAGAATAGTACAATCCTTTCCTTCTCGAAAAATAGAAATGTGCCCAATCTTAAAAGGAGTTTCAGGAGTGGTAATTAGTGGCATTTTTGCCCGGCCAAATCGCAAGTAAACAGGTCCAGGATAGTTTGCTGATGCTATTGTTGCTTTTTCCGCTTCTAAAGCATCACAAGGAACTATTACCGTCATTCCCGGCAGAACTCGCATCAAAGCAACATCCTCCAAAGCCTGGTGGGTAGCTCCATCTTCTCCAGTAGCCACACCAGAATGAGTAGAAGCTATTTTAACATTTATTTCCTGTCCTTTAGCGCAACCCCAATGATTATAAGCGATAGTTGTGCGAATCTGTTCATTGTTTCTTCCCGGGCTGAACACAGAAAAAGAAGAGATAAACACTGTTTTTCCCAAAGCGGCCATACCGGCAGCTACACTAGCCATATTCTGTTCAGCTACACCAACTTCCAGGAAACGCTGAGGAAATTTTTCAGCAAACCAATGTATCCTCGTAGATTCAGGCAGATCAGCAGAAATAACATAAATATTTTCATTTACCCCTACTTTTAACAAGCCTTTTCCATAGCCGTCTCGAGTAGACATTTTTTCCACTTCCTGAGTAAATAATTTTTGATTTAAAGGAATCATCATTAGCCCCTTTCTAGTCTGATAACTTTAGTTTAATAATTTAGGTTGTTTATTTAAGTTCAGTTGTTTATTTAAGTTCAGTTGTTTATTTAAGTTCGGTTGTTTATTTGATGTATTTATTTTATATATATATATAAAATACCATTATTTGTTCGAAAGCTATGGCATTTTAGTATATAACTTAAGCTTGTCCTTTAGAGCTTAGTTTGTCTTTTAGAGTTAAGTTTTAGTTTCAATTCTTTTTCTTTCTTCTGCTAACTCTTGCAATGCTTTTTTTGCTTCTTCTTCAGTTGGGGCTTTACCATGCCATTCCGGCTTATTTTCCATGAAGGAAACACCTTTGCCTAGCACAGAGTGAGCAATAATCATCATGGGTTTTTCAGAAGCTTGTAAATTATTTTGTTTAGCCTTATTGCAGGCAGAAACTATTTCTGAAATATTATGAGCATCAACTTCTACAACATCCCAATTAAAAGCTAAATATTTCTCTTTTAACGGTTCTAAGGGCATGATTTGGGTAGTCGTTCCATCTATTTGAATATCATTGCGATCCATGATAGCAATAAGATTATCTAATTTATATTTAGCTGCGTACATCACTGCTTCCCAATTCTGTCCTGCATCCTGCTCGCCATCACTAACGATGCAATAGACGTAATTATTTTTCTTTTCTAGTTTAAAAATCTGCGCCATGCCAGCTGCCTGTGATAAGCCTGAACCCAAAGGGCCAGACGTAGTCTCTATTCCAGGTAAGGATGTACGATGAGGATGGCCTTGCAACCTTGTTCCTAATTTACGTAATGTTAACAATTCTTTTCTAGAAAAATAACCAGCATTAGCCATAGCGGCATAGCGTACTGGACAGATGTGGCCATTGGAAAGAACAAGAATATCACGGTCCTTCCAAAAAGGATCGCTAGGCTTATGTTTTAAAATCTTAAAATATAACGCAGTGAAAACATCAACCATCCCTAAAGAACCACCTGGATGTCCAGAGCCTGCTTTAGCAAGCATGCTGATGATGTCTTGCCGAATCTGATTAGCAGTAAGTTGAAGTTTTTTCACATCAGACTCCTCTTTTTTTGGTTCCTCTTTTTTTATTGACGCCATTCTTGCAGCCATGAAATTATTTTTTAATAATTACTATCTTAATAAACTTTTTGAAATATAGTGGGAAGAAATGGGGTAAAAACTAATTTATAGCAGCGGAAGTAAATAAGCGTAGTTTGTCCGGCGCTATATCCAGAGGAAATTACTCATTGGCTATCCAAATATTAATTCCCTCTCCTATAGTTCTCATTTTCTATAAAATATACTCATCTCTCAATTGTTATTATTCTTATATTCTACACTTTTCCTCTTAACCTTTCCGCTTCTATTATTTTCTTCAAGGCTAAAACATATGTGCAGGTGCGGAAATCAACACTATCATGCTTTTCAACATAAAACTGCCAAATTTTTCTAAAGGCTTCGACCATCTTTTTCTGTAATTTCTCTTTAACTTCATCTTCTTCCCAATAGTATCCCATACGGTTCTGTACCCACTCAAAATAGCTTACAGTAACTCCACCGGAATTGGCTAGCACATCTGGAAGCACCAATATCTTTTTCTGATGCAGGATCTCATCGGCTTCCAAAGTAGTAGGCCCATTGGCTAATTCCAGAATAATTTTTGCCTTGATATTTCGTGCATTTTTTTCAGTGATGACATTATCTAATGCTGCTGGGATAAGAATATCAACGGGAAGTTCTAACAGTTCCTCATTGCTTATCTTTTGCGCTTCGGAATAATCAACTACTGAGCCTTTATTTTCTTTTACATTAACTACTTCACCAATAGGCAGGCCCTTAGGTGAATAAATCCCTCCTTTTGAATCAGAAACAGCAACTACCAAAAAGCCTTCTTGCTCTAATAATTTAGCTGCATTCATTCCCGCATTGCCAAATCCTTGGATAGCTACTTTTTTTTGATTCGATTTAAGCGCTTGTAGAGCTTCCTTCAATATGTAAACACCACCCAACGCAGTAGCTATATCTCGAACCTTTGAACCGCCTAATTCTAGTGGTTTACCCGTAATAAAACCAGGATCTTTTTTTCCAATTAACTGTTCAAATTCATCCAACATCCAGGCCATGATCTGGGGAGTTGTATAAACATCGGGAGCGGGAATATCTTTATCTGAACCTAAGTGCTTATAGAATGCGCGAATGTAAGCTCTGCTCAACTCTTCTAATTGTTTTTCATCTAAATGTTTTGGGTCGATGGTAATGCCGCCTTTTCCTCCACCATAAGGGATGTCAGCTACAGCCGTTTTTATAGCCATCCAAAATGCCAAAGAAGACACTTCATCAGTATTAACTCCGGGATGAAATCTTATCCCGCCTTTATACGGGCCGCGGGCAGAATTCCATTGTACTCGATAGGCAGAATATTTTTTACTGCCTAGGGTTAGTTCGGCTTGATGGACCTGCTCAGGTGATTCTAATAATTCTAATTCCTTTTTATTCAGTCCTGCTAAAGGGGCTATTTTATTCAAAAATTTGTTAATATTATCTAATGTCATATTTTCACCTTTTTTTATGATATGTTTAATCTATTTTAACTAACGCTTTGTTCATTCATTAAAAATCTTATGAAATTATATCAATAATAAAAATTCAGAAAATAATGATAAATATAACGCCCCTATGGGGAACTAATGGACTCAAGGATACCTGAATCAGAAAAGTAAACTAATAATACTAAAAAATATATTCATTAAAAGCGGGTAGTAAATATGCTAAACGCATCAAATATTCAAAAAATAAATAAATCAATAAATAAAACAATTCAAATAAGTACTTACTTCACAACCAGAGTTCCCAGCATTCCACGCCAGCCTTCACAGCTGCTGCAGGTAAACTCAAACGTACCGGATTGTTCTGCAGTAAAACTAATTTTAGTTTCTCCCACTACTTCTTGCTCAACCTCTAATGCAGGGATGGCAAATGTGAAATCAAATGCTGGCTTAACGGTAAGTTCTACCACATCTCCTTTTTGTACTACTAGCTCGTTTGGTGAAAATAACCATTTTTTAGCTGAAACAGTAAGGTAAACACTATTTTCTACGCTAGCTTCAGTATTTTCTTCTACCATAACTTCTTCTACAGCAGGTTCAACCTCTTCAGCTACTGGTTCTGCCTCTTCAGCTTGCTGTTCAGTTTCTGGTGCATTTTGAACTTCCTCCTGTACTTCATCTAATTTCTGTTCAGTGCCTTCTACAACCTCAACGTCCTCTTCTTCCTCAACACCTTCTACGTTATTTTCGTCTACTGTTTCTAAAGAATCACTCAAACTCTCTTCAGTATTAAAACCCTGTGGAAAAAATATTTTTCCATCCTTAGTTAAATAAGAATCTACTTCTTCCCCTGCTACTCCTAATGTTATTTTATATAAGTTGCCAGTATCCTCTGACTTTTTCACTTCAGCTAAGAAAGGAGGTCTTAGTAAATTGTTATTCACATAATCTAAAGCCTTTTCTTCTGCTTGAGAGATAGACAATTCTGTAGCAGTCTCGGAAAACTGAAACCCCTGTGTGAAAACTGAAATGACCAACAAAATAATAACTATAGCCGTAATGCTTTTCCAGGTAGAAACACCTTTAAAGAAACTGGTTTCTTGCGTTTCTTCTTTCCAAGGATCTACTGGGGTGGAAGAAACTTCTGGCTTCTTTTCTTCAAATACTGACTCGCTGGCAGGTATAATCGTAATTTCTTCAGAAAGCTTTAATTCTGGTTTTTCAGTAAACTCTGCCTTATTTTTACTGCTAACTTTCTTTGCAACTGCTTTTTTGTTATTCTTTTTTGTATTTTTCATCTTGTCCTTTTTTGACTTTGTAGAATTATTTTCAGAAACATCTTCCTCATCGATGAATTCTTCTCCGAGAAATGACTCATCTATTTCATCTATATGTTTTTGTTCCATAAATATCACCCTCTAAATCTTTTTCCTAGAATCAGTTTATAAATATTTAGATTGTTTAAAAGATAAATTCAATCATAAATATAACCAGGAGCATAATAATCTCTGAAAAAAGAGAATGTTTAAATCTTAATCTATTCCTTAGTAGTTAAAAAAGCTTAATAAAGCCAAAGCTATCTTTAGAAGAAGTATGGAATTTCGCATTATTAAAAAGGACAATGAGAACATTCATCGCTATCCCACTGATGATATGAAGATTGCGCAGAAATTTGTTAATCAGTTGAAATCAGAATTAGGAGATTTTCTTTTGGGAGCAGTTCTCTTTGGCAGCACTACTAGAAAAGAAGCTACGGTCAAAAGTGATATTGATGTGTTAATAGTCGGTGATGATACTTCTTTTCAGATGACCAATGAGCTCATTGAAGGTTATCGGATAATTGTAGAAAATGTCATTGCTAGAGTTTCCACGAAGCTGCACATTACTTCTATGACGTTTACTTCTTTCTGGGAATATGCTAAAGTAGGTGATCCAGTCGTCGTTAATATCTTAAGGGACGGCGTAGCTCTGATAGATTCTGGATTTTTCGAGCCGTTGCAAATATTATTGAAGATGGGCAGAATTAGGCCTTCTGAAGAATCCATCTGGAGATAT
This sequence comes from uncultured Methanosarcinales archaeon, assembly GCA_964576385.1. Lineage (GTDB taxonomy): Archaea > Nanobdellota > Nanobdellia > Woesearchaeales > GW2011-AR9 > JACOZM01. Next base: position 126,750 of record CAZNUS010000001.1, on the reverse strand, counting down.
TATGGCAGGGCGCCGATGACCTTACTAAATTCGCGCTGGCATATTTTACAAGCTACCCTAGATCTGTACTGGGCGGTAATTGATGCGGCTCATGCTGCTTTGATGCGCAAGGATGAGATTCCTCCTACGCCTGACCATGTTGCTGATCATCTTGAGAAAGTTTACGTTAAACAGAAAATGCTAGACCCTAAGTATGTCCAAATTATGCGCAAATTTTACCAGTTGAGCAAAGATATTACCCACCGGGAAATAAAGCATGTTTCCGGACCAGAGTACGAAAAGTATTATCAAGACGCGGACGATTTTGTAAAAGCGATGAAACGCTTGGTAGAACGGACGAAGGTTTAGGATTTATTTTAGGGTTTATTTGTTTAATTATGATTTACTTTTTAAAAGTCTACCTGTTCAAGGAAGATCATGCCTAATTCAATGAAGTTTCAAAAAATTAAGTTTTCACAAATTAATTCTCAAGTAGATATCATCAATACCTACAAAATATTGCATCGTAAGTTAACTTCATTTCCTCTTTCTAAAGTGAGGTCCATTACCATCGCTTATAATAAAGCATTCCATGCCAAGCTCTTTACTCTATTTGCTTCTTCAGAAAGCGAAATGTATACGTTTGCTGAAATCTATCCGCAGCATTATGATTATTGTTTTTGTTTTCTTAAAGATGACCAAGCTCAATGGTATTTAGAACCAAGACAGATAGAGAAACTAAGATCTTGGATATCAATACAACTGAAAGATAATCCGAAAAAAATAATTAGCATGTATCGGGAATGGCTGGTTCGCTGGAATAAATACCTTGAGTTAGATAAGCAGCTGCACAAAACTAATCTGTCTAAATTATCTAATAGACAGCTTTACTCTTCTTTTGAGAATTTCCATAGGCATTACGTTCTTGCTGGCGCAACTGCTTATATCACTGATGCTTTTATGTCGCAAGGAGAAGAAGATTGGTTAGAGCAGCTAATATCTCAAGAATTAACAAAGATTAAAGTAAATAAAGAAGAAATAACCACAACATTAAGGACACTAACTTCTCCAGCTCACTTGTCTTTTAGTTTAGAAGCTGAATATCAACTATTAAAGACTGCTCGTTTCTTTGCAGAGAAATATTGCCAATTATCCATAACCGTTATGCCTCCTTTTACTAAGCTTCAGAATATTTTTCCCGAAGGATTAGTACGATTACAGCAGTTAGAGAAAAAATTTCACTGGATTAGAAATAATTATTACCATGTCCATTACATCTCTGCTAAAGAGTTTTATGCAGAAGTAAACCGCATCATCATAGAAGCAAACAATAATAGACGTTCTATAAGTGCTCTTCTAGCTGAAAAAGAACAAGAATTGCGGGAGATAAGGAAATCGAGGCAGAATCTAGTTCGCAAATTAAGAGTATCTCCTTTTCTTAACAACCTATTAGAAATAACCTGGCTTTTTACTAAATGGAAAGATGTGCGAAAAAGCGGAGTTTATATTGGTATGTATCACTATGATAGATTTCTAAGAGAACTTGCCAAAAGAACAAGATACTCTAAAAATGATGTATGTTTTTTAGTATTTGATGAAATAAAAGAATTATTATTTAACAGAAAAAATGTTTCTTCAGAGATATATCAGCGAAAAAAGAGATGTTTTTTCTCCGTAACTAGTAAAGGGTATTTTCTAGTTGGAGGAAAGCAAGCTGACGCCTATTTCTCTTTAAATAAAAATCCTGATCCTCACAATTATGTAGAAATAAGAGGCGTGGTTGCTTGCACCGGCTATGCTAGGGGCAGGGTGAAGATCATCAAAAAAACCGACCAGATGAAGCAGTTTAAACTAGGGGAAATATTGGTAACAAACCAAACGACTCCAGAGTTTCTTCCCATCATGAAAAAGGCCTCTGCCATCATTACTGATCAAGGGGGCATAACTTCCCATGCCGCGGTTATTTCACGGGAATTAGGTAAACCATGTATTATTGGCACTAAAATAGCAACTTCCTGCCTGATGGATGGAGAAATGGTAGAAGTCGATGCTAACAATGGTGTTATTCGACGAGAAAGATAACTACAATCTTATAAGGATATCCTCTTCTTCAGACAGATGCTTTACACACAAAAGATTTAATAATTGTTTAGGATTTTATCATTTGATGAATAAGAACATTCTCAAGCATGTGCTAAGAAATGCCGTCAATTTTCAGGGTAAAGCCAATCCTAACGTGGTGTTAGGTGCAGTTCTCAAGGAAAATCCTGAATTAAAAAGTAATGTTCCTAAGCTTCTTCAAGAGATTAATTTGATAGCAAAAGATGTAGAAAAATTATCTTTAGAAGACATTAAAGAAAAATTAAAGGAATTTCCTGAAGAACTTAAGAAAACTGAAGCAGTAGTTGAAGGTCCTTTAAAACCACTTCCTGATGCTAAGGTTGGCAATGTTATAACAAGGATAGCTCCTTCCCCGAGTGGCTTATTACACATCGGTCACATCTATGGAACTTCGTTAAATTATGAATATGCTAAGATGTATAAAGGAAAATTTCTTTTGCGCATAGAAGATACTGATCCGGAAAAAATATATGCTCCTGCTTATAATTTAATCCCTGATGATGCTAATTGGCTGACGGACAATGGTGTTGATGAAGTCATTTTACAATCATCACGATTAGGTATTTATTATGATTATGCTGAAAAACTGGTTAATATGGGTAAAGCATACGTTTGCACATGTGATGCTGATGAATGGCGAGAAATGAAAAAGAATGCTCAGGCTTGCTCTTGCCGTTCCATTTCAGTAAAGGAGAATCAGCAGCGTTATGCTAAAATGTTTGGGAGTTATGCCGAAGGCGAAGCGGTGTTAAGATTAAAAACAGATATTCATGATAAAAATCCAGCCATGCGTGATTTTGGGGTGATGAGGATCAATGAGCATATCCATCCACAAACAAAAAAATCCCAGCGCGTATGGCCTTTAATGGTTTTTTCCGTAGCTGTCGATGACCATGAGATGGGGGTAACGCATGTTCTCAATGGTAAAGAGCATGCCGATAATGCTGCTAAAGAAAAAATGATTATGGAATGCTTTGGCTGGGAATATCCTACGTATAGGCACTGGGGAAGGATTAATTTTGAAGGTATTAGTGTCAGTAAGTCCAAAACAAAATTAGCTATAGAAGAAGGGAAATATACTGGTTGGGATGATATCAGATTACCATTTTTGCAGTCGTTAAGGAAACGCGGCTATCAGGCAGCAGCTTTTCGCAGGTTTGCTTTGGAGATAGGATTAAGCCTTAACGATAAAACGGTGAGTATGGAAGAGTTCTGGAAGAATATTAATGCTTTCAACAAAGAGATCATCGAACCTAAAGCTAATAGATATTTTTTTATTGATGAGCCCGTGGAGATAAAGATCGTAGGTTCTCCTGAAAAAGAGGTTAATATGGACCTGCATCCTGATTTCCCTGAAAGGGGAAAACGGAAATTATTTGCTAAAGGGCCTTTCCTTATTTCACAAAGTGATTTCCAATCGCTGGGGGAAGGTTATCTGCATCGCTTGATGGATTGTTTTAATTTTAAGCTGGAAGGTAAAAAATTTCATTACATTTCTGATTCTTACGAAGAATATAAACATTCTTCAGAGAAGGGGAAGATTATTCATTGGCTGCCTAAGGAAGGAAATCTTAATGTAGAGGTGCTGATGGATAACAATTTACTTACTAAGGGGTTAGGAGAAAGTAATTTAAAAGCTATCAAAGAAGGGGATATCATCCAAATGGAGCGTCAATTTTTTGTCAGATGTGTTAAAAAAGAAAAAGATATAATAAGGTGCTGGTATTTACACCAGTAGATGGGGGATGGTGGTTGGTACGAGAAACGTGCCATTAGGAAAATTTATATAAAGAAAAAATATTTGTTGATCTCTGCACGCAAATGGTCTAATTTTTGACCTGGTGCTAGTATTGGTTGTAATATTGATTGTAAGTTAAATATCAAAGTTAATATATCAAAGGGGGATAATTTGGGAAAGATATCTAGGGATACGCCTTTAGCGGAACTAACCTTGCGCAGATATGAGAAGCCTACTGCTGGGGATAGGGAATTAGTCAGAAAATTCTGTCTTTCCGTAGGTTTGCTCCAACCCGGAGATTCTCGAGATGTCGTTGTTGATGTTTTTCATGTTCTTTTAAAATCTCGGATAAGCCGAGAGGAGCTTCATTCTGAAGAAATAAAGAATAAAGTCATGGACTTAAGAAAGAGTTTAAATTTACCGATGTTAGGTATTGCTTCTTCGAATATCCGCAGACAGCTCAAGAGGCTGAAAGACCTGCATTTGATTGAGACCAATGCTAACCTTTATCGAATTACTGAGTGGAGCAATATTTCTGAGATATTTGAAGAAAAAGTGGAGAACTTTATCCTTAAATCAGTCATGTCTAGAGTAAAGGAGTACGTTCAAAGGATTGACGAAGAATTTTCAGAAAAGAAAGAAGAAGAGATGTGAACATGGCTCTTAATACTGATACGCATGAATTGAAATTGAATTGTAAAGATGCATTGGATGCTATCGCTGTGATTAACAAGTTGGTTCCTTCTTTTACGGTAATTGTTAGCAGGTTAAATAGTCAATTGACAGTAATAAGCCGTTCTAGAGCTCTTGGAATATTAGTTGGAAGTAAATTCTTTCCAGTTGAAAGTAAACTGGTTAAATTCAGACACAATAAAAAGCAGCTATTTGAAGCAATGACTTTTTTAGAACTGTTTACACAACAATCTTCTTTTTCTAGCAGGTCACACCCCTTAAAAGATATTGTTTCAGAAGTTGTTGATGATTGGACTAGAAATAAAGATAATATAGCTACTTATTGTAATAGTATATTGGTTTTGTTAACGAACAGCAATGAATCAGAGTTGTTTCAGGCTTTAATGACAGATAAATCCTTTAGTGATAATAAAGAAAGAATTGGGCAAACCTTAACTGCCTTAAACAAACGGATGACCTGTTTAGAATCTACTTTAGGAGACTTCGTTAGTAATCTTCGAACAATATATTCTTTTAGAGATTAATAGTTTCTAACTGAAAAAATATGCACAAAGAATAAATAAAAAAAAGAGATGTGAATAAAATGGTAAACTCGTTAACTCCCATGCTTGGAATTTTTTTCGGCTTATTCTGGATACTTTGGCTTATATGTATTGCTGTAATGGTTGCTCTATTTGTTTTTTGGATTCTTATGCTGGTGGATGTCGTAAAGAGAAATTTTCCGAATAACAATGATAAACTAGTTTGGGTTCTAGTAATTGTTCTTGCCGGAATTATCGGTGCATTAGTGTACTATTTTGTGGTTAAGAGGAAAGATAAGAAAAAGAGAAAGTAATAGCATCGAAAAAATATAGTAGCATTGAAAAGCTAGTAAACTATCTAGGAATAGTGTTGATATGAAAAAAGATATTTTTGTTCTTATGCTTATAATAGTAGTAGGATTAATTGGTTGTGAAGAAGTCCAAGAAACGGAAACGTTTAATCAAGAACAAGAACCAAATATAACAACAACTGGAAATACCCCAGCTACTACTTTACCAGAAGTATTAGAAAATGGTCAAGATGATAACCTTTCAACCACCATAGAAACAGTGATAGTGAATGAACCAACTATTCGTGCAGAAGTTAGTACCAATTTCCTTTATAGGCAAGAGAAATTCACTTTAACAATCAGTGCAGAAAATGAAAAAGGCATTGAGAAATTATCGTTTAATTCCTCTCAAGTTTTTTGGAACCATGTGATATTTGACTATGACTGTAAATTAGCGAAGGTTTGTTCAAACACCTGGGAATTAATTACCTGGGATAAAGGTCTTTATGAGCTTTCATCCTATTCAGTAGATTCGGAAGGGGAAGAATCTGAAAGGGTAATTTTAGAAGTTAACGTTGGACCTTATCGGTATGAAGTAGAAGGGCAATGCGGTGACGGTTCTTGTCTTGTAGATGAAACTGCGAGTAGTTGCCCAGAAGATTGTGCTCCACCAGCAGAAGATTCTACGACTGAAAAATGTAATTCTGATTACGATTGTGGAAGTAAATCTGTGTGCAGAGAGGGACAATGTATCAGTGTAGACTGTAAGACTGATTCAGATTGTTCAGGGTGTAGGAGATGTTCTTATAATAGTTGCGTTAAATGTGCACAAGGTCCTTACGGATGTTCATGCTAGTAAAAAGGGATAGCAATGAACAGAATTGAAGCGTTAAAAATTGTTTGAATAGTATTCTCTATCTAAAAATAACGCTTAAAAAAGTACGTATTAAGTTGTTGGCCAAGAGGTCAATTCTGCTAAGCTATAGTGACAGGCACAAATGTGGAAATCCTCGAAATAACTGCTATTTCCGATAAGAATGACTTTGGATTTTTACCTAGATTGATGGCCCTAAATACGTTCTGCTTTTACTTATTTCTCTTTGCCTATGTCGCAGTTGTTCATACCTTTTTTTAGTGTTTATTAGCTAAATTAATTTGACAGTTTGACTGCTTTTTACAGTTTTGGCCCAAAAAGATGGTGACGACACCAAAAAGAAGCCGGAAACATTATTTTGGGATGAAAACAACCAGTTTTAGGCGAGAATAGCCGAAAAAGAGAAGTTTAAGCGGAACTGTCAAACCTTATTTTTCAATCAAAAAAAGCGGCAAAATGTCAAACAAGTCATAATATAGATGCTACATTCTTTTGAGAGTATATTTTAAAAAGTATCTCATTTTTTTTAATGCATGGCAAGGAGAAATGTTGATAAAGATCAGTCCATTAAATGTCTAGTAGTAGATGATGACGTAAATATTGGATTAGTTGAAGATCAATTCAGAAGAATATGGGAGAATGTTACTTCACGTTTCGAGTATACTCATCAAGGCGCCTTAGATGCTATCAGTCATTGTTCATATGATGTTATTTTTTATGACTTGGGAATGGACGAAGTATTTGTGAGGGGTGTTGGTGATTATCGTAATCTTCGTCAGATAAGAGATCTCTGTTCTCGAGCAGTGTTAATAGGCACCAGTTTTTATCCTGAAGGGCATTCAGGTTTGCAAATTCCCGATGTTATCATGAATGCTACTATTTTATACTCTCACAGAAAAGGCGAACTTAAACGTTTATTATGTGGCTATGGAATAGAGCTAAAAGAGAAAAGATAACTATACGAGAGGAAATTAATATCCGGATATCTTATGAGTAATTTCCTCTGGATATAGCGCCGGATAAACTACGCATATTTACTTCCGCCGCTATAATATTCACTAGAAATAATATAATCATTCAGTTTGAACCATCACACATTGCATCTATCGTTTCTCCTAATGTTCTGCAGGAAGCCTGATCAACTTCAGTATCCCAGAAAGAAACTGTTTTTAGTTTAGGCAAAGTAACCAATTGAGATGCATCTCCTGAAACTTTAGTCTGTGCTAGATGGGCTTCTTTTAAATTTGGCATATTCATTAAAACGGAAATATCTCCGAAAATATTTTCTCCATATAAGTTTAATGTCTCCATTTTCACAAGGCTTGATAGCATGGAGATATTACCCTTGACCTCCTTTCCGACCAACCTCAATTCCTCTAGATTGGTTAAGTTAGATAATGAAGAGACATCACCTGTCACCTTTGTATTTATGGCTAATATTCTTAGACTTGTCAAGGAAGATAAACTAGAGATATCGCTTGAAAATGAAGGATTAACTAGAACGAAGTATGTTAAGCAACTCAGATCACTAATATCAGCTAAATCCTGAGTTTGTTTTAATTTTGCTTCACTTGAATAACTGAGTTTGATATATTCTTCCCCGCCTATTATCAGCTTGCTTGTTGAATAATCCTTTGTATTGCTGCAAAGTCCATCATCTGTAAAAGTTACCGTCGAGGTACCACCAATTGTAATATCAGAATTAGCGCTAGTTTCGCTGCTGGAACCACACCCGCTAATGATAAGTAATAGGCTTATAAGTAATAAGAAAATTTTTAAATATCTCGTAGCCAGTACCATCTTCATCTGTATCATCTACTAGTTCCTTCAGAACAGAACTAAACAATATCTTCTTCAGCAACCACAACAAAATCGCCGGAAGCCATCACTGCAGAAAATGGGATAAGGATATTTCCTTCCTTGCTTCGTTCTAATTCCATCCGTTCAGTGTACGTAGTTGGGTTTTTTAACATCAGGTGAATCAACTCTCCTGAACCAACTTCAAAGATCAAATCTCCTACTTCTCCGAATTTCTTTCCTGTTTTAGAAACGACAGTTTTTCCTAATAACTCTTTAGAATAATTTTTGTCTTTATTATCTTCCATGATCATTCACCTTTTTTGCTTTTTTAATAGATTTTGAGTATACTTAAAATACATCATTAATCCTATCCTTAATTTTCAAAAGATGGACGGAGAATATATAAAGTTTGTGGTGGTAACAAGAATATAATGTGGACTTATAACTTAAACCCTACGTTGTTTCATCTAGGGCCATTAGAGATACGCTGGTATGGGTTAGTCTATATTCTTGGCTTTTTCTCCTCGTTATATTTGCTTCTCTACTTGCAGAAAAAAGGAAAACTAGACCTTACTAAAGAACAGATTTGGGACCTGATGTTCTATTTGATGCTGGGTGTTTTAATAGGCTCCCGTTTGTTTATGATCTTTTGGAATCCGGAAATATATCTATTTCGTCCCTGGAACCTGCTGAAGATATGGGAAGGTGGGATGAGTTTTCATGGCGGATTAGTGGGGATTGTTTTTGCCGCGTATTGGTACTGTAAGAAAAATGCTCTTCACTTCTGGAAAATTGCCGATATTCTTTCACTTCCAACGATGTTTGCGTTAGCTTTAGGTAGGTTAGCTAATTTTGTTAACGGCGAGCTTATCGGTCGAGTATGGAATGGCAAATGGTGCGTAGTTTTTCCTGATTATGGTTCCCAATGCCGGCATCCTAACATGGTTTATTCTTTTTTTCAACGAATGCTCGTGTTTAGTTGGCTTTCATTTTTATTTACACAACAAAAGTTTAAACCGGGATTTATTTTCTGGAATTTTATATTTTGGGAAGGTCTAGGCCGATTCTTGATGGATTTTTTTCGGGAAGATGTCCTTTACTTTAGCCTAAGCTTAGGGCAATGGTTCAGTTTAGGGATGATTAGTGTAGCATTGGCAGTATTTGTTAAACAATATAGCTCTGATTGGAAGGGGATATTGACGAATTAGCATTATTATTTTTTAGAGAAACATTATTAAATAACCACTCTATTCTGGTTAAAATAAGAGATACTAAAAAACATAATTAATAATCTAAATAGTTATGTTTTTTATATATAGTAGCGATAAATCATTAGAATAAAACTAATGTTCGCTACTAGATTCTTAGATGTTTAAATAATTGGAGGAAAAGCACAATGAAAATATTGATGATTTTAGCATTGGTTTTTGGGTTATTGCTGGTTGCCGGATGCGCTGTACAACAAGCTGCGCCAGTAGATTCATCTGCAGCAGTTGAAGAAACAGATGCTGAAACAGTTAAGCAATCAGAAACAGACAATTTTCAAGTAGTTGTTGAAAATTATAAATTTATGCCTGCAACATTAGACGTTAAGGTTGGCGATACTGTTGAATGGGTAAATAAAGATGGAATGGATCACACAGTAACCTTTGGAGACAGCCCATTTGATGAGCAATTACCTGTAGGGGCAACCGTAAGCTACACGTTCCAAGAAGCAGGAGAATTTGACTACCTTTGTAGCTTTCACCCAAGCATGCAAGGTAAGGTAATCGTAAGATAAATAACTGTCTTAAGATAAAAGATATAAAATTCGCGAATTAATGTTCGAATTCTAGCGAATTTTAGTATAAATTTAAATTATTTTTTTACTTCATTCTTCTTTTCATTTTCGCCAATTGCTCGTAATCTTCTTTCGTTCCCGAACCACCTTGGCATTTTGCTTCTAAAGCTGCTAATCCCGATTTCCATTCTTTCTGTCTTTTTTCCAAATCTCTTTTGCTCATAGTCATACGGCATCACCGCAACGCTGGTAAAGTTCAAACTATTTAAAATTTCCGAGATATTCATTTATAGTACTCTTTATTTTATAGTAACTTCCATTAATCATATATATTATTTATATTATTCATTATGGGAGAAATAACTATAGCATTGCTGGCTAACGCCAACGCCAGCCGCAGTTTAAGACATTGGACTGGAGTTTCTAAAATACAATATGAACGTCTAAGTTCAGCTATTTCTCATTCTGCTGGTGAAGCAGAAGATCATCTTCAGCGTTTTTATGAAAGTGGTTGCCGTTCCTATCTTTTTCTTGGAGGGGATGGCACTATTTTTCAAGGGATAAATTTTTTATGCAGACTCAATGGCGGTAGCTTAGAAGGGATAGTGATTGGAGCAATGAATGGTGGTTCTGGCAATGGCCTAGCAAAAGTGGCTGGGGCAGGACATCCGTCAAAAGATCTCCATAACATCTCTTCTTGTAAAGAAATACCTGTTAAACCAGTGCCTTTAATTGAGGTAACTGCCGAAGATGTTCAAGGAAATCCTATTGGGCCCTTAAGCTATACATTTGCTGGTGTCGGAGTAGATGCTTTGATAGCTAAGTATTATCAGGAAAGTTCTAAAGGTGGATTATCTGCTTATTTAAAATCAGTGCCAAAAGCATTTCCCGTTCTTTTGAATGGGCATTATCCCTATGCTCAAGTTGAAGGATCGAATGTACAAGAAAGAACACCTCAAGGAAGTAAAAATCTATTTTCACCAGCAACATCAAATGATGGACCATCAACATTAGATGGTAAATTAGTACATTCGATAGTAGTCGGTACAGTTCCTTATTATGGTTACGGCTTTAAGGCCTTTCCCTATGCCGAAGAAGCTTCTTTAGATGGAAAAATGCATGTACGCATAGGTAAGGGACATGTTTTCCGGGAAGCCCTGCGTTATCTTAATAATGCGCATCCTCTTTGGAGAGGTCGTTTTTCTCACGAGAATTTGGTTGAACTGTTTGCAGAAAAAATAACTGCTCATTCTGTTCACGAGAGACTTTATCTTCAGGTTGCGGGAGATTATCTTGGACAAGTAAGAACTGTCTGCTTTCAATTATCTAAGAGCATGAGCCTGATTGATTTTGAAGCTTTAAGAAAAAGATAAGACTGAGCTAAAAAGGATAAGAATAGGATAAGAAAACAATAAGTTATCTTGGATTAGAAGTTAAGATGGGCCTTATCTCTCTACCGACCAATTCATAGGCAAACGTTTCTGGAAGTAATCTCTCTGGTATTCCTTGTTTTAACTTTTCTTCCATCAATCCTTTATATGTTTCTCTTGCAGCTTCATATCCTTTTCCAATTAAATCTTGAGCTCTTTGTTTTCCCAATAAATGTCCTGCTTCATCCTTAGGACCAATAACATTTAACATAATATTCTCTGCAACCATTCCTGCAACTTGAGAAATATCTCCTTTTACAGAAATTCTAGAACCTCTCAATAATTCCTGAACAACTTGTTCTCCAGAATAACCATGGTATCGATTGGTTCCATCTGATAATCTTAAAAACCACCAATGATCTTTAGGGTGATGAGTTGGTAAGCCAAATTTCATTCCATAAACTCTATCAGATAATGCTGGAAGAGCAAGGAATCCTTCGGCAAGATAAAAAGCAGAACATCCAATATCAACATGAAATTCTTGAAGTGCATAGACTGGGGTAAATAATTCTTCTTCACGAACTGGATTGCCTGAAGCTCTACGCATATCCCACAACGCTTTTGGCCTATGTTCAGAAGCAACACCTTCTAATCCAAAATCCTCCTCTTTGTCAACAAGACAATCTCGCAACATCGGAAAAGCAGTTACTTCAATCCTTTCCACTATACTAGAGATATCAACTCTTGCTTGTTCTGGATCTGTTCTTCTTCTAAGTAATCCTACCATATAAAATAAAAAATAATCTATCTATATAAATATGCTGGAGCTTTTAATGATTTGCTACCGCTACACCTCAGATATTTAGTTGGCCAATTCCTTGCTCTTCTTCAATCCTGCTTTTAATGCTTCAGTGATAGTATTTCCTTTTCCCAATGCTTGAAAGATCGCTTCGGTGATGCCTCCCTTCGTGGCTGCTTTTCTCAAATAATCTTCTTTTTCTGCAGTAGAAAGATCTTTTCGATACGTCTGTTTAGCCCAGGCAATGATAGGGCTGCTATCAAATGTTGTCTCTTTTAGAAAAGAAATAATTTCCTCCTTAGCTATTTCTCCGTTGAGATAAACGTAAACATTAGGTAAGCAGCTGGCAATCACAAAATAAAACCAATCCTGCTTAGTAGATAAAGTGATTGGCTTTAGCTGCAGAGCATGTAGGATCTCCTGAAATTTCTGATCTGGTTCGGGAGCTATCGCCGAAATAGACATACCTTTTATAATAGCATCGGGAGAGGCTACTGCTAGTCTCATCGCTTTAGTCTTGAATAGCTGTTCTATCTTTTCCCTTTCTACACCTGCTAAGAAAGAAACAACTAGGCTATCTGGTGGCAAAGATAGCGCTTTTTTTTCTATCTCTTGTGGCCTGACTAAGTAAAAGATGCATTTTGCCTGTTTTAGAAAATCTTCTTTTGAAAGAACAGGTATTCTTTCTCGTTCTAAAAAAATCTTTGTCTCTTCACTTCCTTTATGCATAGCAATGATCTTCTCTCGTGGAAATCCTGATTTCAGTAATTTTCTTAATATTGCTTTTCCTAGATGTCCTACGCCAAAGAAGCCTAGCTTTTTCTCACCTAAATATTCTAAAAATAGTGGAAATTTCATGTTCAATCTGTTTAGCTATCAATAGCCAACGCTATCAGCAACCAACTAAATACCAACTATTAAATTTTATCTTTAACTATAATACCATTTCCCTTCCTTTCGTTGTTCCCGGTCTTTTACAGAATCTTTCTTGTTTATTCTTGGGCGGTGAGAGTTGATATCCCTACGCAAGGTAATATCTAAGCTCTGCAGGAACATATTCATCCCTTCCTGCATCTTGAATGGGCCTTGTAACAATCCTTCCTTGGCAGGCTCTCCAGTAAAGACAATTAATCGATCTGATAAGTAATCGAGAAACATTAAGTCGTGATCAACGACTAAAATAGTTACATCCCTTTCAAAAGCAATATTCTGGATTATTTTTGAGATCAATAATCTTTGTTCTACATCTAAGTAAGCAGAAGGCTCATCTAATAAAAATAAATCTGCTTCCTGCGATAGGCATTTTGCTACAGCAACTCGTTGTAATTGTCCTCCAGAAAGCTCAGATAACTTTTGGGCAAAGAACTTATCCAACCCTAATGGTTCAATTAATTGGTGATTATATTTTTGTACTGCTTCTTGTAGGAATTCTGCAACCAGCATCTCTGATTCCGTTTCTAAATACTGTGGCTTGTAAGATACGCGTACTTTTTCATCGATCTCACCGGAATCTTGTTTTACTAAACCAGCAAGCATCTTTACAAAAGTTGTTTTCCCAATGCCGTTCTCTCCTAAAATACCTACAATTTCATTTTTATATAATGTCCCCATACCAGTTTTTAATTGAAATTTTCCGACATTCACATTTAGATTATTCCAGGAGAGCAATTTTCGAATGACATTTCCTTTTTTCTCTTGAGCTTTTTCAAATTTTATAGCGTGATCCCTAAACCGGACATTTTCTTCTTTAAGATATCCTTCTAAAAAAGCATTAATTCCTTCCCGGCTGGACTTCACGCCAGAGACAATACCAAAAGCTCCTTCCTGTCCGTACATCACATTGATAAGATCGGTAAGGTAATCTAGAATGACTAAATCATGCTCGATGACTAACGGCGCAACTTTTTCTGTTGCCATCGATCTGATGAAATGGGAGCAATTAATTCTTTGCTTAATGTCTAGATAAGATGTCGGCTCATCGAAAAGATAAAGGTTGGCGTTCTTCAAAGATGCTGCTGCAATCGCTACTCGCTGCAGCTCTCCACCAGAAATTTGAGTGATATTATTATCTAAGAAATTAGTTAATTGTAATTCTTGACAGACAGTATTTAATTTATTCTGTTGATCTACCTTAACTAATAGCTCTTTAACCGTACCAGAGAATTGCTTAGGGATTAAATCAACCTGCTGAGGCTTATAGGAGATAACTATTTTGTTCTGTTGCAATTGCTCCATAAATTTCTGAGTTTCTGTTCCTTTGAAATAATTGATTACTTCCTTGAACTCCGGCGGGTTTTTCCATTGGCCTAGGTTTGGCTTAAGCTGGTTAGCCATGATCTTAAAAGCAGTAGATTTTCCTAACCCATTTTTACCAACAATCCCTGTGACTTGTCCGAATAAAGGAGTTGGCAAAGAATAAAGCTCAAACAAATTTTCACCGTAGCGATGGAGCGGCGACTTATTTAATGTTTCAGGCAGGTTGATGATCGTGATTGCTCCAAAAGGGCACCTGTTCGGGCATATTCCGCAGCCGGTACAAAGTAATTCGTCAATTCTTGCTTTTTTGCCAGCATCATCTCCCGGGTAGATACAATCTCCACCGGCTCTGTTCACGGGGCACAATTTAGCGCAAAGATAATTTCCACATTCCTGAGGGTGGCATTTCTGCCGATCGATGATAGCTATGCGTTTTCTCATGGTTGTATCTCATTTAGTTGGATCATAATTTCTTTTTTAATAGCGCTGATATAAAGATTTATCTGTAATTCAATTGATTTCCAGTCTGAATAGGTGATACTTTCACCATAATAATTAATCCCGTGTCTTTTAATCCTAATTGTCTCCATTATCTCCCAATCCAATTCTAGTTCTTGGTATTTGCAGCATAATGCTGCAAAGAGGCATTGGTGATTTGTCGACTCTAGCCTATTAATCCTGAGGAGGGCTTCAGTTAATATTCTTAATGCTTCGTAATTTAGAGTATAGACATTCATCCATTCGAGAGCTTTTTGGTTGATATTATTGATAAGTATTTGCGCAGAATTAAGATAAATCTCTGCGTTCTTTAGAAGTGAATTAATTTTATCAATATCCACATTTTCCTTAGTTCTTAAATATCCCTCAGCTAAACAGGAATCATACGCTTCAGAAAATGTTTTAAATTTACGCATTTATTTTTACACCTAAATTTTGTAGTGTTCCCTTAATCATATAACCTGAGACTATATTTAGTAGCAGCGGTCCCATTTTTTTTAAATCTTTAGCATTATTTGCCTGATGGATCTGAATTTCTCGTTTTAATAACAATTCATATTTTCCCTGTTCAAAACCATCACAATCCCCATAGATAAAGATATCTATATCGCTTTCATGATTCCAGTCACTTCTAGAGAAGCTGCCAAAAAGGATAATTGTTTTCGCTTTTTCCAAAGAACATAAATGGTCAAAAAAGCCACGTTGAACAAACCAGTTCCTGATAAATAATCTTTTTCTGTTTCTAAAGCCAGGATTATCAAAATCTTGGATATAATAGGGCATTTTTCCCTTTTCTTTTATTTTTTTTATAATTCCTTGCGCTTTAAATATCTTTAGCCAACGCGCTAATTGCGGTTTGCTTATTTTAGCTCTCGACCTTAGCTCTTCGAAATGCCAATATTTTTGATTATTTTTTAATATTTGCTATTTTATTTTTTCTTTTTTCATTTTTTTTCCGTGTTTTAGTTAGTGTAAAACTAACTATTATTTAAAAGATTTGTGGTAGGATTCTTGTCAGCAGCGCAATAACTCTTTTTCTGTTTATTAATGTCTTACTTATTTTTCGATCATTACCTTTTTAACTTCCTTTCTTTTTCTTAGGATAAATGGCTAAATGTACTATTTGTAATCAGGAATTGAAGGAGTTATTCTTAGAGAAGCTTAAAGGAACAATTCTCCGGAAGCCTGGATCAAGCAAGCAGTATTTTATCTGTAATTCCTGTCAGAAGAGATTCCCTACGAAAGAAGAACTTCTGAATCAGATGAAGTAACTTTTGTTTTCTATTTCTCACTTAAATTTTATAAATAACCACACAAACAACTACTATTTATGCCCCTGTAGCATAGCGGCTAATGCGCCAGTTTCGTATAGACAAGCAGAAGAACACCATCACCTGTATTCGAATGAACTGGAGATCGAGAGTTCAAATCTCTCCAGGGGCTTTTTTATTTATTTAGAGGGTTGATAAGGGAATCTATTCAAATCATTTCTTATCCTCATTTCGTTCGAGATTACTACCTAAGAATAGATACTAGCCGCAATCTTTTTAAATAAGGGCAGATGTTCTCTAGAAATGAAACGTGAGCCTATAGAATTGGGAGATGATGCAGATTTGAGCGAGTTAGAGTTAAAACTAGTTCAACCAGGCATTTTGCCGCCGGGTTATACTCTAAGAGACAAAGCGGCAGAATATGCAGCTAGGCATGGTTTTGATTATTACCATATAGCTGAGGCACTTAACTGTCTAACAGATGGAATTTTAAGTACAGCTATTGAGATTCAAAAAGATCCGTTTCCTGTACCTGGAACTTTTGAATCGTATGGAGGGTTACTGGAGAGAACAATGGATGCTGTAACATCTATTATTCCAGTCAAGCCAGTAAGAATGGTTATCATAAACTATTATGTTCAAAAAGCTTAGTAAAAAGGCTTAAAGTTATGCTAATAATAATTTAAAAAAATACTACCAACTCCAGATAATATAACAAAATCTTTGCGGAAGCTTTTTTAGAGATAAATTAGAGTGAAATATTCTAAATCTCAAACTTATCTTGTTTCATCAACAGTCCAATCAACATTTCTCCATTGACGCAAAGATTGTTGCACTTGAAATAATGAAAGATAATCTCTTAACATGTCCTCTCCACGCTGAAAAGTAGCATCCTCTACCGGTCCAGTGGTAAGGCCATTAGGTGTGGTCCAAACATAAGAACTTAATTCAGGGTTAGCCTGGGCATGCCATTCATAAGCTGTTGTTAATTGTCTACAGCCTACACTTAAATAATCAAAATTAGAAAATCCACCTTCTATCATAGCTGACGGTCCCGGAACATTTCTTAGCATACAGTACTCGTCTCCATCTCTAGTATGGCCTACTTCAAGAGTTGGACCAATAGTCTTTCCATTTACTGAATGATAACCTAATGTTCCCTCTGGCTGTAGAAATCGAGTATCTGGTTGCCCGCATCCTAATGCTAATATCCCTAACAATGCTGCTAATCCTCTCATTCTCATATTTCTTAAAAAGAGTCATCTACAATAAATATCTTTCGATAATAGAGCACATAGTTATCTCCAAATACTTTAAAAAAAAGCACCAATAATTTAATATATACTAAGATTTGCAATAAACCAAATATTTAATTGCGAATGTTATAGATATATGATAGGCTATTATTTGTTTTGAATCTATGGCATTTTATTATATACTTAAAACAGAATTTTAAAAATGGCAGAAAGCGGAAGGATGTCTAAAGAGGATTTTGACGGGCTTGTACGTACGAGTGAAGAATATTATGGTAAGGGTAATGGTTATCATTATGAAGAAGTTCCGTTAAGCAAAATTTTAGTTCTTCCAATAGATGGTGATGTTCCTAGGTCACATTCAGAGTCAGAACTAATCCTTTTAGAAAAGCATAAGGATGGTTTTTATACCGTCATTGATGGAAGACATCGCTTATATCACCATTTTAGACAAAATAGCTATAAATTTACTGGTGGGTCTGATCCTAAGTCTAGAATCGTCTGCGCTAGTAAGATTTATGTATTCTGCATGGTGAGAGATGTTATTTCAGATAAACGTGCTGGTGGAGTATATGTTTGGCAGCATAATTTTGATACAAGAACATTTAATACTTCTTTCCTTAAAAGAATATGGCGCGGGATTACAGGATATTCTAGATTTAGATTAATTGAAGGGAAGGTGAGAAGAAACTTGTCCATCACTACTCAGGTGATTTTAGGAAAAGTGGAAGACTCGATTGGTACTCTGTACTCTGATGGTAAAACAAGATTGCACGATTTAAAATTAATCGCTAATATTGACGAATATGCTCAGCCAGGTAGAAGGGATGCTTTGATGAAAAATCAAGTTAAGCGGCTGAGAAATTATAAAAAACAGTTGCAGAAATTAGCAATGAAGGATGATTCTAAAGCGAAAGAGGCAGAAGGATGGCTGATACAATTAAGCGCTGCGTTGGAAAAAGAGTTACAGAGGGGAAAGATAAATAGAAATTACAAAAAAGAAGTGGCAGCATTAAAAGCAGATATAGATAAGTTAATCAGATCTTACGAGGGCCAGATTGCCTTATTAAAGAATCCTGATAGCTTAGAAAATAGTGCAGAGATTGAGAAGTTAATTGAAGATGAGCAGTCAGCACTTGATAATATCACGGTATACACCTTGCGTGATAAGGACCACTGGGGACCTGCATATTAACTTTCTGTAGTTTATTTTTACGCACGGAAAAGCAGAAAGAGCCGGACTTTAGTCCGGTTATGAATGCTCTTTCTATGCCTGCTTTTCCGGCGTCACAAAGTGCTGGGTTAAGAAATCGTCTCAGTTCAAATCTCGGCTTTTAAGACGAGGTGAGACGATTTCCCGCACTTTCATGACTCCAAATATTTTTTTCTCCTACCAAAAAACAAATTTTTCAACCACAATCCTTTTAAATAAAGCAATTTTCTCATTTTAGAGTGATAAAACAATGACAACACCCTCTCTTGAATTCAGTTTAGAAGAAATTGCTACACATATTGGCGCCAATGCTTTTGCTTCAATCACTGATGCTTCTACTTCTGGACTACAGCATTTGTCTAGTATTCTTGATGAAACACCATTATCTATCCCTGATATTTCTAAAGGGATTACACATACCGATTACTTAGCAGCAAGAGAACAAGCAGCTAGAGCTACTACATTGGCAGCTGTTACCGGTGATGCTAGATTAAAAGAGTATGTTGAAGCATGGGTTGGGATGCAGAAAGCTTATGCTCAGAAAGTTATCGCTGGAATAAAAGGAGGAGTTGAAGGGCTGCAAAAACAGTTAGAGAAATATGATGAAGAACTAACTAAAGGGGAACAAAAGCGAGAAGCTTTAAAAAAATTAGATCCCAAGTTATTTGGAACTGATGCTATTTATCTGCTGTTGAAAGAAGAAGTAGACGGGCTAGATAAAGTTAAAACAGAAAGAGAAAAAACTCATCGAGCCTTAGCTGGCTCTTTTAAAGTAGAGGAGACTCTCACTGCATTAATCAATAGCGGGATTCAAGCGATCCATTATAGAATTCCTTCAGTGGAAGAGATCCAAGAATTGTTAAAAGATAAAAAATATAGTGGGCCTGCATTTGAGCCATTTACCGTATCTACTTGGACAAGTATTGCTGATTTATTTAGCCGTGATTTAGAATTACCAGAATTAGCTCCAAGAGCAAGGGACAGCGTAAGAGTTAGAAGAACTGGTGAAGTGAGCAACATGAATTTAGATGATCTGCCGATCGTTCTCTCAGAATTGGTTAGGGTTTATCAATATGTGCTTAGTTTAGCTCCTGGCACAACAGTAGTTCCCCTAGGAGTAAAAGAGGGATTAAGCATAGAGATATTCTCTACCAGAGCAATCTCTAGTTATTTTGATAATAATCCTGCCGTGTTTGGAGTAAAGAAGATGGATAAGGGAGGAAGTAAAACGTTTATCCGCCAGGAATCCTGTTCTGCTCCCGACAAGGGTACGTTCCTTGAAGCCATGCTTCACCCAGGAGTGTTGAATCACCCTGACTTAAAGCAAGTTAATGATTTTTATCTCCAGAAATTATTAGGCGCGATGCGTGAACATCAAGGTGCTTATTCTGGATTCACTAAAACTGATCTGCAAGAAGTAGCTAGGGCTAACGGATTTCCATTAAGTAAAATATATATCAGTTTAGGTCTTAATGAAGAAAATGGAATTGAACAAATTTCTTCAGATGATTCTAGAGAGGAACAATATAAGTTCAAGGATTTTAAAGTTACTGAACGGCAACTATCTTATGCTAAAGATGGAGTAGCAGAATTTGGAATCAATAGATTTTCGGCGCAAGATCTAGCATCAAAAGTTACTGATCAGAGAAGGGACATGATGATGTCTACTACGGTTGCAGCTGGTATTTTACAGCAATATTCAAAAGAGTTGGGTTTAAGATTAGTTAGCAGGGATCCAGAGATGTATCAGAGAAAGGATAGGCCGGCAGCAGCAACAGAGCCAACAAAAGCAGGTGCAGATAAACCCACCGGCGTCGAAACGCTAATGTGATTATAGACCTGTGATATTAGTTAAACTCTTTTTTTAAATTGAACATGGGATTTCCATCAAGAACAATCGACTGGGCTTATAAGGTCAGGAGAAAATTATCTCCCTTTACTGCAGGTGCTGATAGCAGTTCTAGGCTAGAAAGAATGATTGGTGATTTCTTTGGTCTTGATGATGATAATGATCGTGCTAGAGCAGATGTCGTTAAAAATGTTCTGTCTAGTGAACAAAGAAGCCTTCATGATAATCCTAAAAAATTATTAGCAAGAGAGCTATTCTATAGCCTGCGTTTTAAGTATGGATTTGAAGAAGCTTTGCTAACGGGAAATTGGGCTCCTTGGCCCCATGAAGCTAACGCTTTAACGTGCTACGGGCAAGCAGTGGCTAATTACTGTGTAACTTCTGTTTGTGATATGGGTTTTAATCCTATTCTGGTAGAGTTCGTAGGTTTACAGGAAGAAGGTCATACCATGCGAGCCGGGCATGGCTGTATAGTTGTTAACGTAGCGAAAGAAGGACAGCCTTACCAGCCCTGGGTGGTAGACCAAGCATTAGGGATGTACGGTCCGGTAAGGATTGATGAAAATTCTATGCAGGTAACTAATCTTGCGGCTAAGCGGCGGAAAACACATCGTACTGATTTTAGGGAAAAAGAATTTGGATTTATTCAAGCGATAGGTACTACTGAAGAAAAGATCGTGGAACAGATGGAACAGCTGGCAGAACAGCCTAAATTAGCATTGATTCAAGGGCAAAGAGTAGCTATCCCCGAAGTAGACAGTTGGCAAAGTGAAAAACCGTTACACACCGAATGGTACTTAAAATTTTATCCTGGCAACCAGCGCCAAGATGAAGTAGTATCTAGATTGATAATGCACCGTCCCGGCATCAAAAGCAGGGGGTTGGAATATGCTGTCGTATTGAACAACAATGAGGTTGTTGATGAGAGAGTCAGGGGATATTATTGTACGGGGATCAGCTGGTCAAATTTTGTTAATCCAATTCCGATGGTAGATTTGCCAAAAACAAAAGTTATTCCTCTGCTGAAAGGATTAACAGATATCCCTTTAGGAAAAAGAGCCCAGTTTGAAATAGATATGATGAATTCCTCAGCAACAGATGCTTCTCATCCTACCACCCATCCTATTATCCTAGCAGCAAAAGAGTCTTATGAAACATTGATGTCTGGAAAATATGCTCGGACTGTTCAGGCTTTATCAGCTGTAGAAGCTTTATATCAGGAAGAAAAGAAAGGCCGGGAATGTTATTTGGAAAGTCAGGAACGAACGTTAGCAGTATTTAAATTAAAAAATAGATCTCCTTTATTTGCTTTTTATGCACAAGAGATAAAGAAAGGAGTTAGAAGCTTCAGAAGTAAACAGAGAGGTGATCGTCTCTTGGAGAGTGTTGCGCCAGCAAAAAGAAGGAAATTAGAAGCGATGTTACAGTTGTTGGAGCCAAGCCAAACAGAAGACCCTCGAGTTGCTGAATTTTTAGCTATACGAACTGAAACGGAAATGCTCACGTATATCCAGAAGCATCAGCCAGATTTTATGGAAGATGCAATAGATCGGCTGATATTTTATGAAAGGAAAATAAAAGGCCGTGAAGGAAAAGTATTTGATATGGCTAGAGATGCTTTTGGTGAAAGATCTTCTGAAGCAATTTTTGGGGGGTATGTCCGCATTTTTACTGAATTTATGGGGCATATGGCCTGTGCTCAACAAGAGCTATTCCTAGAAAGATATCAACGGGCAGTTGTCCAAAAGTTAACACGTTAAAAGCTAACGTTAAAAATAACTTTATCATAAACAATAAACAAAGAAAAAATAGGTAAAGTATGTTTCTAGAGAATTAATTAAGAAAAGAGAAGTAAGTAAAAAAAATAAATTACATTAACTCGGCATCATGAGTTAATTCAATAGGCACAGCCCCGGCTGGCGCTCCACCCCTGCCTCTTGATGCAGAACTACTAGAAGTGCTTGCTTGTCGTCGGATAGCAGCTGCAGCAACAACCCTACTAGCTGGACTTGCTCCGCCTTCTTGATATTTAACTCCTTTTCCTCGCTCAAGATCAGTAATTACAGTTGGGCCGCCAGTACTCGTTGAAACTAATTGTGGAGTAACACCGTCTCGAATCACTAGTTTATGTTCAGGTGCGCCATAAATAACCATAGTAGCAGTCTGTTCGTACACAATTGCCTTAACCCTTTTTACGGCTTTTCCTTCTAATCTAGCCTTAGCTAAAGCATCATCTAAAGACATTGCGCTTTTTCCAACAGCTAAAACATTGTCATGTTGGAAATTTCCTTTAGAGATGGAGGTGTCCCCTTTCAATTCCCTGTCAACCTTAACTACTCTGTAGGATAATCCATCTGGGGAACTGTTCAGCCGTTCACCGTATGTAGCATGTAATTCCCTAACTGCTTCCGCTTGATATTCTGGTAATTTGTGTGGTGAAAGAGACCTGGAAACAACATCTACTTTAAAATAAGGAGTTTCAGCATTAGCATGAACCTCTACTTTAACGGTTGTTCTATATTCTGCTCCTTCTTCTGTAGCTTCTCTTAATGCGTCATCAAGAGTAGGGCCGTCAGCAGTAGAATGCCTATCATCTGCTAAATTTTCTAATCTTACAGTATAATTAACATCCCTTAACGTGACATCATCGGGTGCTAAGCCAGTCCTTGCTTTCAACATTTCTGCAACGCTTTTAGCTATCCCTTGTTCTAAATAACTTTTTTCTCCCTGATAGGAAGCACTGATTTCAACTAATGTAGTTTGTGGATTTACCATTTTAAGGCTAAAAATGATTTTTATTAATAAATGTTTCCGTATTCCGAAGTAGTAGTTAAAATAGTGGTTTTCTACTAATGATGGTCAGTTTCCTATGGCTCTTAAATCTGTTTAGTACCTATCTAGCGGTCTTCTTTAAGATTTCTGCATTTTTCGATCAACATCATTTCAGTTTTCTATGGAGCCAGATAAGAGTACACTCGCAAATTGATACTTTTGTAGTTCTCTATTTAGTATTGCGCGTGGAGCTTTCAACACCAATAGGTTGCCATGCATGTCGATGAATCCTGAATATGGCCTTTCACGTTCTCTTGTTGAAATAACTGGTAACGGATCCTCAGCTTCAATTCGGTAACATTCTTTTCTTTGAACATCTAATGTAACCAGAGCTCTCCCCAATCCAATAACAGGTCTATAATATATTCTGCCTTGAAATTGCTTTTTTGTTGATCCTGCTTCTTGTAAAACATAATTTAATAAATCTTCTACTTGTTTTCTCGAGTGAACATGGTGCTCACTAACCTCCTCAACATATTGCGGTGAAATCACAAATTTCTGTTCAGGCATACTAGCGAAAGTCCTTACAACATTACTTTGTAAACGAGCATTAGCAAATATTGAAGAAGGGTTTGTGGGGAAGTTGCTCAACGTCAATGCTACTCTTTCAACAAACTCTGGATGGTTTGCAATCCAATCCGCATTTTTCTGAAATCTTGGAGTATCATACCAACCTGATGTCAATAAGTAAAATTTCCTGCCTGTTTTATTGTAAAAAATCTCTACCAGCTTAGCTAAATGAGGATGAAGAAATGGATCTGAATCTGTTGATGTTAACACATAATTTGCTAAAATATCATTCCCCCGTTCTCTGATCTTTAAGATTTCATCAATATTGCTTTCAAATTGTTCAATTGAAATAACTTTCAAACCAACAGATGGGTCTTGGCTACAATGACTGCATGCTCTTGGACACTTATCAGTGATCTTAAGCATATCTATCTCTACAAGATCTAATAAATCTTCTAACCCTTCCAATTCCTCTATAGCAGTAGCTATTCTCATAATGGTATCATCTTTTAGAGAACAGGGTTAAACATTAACTTTTAGGTTAAATATTAATACATAAAGGTAATATTTATATAGAATAATGGCTATACGTTTAAAATAACAACAGATACTCTTATTATTTACCACAAACTTCCAATGGGACACCATTGGTTTGGAACAACGTGAAAATTGACAACATAGACCGGAAAGTACTACGAGAACTAGGAAATAACGCTAGATTAAGCTATGCTGAAATTGCAAAGAAGATCAGTTCTAAAAAAGAAGTTGTTGCCTATCATATTACTAAATTAGAAAAATCAGGTGTAATTAAAAAATATATCCCTGTATTTTCCCAGGCAAGATTAGGGATGTTTGTATATAAAGTGTATCTCAGATTCCAGGGGCTGACAAGAGAACAAGAAAGTGGAATCATCGAGAGATTTCAGAATAGTCCATATATCAATTGGATGGCTAAAAGTGTCGGGACATGGGATCTTATGGTTGCTATTTTCTGCCACAACATTCTAGAATTCTCCCGATTAAAAAGAGATTTGATATTCAAGCCTTACGGCAAATTTATCCAAGACTATAATGTGTCAATCCTTGAGGGGGCCCTCATTTACACGCGTGATTACCTTACCAATACCACTACTAGATCGCGTCCAGGCCTCTTTTATGGCGGCACTCTCAAGGCTGAAAAAATAAATAACGCTCAAAAAGAAATCATCAGATATATCCGAAATAATGCTCGTTATGAAATTGTTGAGATTTCAAGAAAACTAGGGTTAAATGTGAAAACGGTGATGTCCAAAATAAGGGACTTGGAAAAACGAGGAATTATTCAGGGATATATTATTGTTATTGATCAAGAAAAGCTTGGTGTCAAATATTTTAAATTTGATATCTCTTTCCAAGACCACTCTGATGAGCAGTATAAAAGAGTTCTGGAGTATTGTAAAAACAATAAATATGTTGTTAATCTCATGACTTCGGTAGGAGACTGGGAAATAGAATTAGAAGTAGAAGCAGACACTATAGAAGAGATTTATCGATTTGCAAAAGACCTGAGGATTATGTTTCCAACCATTATAAAAAAAGTAGATCTACATATTATTACAGAAGAAATTAAGGTAGATTATCTTCCAGAATGGTTTTAGATGGCCTACGCTTGCTATGACTCCATTGTCAAAGAAAACCGACCACCACCGGTCAATAGACCGGTGGCATGCTCGCTTCGCTGGTAAATGAGCGAGCCATCGCTTGCGAGCTCTGGCAAGTCCCCGGTTTTCTGACCATGCTTTTTCCATAGAGGTAAATATTGGTGGTTCACCACTGGTGAACACACCAGTGGAAAAAGCATATTTTAGTTAGCCATTCTTTTGGTACGTATTTAGTTGGCCGTCAATTCTGGTGAAAATCTAGAATAATTCTTATCAGAAATAGTAATGATTCCGAAGATTTTCACATCTGTGCCTGTCACTATAGCTTAGCAGAATTGACCTCTTGGCCATCTAACTAAATATGTACTTCTTTTGCTTACCTTTATATATTTCCTCTCATAACCAATCTCTAAAAAGAGGTAAAATGCTAGCCATAGATATCAAACGAGTAGTGAAAACCTTTGGTTCTGGTAGAACTAAAATAACTGCGGTGAATAATATTTCACTTCAGATAAATAAAGGAGAAATATTTGGCCTACTTGGCGTTAATGGAGCTGGCAAATCTACCTTAACTAATATCCTCAGCGGCTTGACGTATGCTGATTCTGGAACAATTAAAATTTTTGGCTTAGACTTTTACGAGCATGAAGAAGAAATTAAAAGTAGGAGCAACGTAGCTACTGCTTACTATGATTTAAACCATAGTTTAACAGTGATGGAAAATCTAAAGATTTATGCCCAGCTTTATGGTGTTAAAAATTATAAAGAAAAAATATATGCTCTTGCAGATAAATTTCTACTTACCCCCTATCTTAACACAATTACTAGAAAGCTCAGTTCGGGAGAGCGTATCCGGGCTGTTTTGATTAAAGCTCTGCTTAATGATCCAGAATTATTATTTCTAGATGAATGCACCGTCGGCTTAGACCCTGATATGGCGGAGATTGTAAGGGATTACATCCAAAAATATAATCAAGAGACTGGGTGTACTATTTTATTTACATCCCATTACATGCAGGAAGTAGAACGCCTTTGCAAAAGGATCGCTTTTATGGATAATGGTAGAATCATCAAGGTAGCTCCTGCTAAAGAATTAGTTGGAGAGTTAGAGCTGCAGACTGTTATTATGCATTTTTCAAAGAATATTGAAGAGGCAAAAAAACTATTGCAGAAAGAAAAAATATCCTTCTATGAAGAACAGAATAATCTGATGTTCTATGTCAAGAACAAAACTCGCATACTGTATCCGCTATTAAAAAAGTTTGTGCAGAAAAATATTGTCTTTGATGATCTTCACTTAAATAAGCCTACGTTAGAGGAATATTTCATCAGAAAAAAAAAAAAAAGAAGTAAATAACTAAGAGAAAATGAGATTAAATAAATCA
>CAZNUS010000001.1:94411-100068 GCA_964576385.1 uncultured Methanosarcinales archaeon | reverse complement strand
AGATCTCCATGAAATCCTACCGCATAAAAGCCATGCTTTTGAGCTATTACTACGACAGCATCCATAGTGTTGATCGGATGTTCGATGTGTTTTATTGGCCGATATTAGATATTTTTATTTGGGGTTTTATGACCTTCTTTATCGAAGGTCTCTCTAAGTTTAATTTTATCACGGTTATTTTAGGTGGGTTGCTTCTATGGGTATTTCTTTGGAGATCCAGCCAGGATCTGGTGGTGTATATCTTAGAAAATTTTTGGAGCAGAAACGTTTATCATTTATTTGCTTCTCCTCTTAGAAATAGTGAACTTATTATCTCTTTATGCTTGGCAGGATTGATCCGTTCACTTATGGCTTTTACTACGATGGGTATCTTAAGCTGGTTGTTGTATCATTTTAGTGTTTTTTCATTTGATATTTGGCATTTTCTGTTTTTCGTGTCTATCTTGTTTCTTTTTGCATGGGGTATAGGGATGATCGTAAGCTCCTTAATCTTTCTTTTTGGAACAAAAGTACAGGTGTTAGCTTGGAGCACTATTTGGATAATTCAGCCGTTTAGCTGTGTATTTTATCCTCTTAAATCACTACCACCCTGGGCGGCTAAGATCGCAGTAGTTCTGCCGACAACTCACGTATTTGAAGGGATGCGCGCCAGCATGAATAATCTGCCAGTAAACTATTTCGGTTTAAGTTACGCCTTATTGTTTTCTTTAGTATTTATTGCCCTCTCAGCATTTATCTTAACTTGGTCCATACAGAAATCAAAGAATAAAGGGATGCTGGCCAAGCCAGAATAGAAATAATTCTACGAGGGGAAATGAATATCTGGATAGCCAATGAGTAATTTGCTCTGGATGTAGCCCTAGACAAACTACATTTATTTGCTTCCGCCGCTATAAATAGAAAAAGTAAAATGAGATCGGAAAATAAGATTAAAAGGAAATCTTAGGGATAAAAGATTATATCCTTGTTTTTCCTTTCTTAATATTCTCCATTATCTTTTCTATGTCGTTTTGGTTGACATTATCATATCTATTTTGCGGCTTAACTTCTTTGTTTTCCTGCGCGCTTTGCAGCATGCTTTGGACAAAATTAGAAGTTCCGTCACGTGTAATGGTGTTTTTTGCCATAGTCTTAGTAAAATAAAGAAATATATAAGCATTACTGTTTTGTGTTTTAGGGTGAAGTATTTGGTGTGGAGTATCTTGGTATAAATAGTTCTCACAAATAAAAAATCCCAATCGGAGCAGCAAGAAATAATAGATAAAGATTCTATCACCGCAAATAATAAAAACTAGCTACCATTCTCTTCAAAAATGAAGGAACAACTGATGCAAAAACGTATTTTAATAAAAGATCTACAAGAGCATGTTGGAAAAGAAGTTTTTTTACAAGGATGGGTGCAAGAACTGCGCAATTTAAACAAGATAAAATTCTTGATCATCAGGGATCGCAGCGGGGATATGCAAACTGTAGCTTTCAAAGGAGAAACGGAAGCAGAAAGTTTTGAGCTGATCAATAAAATAACCAAAGAGTCAGTAGTAGAAATAAATGGGATAGTAAAAGCAAACAAGGAATCACGCTGGGGAATTGAAGTAGGCATAAAAAAATTAAATATTAGCTCACTGTCAGAGGCAGTTTTACCGATAGATAATTCTGATAAAGGGCTTACCGTCTTAGATAAACGAATAGATCATCGTTTCTTAGATATGCGCAATAAGAAAACACAAGCCATATTTAAAATTCGCAGTAAAATAGCTAAACTGGTTGTTAATTTCCTAGACCAAGAAGGGTTTACTAATATAAATACACCTAAGCTTACTACCATCGGTGTAGAATCGGGAGCAGAGTTATTTGAAGTGAAATATTTTAACAGAAATGTTTACCTGGCGCAATCGCCACAAATATACAAACAAATGTTTGTCGCAGGAGGATTGGAAAGGGTATATGAGATAGGGGCAGTTTATCGAGCTGAGAAATCACATACGATGCGTCATCTTACCGAGTTTACCGGGATTGACTTCGAAATGGGATTCATCAATGATTTTACTGACATCATGGATCTAATAGAACGGATGTTTATTGACGTACTTCAACAATTATCACAAGATTGTTCTATTGAATTACAGTTACTAGGAGTAACTCATGATATCCCTAAAAATATACCTCGAGTAACAATGGAAGAAGCAAAAAAGATGCTGGCGGCTAAAGGTAGGAAGTATTCTCCAGATGAAGATTTAGATGCGGAAGGAGAAAAATTGTTAGGAGAGCTGGTTAAAGAGAAATATGGGTCTGAATTTATTTTTCTTACCCATTTCCCTGTTGAAGTGAGGCCATTTTACCATATGAGGTTTAGCAACAACAATAAGTTGACGAAATCATTTGATTTATTATTTTGCGGAACGGAAATAGCAACTGGAGCGCAACGAGAGCACCGTTATGATGTATTAAAAGAACAAGCTAAAGAAAAAGGCATTGATTTAGATTCCATGAAAGAGTATGCAGAAATATTTCAATACGGAATACCTGCGCATGGCGGAGTAGGCTTAGGCTTAGATAGGATAACACAGCGATTATTATTGCTAGAGAATATCCGTGAAGCAGTATTGTTGCCAAGGGATCCAGAAAGAGTTGCGCCGTAAAAGAATACTATGATTTTACTTTCTTTTCAAGTTGTTTAAGCACTTCTTGAAGATGATCTCTTCCAACGTTAAGAGCACTAATATGTGTTCCCTCACTTCTACCTTTCCCATCGTTTAATAGTCTAATCTCTTCAGCAACACTTCTTTCAAAATCAGTTATTATTTCTTTTAAATCATTTTCGCGCAACACTGATCTCCCTGTGAATTTTACTGCTTGCTTTAAGCACTCACTTGCAAGGCATTTGACCATGTCTAATGCTGCCTTACATCCATGAAGGGCAGGAGTATATTTTAACAAGGATTCCAATTCACTGATTTTAACACCTTTTAATACTATTTCACAGACTGTTTCAACCATATTTAGTGAGTTCCCTTGGTGAGTAGTAAACATCTGTCCTCTATCGAACAATCCCTTATTCCAGAGATCTACTAGCATTCTTTGCTCTTCAGGAATAGCGGCCCATTTTTTCTTTCTGATATTTTCCAAAATTAAAGATATTTCTCCATTACATTTTCTTGCAAATTCTTCGAAGTTCATGAGATCTTTTTCTTCTTTTTCTAACAAAGTTAATTCTTTATGCTCAGCAACAAGAGCTTCATCTAACTTAGATAATACCTGAGCGTTTAGATATATCAAATAAGTATTAAGTGCCGTTAAAGAATGTTGGTCTAATCCCTCAGAGGATTTTGCTTCTTCTAACAACCCGATTAATTGCTCAATGCTCTTGTAGAAGTGCTCAAAATAAATAAACATGTTTAATCCTCTTTTTCTTAACTCCCATTTCACCATTTTTTGCCTCCACAAGTTAATATAGGGTCATGTTAAAAGCAGAAATATCTAAAGTATATAAAGTTAAGGTTACACTTTTTAAAAAGGGTATTATTAATTTAAATGCTTACTATTTTTACCTTCTCTATTTTTTGTTTAGGGATTTTAGCTTCTTGAAGAATCCTATGGTTTAGTGATTCCAGGCTCTTTGTTAAACGTGAAGATACCACTAAGGGAAGGGTAGAAGAATTTCTTAATTGAGCGCCTACGTTATCTCCTGCAGAAGTTAGTTTATGTATTATGCTTAATGTTAATTCTTTTTTCCAGTCAACTTTAGATGCTTTTAACCCCTTAGTAAGCTCTAATATTTTCTCAAAGGAATGTAGAACACTATTAAAAATAAGCTCCGTGTTCAGCGCATCAACTCCTTTAAGGTAATAGCTCTTATCTTTCCGATAAAGAAAGGATATCTCCGTCAACGTATCTTCTATTGAGCTGAGCATTATGGGAAGATCAGCAATCTCGCGAGCGGTAGCGGATCCATCTTCTAACTTAGAGATAAACTTACTAGTATTTTGGCGGAATAATAACAACGAAGAACGGATACGGTTTAACTTCTCATGAAAAGAGATCTCATAGATATCGTTAAGGATCAAATCTTGCTTTAAAGAAACTAGCTTAAAAGTAACAAAAGAAAGAAGCAGTAGGCCGATGATTACTTCCAAAATTGCAAAAACCTTGAATGTCCCTATTGGGATAATATCGCCAAAACCGGTAGATGTAGCAGTTACAAAGCTAAAATAGATGCTGTCTAGCAAACTATCAACTACCCTATCTTGGGAATTGTAATACAAATAAGAGATATTGTTAGAAAGCAGAAAATAAGCTATCCCCATCATGGTAATAGTTCCAGTCCAAACCAAAAGAATGTTAGTAAAGGTGATCTTGTCTAAGAATAGCCTTACCTGTGGCTGATCAATGATGGAAACCTTCTTTAGAGTATTGTTCGTAAGTATATCTTTAAGATTAGCTAATCCAATGTAGCCTTTATCTGCCATAAGTATAATTCACTATTCCTAACTTATAAGTTTTGTCAAACAAGAATAAGAGAGATTTGCTGAACTTAATAAATATCTACTAAAAGAAGAGAGATAGGGTAATATCAATGAAAATATTCCACTACAGTACGTATTTAGTTAGCCATCTAACTAAATACGTACCTCTACAGGCAACACGTCATACCAAAGAACTATAGCTTCAATTTTCATTGAACTCTTTGTAATATTTATATATATGTTTGTATTTCCCAGGAGTAGGGTGAATTTAATATGACTATGAAAGAACAATTTAAAAAATTAAAAGAGAATTGGCTATTGATAGTTCTATTTTTAGCAGCAATTGTTTTTTTTACTATCGGAGATTCCTTAGTTGAAGAAGTAGATAGCATTTACCAAGGAAGTAGTGGTTTTTATGATAGCGGTAGAGATTATAGGGGTATAGATTTAGCAGAAAGTGTATCTGAGAAAGCATATTATGATGGTAGTTATCCAACATCGTATCCTAGTGTAATATATGAAGAAGATTTTGCTCCAGAAACAGAGGACCGAAAGATAACTACATCAGCAACCATATATAGCGAAGTCAAGCGCGGAGAATTTAAAGATGCAGAAGCAAAATTAAAAAATATTGTTACTTCCAGCAAATCTTTTCTTCTAAGCGAAAATGTGAACAAGTATGATGAAGGTAGCAACTCTTATTACCAAGGAAACTATCAATTAAAAGTTGATGTAAATAAGTATGAATCAATCATTTCTCAGTTAAAAGAAATTGGAAAAGTTATCACGTTTAATGCAAATAGTGAAGATATTACTGGAACATATACGGATCTACGTAAAGAACTAGAAGCAGAAAAGTCACGCTTAATCAGATTCGAGGAGATGTATACTTCCACAGAATATGTCAGCGATAAAATCCAATTGACCGATAGGATGTTTGAACTCGAAAGAACCATTAAATACCTGCAAGAAAGTATAGATACTATAGATAGCAGAGTAAGCTATTCAACCATCTATGTTTCGTTGACAGAGAAGCAGTCTGATTATGCTTATATTGCGCTAGTACAACTTTCAGACCTCATCAGAAATATAGTCTCTAGCTTCAATGACTTGTTAATATTCCTGTTCTGGGTCATTCCTTATGCAATCGCAGGCGCATTAGTATGGCTAGGCGTAAGGTGGGTTAAAAGAAGG
>CAZNUS010000001.1:30667-94311 GCA_964576385.1 uncultured Methanosarcinales archaeon | reverse complement strand
AATCGCAGGCGCATTAGTATGGCTAGGCGTAAGGTGGGTTAAAAGAAGGAGATAATTTTTTTAATTTATTTTGTTGAAAAGTTATTTTTATCTAGAAGAATAACACGCATTTCAGTTGCTTTTTTTTCATGTTAAAGATAATCACTTTTCAATAAATTCTGATTTTGGTGAAATTAAGTTTGCACTACTGCCCTTAATTTAAATGCAGTTACTCCTTCTTCTGGTTGAATATATGCCTCCAAAGCAGATTCCATTTCTTCGTACCAGAGTTGAATAACCTCTAATTTATCGGAAAAAAGGTTAGTTTTTATATCTCCACTGAGAGAAATACTATCAAGAGAAGTAAAATCTTCATCTGTACTGTGAAAACCAATGTTTATTTCTAAAAGTGTTGACCTGTCTTTTTTATTTTTTACAACTAGCATCTGGCCTATAGAAAATTGTTCTTCAAATTTATCCAATAACTCTGTTCTGATCTTTATTTTAAAATATTTCTTTAATATGGCTTCTAACTTAGGGAGTACGCTTATTTTTAAAATCGCTTGAAGTTCAGTAATGTATCTTAATCTTTCATTCATATCACTATCAGCCTGCCTTAATTTATAATCTTTGCAATAATCTTATTATTTATATATATTATGCAATCGCAGGCGCATTAGTATGGCTAGGCGTAAGGTGGGTTAAAAGAAGGAGATAAATTTTTATTTTTTTAATTTTGTTGTATTTGTTTAGCAATCCGGCGGTCGTGGATTTTGTCGGTTTATGAATGCGTTTATTCATCCAAAAATAAACTGTTGAATCGAGGAAACCGAACGATGGGTCTCATAAACGTTCCCAATTTAAAATCCACACATTTGACCGCGCCGAGCTAAACAAATACATTTTTTTAGTACACTATTTTTTTTTAACTTCTTTTCCGAAGATATTTTTCCTTAACTATAACAAAAATAACATAAATTAGCACAGTAGTTACACTTCCTACTGCAAACCATAATGCTATGTCAATAGATTGAGAAATTGCAGGAACAACTTCAGATACTTTTTCAGCGACCATAAAACTAGAGTATTCCGCAGTTTCTTCACTGATAGCTTCTATAGAGCTGCTTTTAAAGAAGACTGAATCAAAGGAAGTTACTATTTTTATCACTGCAGCAATACCTAAACTTATCCCTAAAACTGGCAATATCCCTCTCAATTTCTCTTTTAACCCGGATATTTTTTGCGGGGTGATAATAATGTACTTGTTAGCAAGCTGATAGTGATTCACTTCCCTCCCTTTTGGACTATAATGAAATTCTTCCACTTTCAGCAAGCTGGCTTCGAGCAGTTTTTGAAGGTGGTAATGCACTGTAGAGATCGGTAAAGCTAATTCTTTAGATATTTGCGCTTCTGTGCCGTGCTCTTTATCAGCCAAATAATTTAATATTTTTCGGCTGGTTTCTGAAGTGATGGTTTCCGCCAGCTTTTTGGTTTGAGGTTCATTGAGATCTACTAACAGGAAATTGTTTTTAGGCATGATTGGTCCAATACCTTCTTAATTTAAATAAGTTATGATAGGTTCAAAGGAAGTGGAAGTTAAGTAGGGGATAAATGTAATTATTTTTCTGAGGGAAATTATTCAATGAACAGTATTATTCTAGCATTGTGCTAAGCCTTCAACACATTTCAAAGCATTTTCTTTCGGAAAATATTTAAATCAGATGAACCGAACTAAGTAATATGATCGATATACTTTCCATGATCCTGGTTGTTCTAGGGTTATGTTTATTTGAAGTAATCAACAGTATCGACAATGCAGTCATCAATGCGGAAGTATTAGGACATGTTTCACAAAAAGCAAGAAAATGGTTTCTCCGTTACGGCATTCTTATTGCCGTGTTCCTAGTGCGAGGTTTTTTACCTTGGATAATTATCTGGGCGACCAATCCAGGTTTAGGATTCTTAGGCTCGTTTATGGCTACGTTTAGCTCCGATCCGTTAGTAGCAGAAGCAATGGAAGCATCTGCCCCTATTTTGCTAAGTGGTGCAGGAATATTCTTGATCTTTTTATTCTTCCATTGGCTTTTTCTTGAGCCAAAGGTTATCGGATTGCATGCAGAAAGATTTTTTGAACGACAAGGTGTTTGGTTCTTTGCAGTAGTCTCTATTATATTAGCAGGAGTAGTCTGGTTTGCCCTTAAAAAAAGCCCGTTGATGGCATTTGGCGCAGTAATCGGCTCAACTGCTTTCTTTATCACTCACGGCTTTAAGCAGAACGCAGAAAAAGTTGAGCACCAGATGCTCCACAAAAATTCGGGAATTAGTGATCTGAGCAAGATACTTTACTTAGAAGTTATTGATGCAACATTCTCTATAGATGGAGTATTGGGAGCTTTTGCTTTCACTCTCTCCATACCTTTAATTTTGATAGGGAATGGATTAGGAGCTATAGTAGTGAGACAGTTAACTATCGGCAATATCGAGAGAGTTAAAAAGTATAAATTGTTAAAGAATGGAGCGATGTATTCTATTCTATGCTTAGGGGTAATCATGTTAGCAGATAGTTTCGGAGTTCATATCCCCGCTTGGATCTCTCCAGTTATTACTTTTAGTGTAATTGGATACTTCTTTTACCGCTCTAAGAAAGAATTGGAAAAAGAAATCAAGAGTAGTGCCTATTAATTTGGTCGTAAAGGAAGTAGTTAGATTTTTAATGTTCAGGCTATTTCTCACAAAACATGATAAAAAAAGTTTTAATAATTATTGCACAGCTAGGTTATCAAGACCATGAATATAGTGCTCCAAAAGAAATTTTGGAAAATGCAGGCATTAAAGTAATAACTGCTTCTAAGAAGCAAGGTTTTGCGGAAGGTTCTTTAGGTGGAAAGACGAAGGTAGAATTAGCCTTATCAGGGGTAAAAGTTATGGATTATGATGCAGTCGTTTTTATCGGTGGACCTGGGGCAGTTGCCTACCAACAGGATAAGGAAGCGCAAAAAATTGCTCAGGAAGCCGTATTGCAACGAAAGATATTAGCAGCTATCTGCATCGCTCCAACTATTTTAGCTTATTCTGGTGTGCTGCAGGAAAAAAAAGCCACCGTTTGGAATTTAGATAAAAAGCAGTCAGTATTGTTAGAAAGCAAGGGAGCAAGTTATACAGGAAAAGATGTTACTGTTGATGGAAAGATCATTACTGCCAATGGCCCAGTTGCCGCAGAGAAATTTGGTAAGGAAATATTAAAGATGCTTTCTGAATAGAAATTTGTCAAAGCAGAAACTACCTTCCGCAACAGCAACTATTTTAAACCAGTAAATGATACTCCCTAAAAAAGAGGAAAGATGTTCAAATACGATGTACTTTGTGTAGGTTCAGCAACAGTAGATCATTTTCTAACCATCAAAGAACCATTTTCTTCGTTAAGGCTAGGTGATAAAATAATAGTTAAAGATTCTGAATATCATACCGGCGGAGGGGCAGGCAATTCTGCTGCCGCTTTAGCAAAGATGGGCCTAAAAGTAAAAACATTAACAAAACTTGGAAATGACCACCATGCTGAATTCATCCTAAAAGAACTAAAGCAGTTAAAAATAAAAAATATTTGCAAACATCGTAGTAATAAAAGCACGGATTTCTCAACATTAATTCATTCCTTGCAAGAGAAGGATAGAGTGATCTTAGTACACAAAGGAGCTTCTGCGGAATTGAATAAAGCTGATTTTTCTAAAAGAAAATTGCGAGCTCATTGGATCTACCTAGCTACCTTGTGGGGGAAGTCATTTAGCGTAGCAGAAGAGTTAGCTGATTATGCCAGGGAAAAAAATAAAAAAATGCTGTTTAATCCATCATTATATCTGGCAGAGAAAGGCATTCCATACTTAAAAAAAGTGTTACGAGCAACTACTTGTTTAGTATTAAATAAAGAAGAAGCACAGGCTTTACTGAAAGTGAAGAAAAGTTCTACCGAAATGATCAATTTATTGCAGAGATTAGGCCCAAAAATAGTAATTATAACCGATGGACCAAGAAAACTCTATGCTGGAAATGGAGCAGATAAATATTCTTTAAATCCGCCAGATATATCTGTAGTCCATACTGCCGGGGCTGGGGATGCGTTTACATCAGGATTTTTAGCAGGAATAATTAAAAAAAAGTCCTTTGCTGATGCTCTCTGTTTAGGGCAAGCTAATTCTTCTTCAGTTATTCAGATGATCGGTACAAAAAGCGGATTGCTGTCAGAGAAAGAAGCATTGATGTTCATAAAAAAGTATAAGATAGTGGCAAGAAAACTTCAGTAAATAGTGCCATTTTACAGGAAGATATTTAAGTTCTGAAGCTTTTTTGTTTTCATGGCAGAGAAAGTAATAAAAGACCTTAACCTTGCTGTGGCTTGGGCTGCTGCTGAGTTTAAATATGTCCAGGAACTAATCAAAGAATTAGAAGGGATAGAACAAGAGACTAATCCTGAAAAAGAAAAAACAGAAGTTAGAAAAGCCATAAAGGTTCTTCGCTATGTTTCTTTAGCAGAAAGAAGAGCAGCTATTTTTGAAGAAAAAGTAAAGGAAGATCTTGAAAAGATGTATGGTAATCTTTCTCTTTTTTTAGGTGATCATCATGATTTTGTTAAGAACCATTATGATATTTTCACAGAAATTAGAAAAATAGTTGGGGAATTTGAGATTGAACATAATGTTTTGGTTGAGTATGCTTCTAGATATGAAGGGTTGTTAAGCCAGGAATTAACGAAGGCAGAAGCTGAAATACAACTGTTAGCAGATATTGCATCTAGCCATGATGAGCAAAAGGCAGCAGCGGTTAACAGGGAATTACAAAGCCTATTAACTAAAATAACAAAACAAGTAAAACAAATTGAAACTTGGATTGAAGGATTACAAGCTAGTTTAATCAAAGCCAAACAAATATTTGCCATGACTGAAGGTAGAAGCGGCAGTTCTTCTCAGGAATTACTTAAAGGGCCTTATCTAGGAAAAATAGAGAGTTTTGAAAAAGGAGAATTTGGTGTTATTTATCACTTCCGAACGCGGTTAGGAGTTAAGACTAGAGTTTTTATTCCGGATCATACTATCCAGGATTTATCATTGAAAACATTGGCTAATTTTGGTCAAATCTTTGAAAAGGTGATAAGAAGAGTTTTTGGAGGGGTTTGGGGCGTTGTATATAAGCCGGTCAAATTCCCTAATCCCTATGATGATAATGCGCCATCCTATAAGTACGAGCCATTGTTTGTTGTGCCTGGTACGGAAGGCCCTGAATGGACTAATTATTTTGAGATTGACGGAGTTAGTTACCATGCAAAAGTTGAAGTAAAAAATGAAAGTATAATCCATGCGATAAATAACATGAAGCTATGTAAGGAGATGATGGCATTGCCACCAAAACATTTTGATTTGATTTACCCGCCTTATCTCTTTGCTGCTGACAGGGGCAGAGGTAGGCGCAAGGGAGTTGTTGTAACCGAATACCGAGAGAGGATAGATTCTAATATTAAGAAGTTAGACCGCTCTAAAGAACATTTAGTACAACAAGAATTTTTTGATCTGTTATATAAATTAAGAAGAGGTTTTGATGATTATCAAGCACATATGCTTTTTTTCAGAGGATATGATCCAGCAACAGATAAAGTGATATTAAGCTTTTTAGATCAAGTAAATTAAAGTTTTTGTCTAAGAAAATAATTTTTGTTTAAGAAAATAAAATAGCCTAATTAGTTAAAGGATTAATTACTGATAACCCTTCAAAAGACCGTAAATCCTTCTCATTTTCAGTATAAATATGGGTGATGCCTGCCTCCAGCATCGTCGCAGCAATAAGAGCATCCCAGAAATGTTTCTTTTCTTTCTTGTAAAGCTTAATTGCCATCTGGATAGTTTCTTCAGTATAGCGTAACACTTTCCAAGAAGAAAAAGAACAGATATCAGCGATAATCTGCTCAGCTTCTTCTACTGTTAGCGGTGAAGGTACTTTTTTGGTAATGATTATAAAAAATTCAGCTAAATTCTGAGAAGAAATAGCATAAGCAACTTCTTTTTTCCAGCATTTTTCCAGAAGATCTTTAGCACACTGATGCTTTTTACGGTCAGTATGATCATAAGCATAAACTAAAATATTAGTATCAATAAGGTATATCTTAGTATTATCGTTCATGAAGCTCATCCCGCGAAAATTTAAATTTACCGAATTTATATCCCTTTTCTAAAAAAACAAGCTGTCTTTTAGCGATCTCTTCTTCTTTTTTTTCTTTAATCCATTCTTGAAGAGCTTCTTGTACGGCTTGGCCTAGTTTTCCTTTTCCTGTTCCCAGCTCTTGCTCTACTACTTCCCTAAATATCTCTTCAGTTTCATCATTTATGCTTATAGTTATTGTTCCCATTTTAATTACGTAGATATATCATATATTTAAATATTTCTAATATTTATGTAAATATTAAAGAAATTCCCTCCCTATAATTTATATAGGTCCGTTTCTTAATATTTATCAAAAGAGGTCCAATGTTAGCTAACACCAAAACTTTACTCAAAAAAGCCCAACGCGGACATTATGCTATAGGGCATTTCAATATCAATGACTTAGAGATCATGCAAGGTATTGTGCAGGCAGGGGTCAAATTAAAATCTCCATTAATCTTAGCAACGTCAGAAGGAGCTATCGAATACGCCGGGATGGATCTTTTGTATGGCATGGTCAAAACCGCTTCTGAAAAGATTAAAATTCCTATTGCCTTACATCTTGATCATGGAAGAGATATCAAAATAATTAAACGGGCGATCAAAGTGGGATATTCTTCAGTGATGATTGATGCATCACATTTTCCTTTTGAGAAAAATATATCACTTACTAAGAAAATAGTTCATTTAGCGCATCAAAAAAGTGTTTCTGTTGAGGCTGAGCTGGGAACAATAGGAGGCGCAGAAGATAAAGTAGAGGCGCGAAATATCCTATACACAGATCCATTCAAAGCAAAAGAATTTGTGGAGAAAACTGGCTGTGATTTTTTGGCAGTAGCCATTGGAACTTCACATGGAGCTTATAAATTTGCAGGAAAAGCACGGCTAAGGATCGATTTGTTAAAAGAGATCAGGCAGAAAGTGAAAATACCTTTAGTTCTGCATGGAGCTTCTGGCGTACCGATATCACTTGTACATCTGGCTCAGAAATATGGAGCTAAGCTGGGAGAAATGCAGGGAGTTCCTGATACTCAAGTAAAAGCAGCAATTAGACAAGGCATCTGTAAAGTGAATATGGATACGGATTTAAGATTAGCATTTGATGTAGGCATCCGGAAGGTTGTTAAGAATAAGCCAGAAGAATTTGATCCTAGAAATATGTTAGCACCAGCTCGGGAACAAATCGCCAAGGTAGTTGAACAAAGAATTACATTGTTGGGAAGCAAAGGTAAAGCATGAAACAAAAAAGATTCTTAGTCATTTTGGGGATTATCGTTTTAGCGATTTTAATTTGGTCGTTGATCGATCCTAAAGATTATGGTGTTTGGCTTTTAGAAGTATTTCCTGCTTTAATTGGTATAGGCATCCTTGCTGCAACGTATCCAAAATTTAAGTTTACCAACATGGTCTATGTGTTTGTGGCGGTTCATTCCATCCTTTTAATAGTTGGAGGACACTACACTTATGCAGAAAATCCTTTATTTAATTGGATCAAAGATTATTTCGATTTGACCAGAAATCATTACGATCGTTTAGGTCATTTAGCCCAAGGTTTTTTCCCGGCAATCATCATCAGAGAAGTTCTTTTGAGAAATACCAAGCTTGAGAGAGGAAAGATGCTGTTCTTCTTAGTCATAAGCGTAGTGTTAATGATCAGCGCAGGGTATGAATTGTTAGAATGGGGTGCATCGTTAGTAACTTCTCCAGGAACTGGAAATGCTTTTTTAGGAACGCAAGGTGATATTTGGGACACCCAATGGGATATGCTCTTAGCTTTAATTGGCGCTATACTTTCGTTGTTGATGTTTTCAAAATATCATGATCAAATGTTAAGGAAAATCAGAGAAAAATAAGTTATTGATTATACCGATAGATTAAAAAACATATTTCAGTTTACTGTTATTGGTATTAAAAAAGGTGATGATGATGTCAAACAAGATTTATATCGGCTCTGACCATGGTGGATTTGAGTTAAAGAAAAAAATAATCTTATTTCTTAAAAAAAAGGGCTTTACTGTTGAAGACAAAGGCCCCTTCACTCTTGATAAAAATGATGATTACGCTGATTATGTTATACCTGTTGCTAGGTCTGTAGCTGAATCAAAGGATAGTTTGGGTATTGTTCTCTGTAGAAATGGCCAAGGGGTATGCATCGCTACTAATAAAGTTAAAGGAATAAGAGCAGTAACGGGTTTTTCTAAATCAATGGTCGCTAGCACAAAAAATGATGACAATGCTAATATTCTGTGCATACCTGCAGACTACGTTTCAGAAAAGGAAGTTGAAGAGATGGTTGAATTATGGATAAAAATACCCTTTTCCCATGAGGAAAGGCATATCAGAAGATTAAATAAAATAAAGAAATTAGAAAAATGATCCAAAAACTATGGCGCCTGCAGTGATGAAAGACAAGATCTGGCCTTCAGTCATGCCTAAAAATCAAGAAGAATTAGTAGTATTGCTAAAGAAGTTAAGGGGAGTTTCAAAGGAACTGCATCTAGATGTTACTGATGGAAAATTTGTACCTACAAATTATTTTAATTTCCCGTTTAAGCTAAGAAAAGGATTTAGTTATAATGCCCACCTGATGATCAAAGATCCAGAAACGTGGATTGAAAAGCATAAAAGAGAAGTGAATTTAATCATCCCTCATTGGGAAGCTATTGAAGATAAAAATAAATTTATCTCTTGGATGAAAAAAGAAAAGAAGCCAATTGCCTTTGCTTTGAGACCAGAAACAGGAATAGATCAACTAAGAGGTTATTTAGAGATTATAGATTACCTGCTGATCTTAACTGTCCATCCAGGATATTATGGTGCGCCATTTTTACCGGAGCAGCTGAAGAAAATCTCTAAAATAAAAAAGCTTAATTCTAAAATAAAAATTATCGTTGATGGAGGAATAAACCTACAAACGATTAAAGATGCAAAAAAAGGTGGAGCGGATTATTTTGTCTCAGGAAGTTTTGTATCTAAATCTATTGATCCCAAGAAAAGTATTAATGAGCTCAAGGTTATTCTTAGTGAAAAATAGGCTTAAAATATGGTTTTTGGTGGTTGAGAACAAGTTAATTATCGATCAAACAAATACTTTTTTTGTATTTGTTTAGCTTCCGGCGGTCGTTTACCGAGCCCCGCTAAAGATGTACCGTCGATGAAATTATGGTTGTGTGGTTAGTAAGGCGGGTAAATAGAACTTTCCGGTAAATACCAAAAACTCGGCAAACAAAGATGACCGCGCCGAGCTAAACAAATACTTTTTTCTAAAGCAAACGTTTAAAAATCACTAGGCAAATCGAGGTTCTATGAGTAAGAAATCCAAAAAGAAAAAAGCAGAAGAACAGGAGACGCTACTAGAGGATTTGGAAGATAAAGAAACTGCAGAAGAAAAGGTAGAAGAAAAAAAAGCAGAAATGCTTCCAGCTAGCACTGTTGAAGAACCTATAGAAAAGAAAGTGAAAAGAGTAGTCCACGGAATTCTGGCAGAAACAAAAGTAATTACCGAATCTTCTGATGAAGCCAGAGAATTATACAACCAATCGCGTTTTGGCACGTTAGATGATAATGGGAAAGTAGAAGTATCATTATTAGAAGCACTTTACCTCATGGAAAAAGGAAGATTAGAAGTGAAGACAGAATCAGGCAGAGTCATGCCTTTTGAAGCATATGTTAAAAAAGCAAAAAAAGTAGAGCCTAATTTCTGGATACGCTATTGTGTGTTCAAAGATATAAGAAATAGAGGATACATCATAAAAACTGCTTTAAAATTTGGCGCAGATTTCCGGGTATATGATCGTGGAGTAAAGCCTGGAGAAGATCATGCCCGATGGATCATTTTCCCAGTACACGAAGCTTCGGTATTTACATGGCATGAATTCTCGGCAAAGAACAGAGTAGCGCACAGCACCAAGAAACGGCTGTTATTAGCAGTAGTTGATGATGAAAATGATGTTACTTATTATGAAGTAAAGTGGATGAGACCTTAGACTCTCTTTAAAATGGACATACTCAAGTTCTTAAATGATAAAATCTAATCTTTAACACCATCAATCTTCTGCAATATTATCCCACATAAACTGCCAGAATTTACGGTAGCCGTCAGCTAGTTTTCTAGATTTCATCACAAATTGTATCGGCTCTTCGGGAAGCTGGCCTACTTTGCCTGCGCTGATAAAAGTAACTACATAATCACCAAAAATATCTACCATGGTCGGAGAAGAATAATCTTTGGGAAGAAATTTATAGGGTTTGCCTACTAGACGGCAGATCTCCGGCAGCTGTTCTTTTACTTCGTGATCAAAGATATGCTTAAATTTTATTCCCAGTCTTTTTCTTTCCCGTTCAAACTGAGGCAAAAAATGCTTCAGCCGCGGATCCAGCCACATCCCTTTTGCACCGATAAAATAAACAGTCTCCTTTGTTTTAATGATATCATTGAGATAATTTTTTATTCCTTCTACGCCCCTGTAAAGATATGCATCTTCCTTTTCTTCCAAGGATTCATATTTTGCCTGCATCTCTGGAAGGTCTTTGCTAATCTTTTCTTCCTTCTCTTTTAACAATGATAAAAGCCGGGTAGGATTTTGAGCCTTAAAATTTTTCTCTCCTTTAATAAAAATCTCAGAAACTAAACCCTTTTCCATCAATTTTGCCAAGGAATCGTAGACATTTCTTCGATGTACTTTAGATTTTATGGATATTTTCTGCACCGAAGATTCCCCGAGATGTAATAACGCTTCGTACACTTTAGCTTCATTAGAACTAAGACCTGTCTCCCGGAGAATTTCTTCATACATAATAAGGTAAAATATACTTTCTATTTTTAAATTTTTGGTATTTTGGTGGTGTTTACCACCACAATTATTAATATAGTCCATCTATTTCAAAAAAGAGAATAGATGGTTTTGATAGTTTAAATGGGTTGTAGTAGAGATTAAGAACAAGAAAAATAAAAAATATCATAGGATGCAAAATAGCCAGAGAAATAGTGCCATTCATCAAGCGACTAAAGTCGCTGGTTTTCTGGCTATTTTTTGCATAATTAGAAATAGAAGTGGTTATCTGTAATATAGGAAACTAATAGCGTGAGCTTCATAAAATGACTGCTGAAACAATATTTGGAAGAGAATACCGGCATTTTCCTTCACCTCTTTCCGAAGGCATGATATCCTTGCCTTACTCAGGGGAACATTCTTCACCAGTTTATCATCCAAGATCAGAAATAGTGCATGCCTATGATCTCGGAGGAACATTAGCTAGTGCAGTTGACAGGGATGAGGTAATCAGGAAATTAACAAGGGAGAGTGATATCAGATCAAAATTATTTATAGATGTAGATTTCACTAAAAAAGTTTCGCAAGCGCAGGAACAAGGAATAAGGATAGGAGAGATCTCTATTGCTGCACTTAATGGCGTTGTAAAACAATTACAGTTTGAAGCTTCTGCTGGAGAAGAAGCAGTAATGATAACCGTAGGAACGTATCAGATGGCTAGAAGTTTTATTCATGGCGCAGGACTGGAAGGGTATGTTTCAGCGCTATTGACTTCCGAGGAAACAGGTACTGGAAATAAGAAAACCACTGATATACTGGTCAGAGCTTATGAAGCAATTAGAGCAAGAGGAGCAAGGATAGTTGAT
Source organism: uncultured Methanosarcinales archaeon (assembly GCA_964576385.1). Lineage (GTDB taxonomy): Archaea > Nanobdellota > Nanobdellia > Woesearchaeales > GW2011-AR9 > JACOZM01. The sequence goes on along the minus strand of CAZNUS010000001.1, from coordinate 82,508 downwards.
TATTGTGATGACAATGTAAATGATATCATGGCCGCAGTAGATGCCAGCAAAGAGATAGAAAAAAGATATGGGTATGGGTTTGAGGTATATTTAATTGCAGATAATGATGTTATTACAAATGATACGCAAGGCCTACAGCTAGGAAGGACCGAGCAGGGATTCAGTGTAATAAGAAGTATTTTGGAGAAGGAAAAATCTTAAAGTAAAGGGAAGGATAAAAATGATTACATGGGAATTATGCAATACTAGACGATTAGCCGTACCTGGAGCTTTAGCATGGAATAGAGGTATAGGGAAACATTTTAAAGAGAGGTATGGCACAGGTATTTTTAATACTATCACGTATTTTGATGGAAAAAGAACTGATTATTTTTTTGATCAAGAACAACATCAACTATTTAATCAGCACATTGATGGTGAATTTTCCAACAGGGAATTTGTTTTAAGCATGATCCCAGAAGCTAAAGAAACTCTGGAAGAAAAATATGAATTAATAAAGTTGCTTCTACTGGATTATCAAAACTGGCCAGGGCAGAAATTGGGAGAATTATTTGAAAAGGTTCTATTCTTCCATGGTGATTTTTATCCTAGAAAGTGGATGGCTTACAGAATATGCCACCGGATAGACTTACAGATTGAGAAAGTATTAAAAAAGGCAGGGAAAAGCGAAGAAGAGATAGCAGAATTTTTAAGAGTTCTTTCTGTACCGTTAAAGCCAAACTATGTGATGATGGAAAAAGTAGACTTACTGCAGATAGCGATACAAAAAGAGAGCTTTACTGCGGAAGAATTAAAGAAAGAACTGCAGGCACATACAGAGAAGTATAAGCATATGCCATTATTTGATTTCGACCACGATCCTTATGACCTGGAACATTTTTCCAGAGAATTAGAACATATTAAAAAACCTCAAGAAGAACTAAAAAAGATACAAGAGAATTTTAAGATTAGAACTGAAGAATTTGAAAAAGTTATTCAACAGCTAAATTCTAGCAATACACATGAGCAATTCTTGATAAATAAAAATGAATTGAGTGATTCTACATTGTGTAATTCTAAAGTTAAATTTCAAGATCTTCTATCCATGTTAAAAAAAGCAGTATTTTTTCGAGATTATGCTGATACGGTCAGGCAAAAATTGAATTTCCACCTTAGGAGATTTTATAGCGACCTTGGATCAAAGATAGGGCTACTTTTAGATGAGGTTGTTTTATTAACCGACCAGGAGTTGTTATACCATCTGAAAAACGGAATAGTATTTGATCAAGATGAGCTAAGCAGAAGAAAGGAATCATTTCTGCTGAAACAGATAGGAGATAATGTTTCAATCATCTCTGGAACAGAAGCTAAAGAAGAAGCAAAAAGATTAGGACTGACTCCAATACTAGAAAAAATGCCATCTCTTGCAGGAACTACTGCTTCTCCAGGAAATGTCCAAGGTAACGTCAAAATAGTATATACTAACAAGGATCTCTCTAAAATTGAACAAAATGATATCTTAGTAACTACAATGACACGACAGGATTTTGCACCCTATTTAAGAAAAATTAAAGCATTAATCACTGAAGAAGGCGGGATTGCTTGTCATGCAGCTATTATTGCCAGAGAGTTAGGGATACCTTGCCTAGTTGGTGTACAACATGCCACCAGAATTCTTAACGACAACCAAGTCATTGAAATAAATAATGGAAATATAAAGATCAAAAACTAAAATTTCTAACGTCTTCACCCCCAAAAATCTTATAAAGTTTTATCATCCCTAATCTTGTATGGATGATCAAGACAGGATACTTTCTTTTCTTCGGATGGCTGGACCTAGTTTACCGACAAAAGTAGGAAAACATATCAACCAGCAATTATTAATCACTTCCGCCAGCCTTTCTGATCTAGCGTCAAGAGGAAAAGTGAAAATTTCTAATCTAAAAGTAGGCGGTTCGCCTCTTTATTATCTGCCGGGACAGGAAGAGCAACTGTTTAAATTTGCCTCCAACAATCTTAACCCAAAAGATTTCCAAGTTTTAGAAAAATTAAAAGAAAAAAAGATACTGCGGGAAAAAGATCTAGACCTGCTGGAAAAAGTGTCCTTAAGGTCAATGAAGGATTTCTCCGTACCATTACATGTTAGCTTTGAAGGAAAAACAGAACTGTTTTGGAAATGGCACCTTCTTTCTACCGAAGAAGCCAATGTTAATATCGGAAATTATCTTGATGGTATTTCTTTAAGTGATAATAAAAATAATGATAATAATAATAATAATAATAATAATAATAGTGGTACTAATAATAATTATAATGGTGATGAAAAGGGTAATAATAAGAACAAGGGTAATAATGGTAACTCAACTCAAATACCTGTTTCTCCATTACCACCCCCTATAGAAGCAAGAAATGAATTACCGACAACAAGTTATAAACCGTTGAATGATTCTTCTAGCAGTTATAAAGCGGAGGTAGGCTATAATAAAGATAATATGCTAAAGGATGATAACACTGAGAATACACCATCAATAACTATTCGTCAGCCATCAGAAATAAAAAATAGGGAGGAGAATAATAATTTAGAACAGTTTGAGCAAAGAGAAAATAAACGTATAAACAATATAGAAGATGTTGACCAAAAGAAAGAGTCCACCTTATCAAAGGAGAAAAGTCTCATTAAAGAAATTCGTAAACCTATAGAGGACACCTTCCTACCGCAGCTGGAGAAGTTTTTCCGCCATCTGAAGGTTGATATTGAACAAAAAGAAACTATCCGAAAGAATGCTGAGATGAGTTTCATCTTAAAAGTTCCTTCAGCAGTTGGAGAAATCACTTATTATTGTAAAGCAAAAAATAAAAAACGCTGTGACGAAAAAGACCTATCTTCAGCGTATATGGAAGCGCAGATGAAAAAGATGCCTTTGTTATTCTTATACACCGAAGAATTGGGTAAGAAAGCCGAAGAGATGTTAGAAGCTAAAGCATTTGAGAATGTAGTAGTGAGGAAAGTTAATTAAATAATCGCTTATTGTTATTCTAAAATGGGACTGCAATTCAAAGATTTAGTGGTAAAGAAAGAAATCTCTATCAGCGATCTTAAAGATAAAGTTTTAGCAGTAGATGCCATGAACATGTTATATCAATTTCTGACTACCATCAGAAGTGCTGACGGTTCGGCTTTGCTGGACAGCCATGGGAATGTAACTTCTCATCTTATCGGCTTATTTAACCGGACTACTTCCCTGATGGAAGAAGGACTGAAATTGATCTTTGTTTTCGATGGAAAAGCACCGGAGATTAAGAGAAAAACCTGGGAGAAACGCTCGGCAGTAAAACAAGAAGCTGCTTTCAAATTAAAGGAGGCAGAAGAAGCTGGAGATATTGAAGCGATGAAAAAATTTGCTTCTCGCACCGCCGTTTTATCAAAAGAGATGATTGCTGATGCCAAAGAAGTTATTTCTGCACTAGGTTTGCCGATAGTCCAAGCACCTTCTGAAGGAGAAGCGCAGGCCGCGCATATTGTCAAAAAAGGAGATGCTTATGCTGTCATTTCACAAGACTATGATAATTTAATCTTTAAAGCTACGTTACTGGTAAGAAATTTATCCATTGCCGGGAAACGTAAAAGAGCAGGAAAGTTCGCTTTTGTTAATGTCAAACCGGAGCTTATTTCCTTGAAAGAAGTATTGAGCAATCTGGCTATTACTTTTGATCAGTTGGTAGTAATTGCTATTTTGGTAGGTACGGATTATAATCCTGGAGGTGTTAAAGGGATAGGACCGAAAAAAGCTTTAGCTTTAGTTAAGGAAGTACCAACCGATGAAGTCTTTGATAAAGTGGAATGGAACAAGCACTACCCTGATCTGGATTGGAAAGAAATCTTTACTACTATCGTGAATATGCCAGTAACTGATGATTATGAACTGAAATGGAGAAAGATTGATGAAAAAGAGCTCATCGAAATTTTAGTGAAAAAGCATGATTTCAACGATGAAAGGGTCCGCAGTAAATTAGATAAATTAAAGCAGGAACAGAAAAGTTTAGGACAGAAAGGACTGAGCGGATTTTTTGGCGGGTAATGATAGATAAGATTAAACCATCTAGATCATTCGCTAGTAATTATCTCTTTGGCCTTATTGAATAAAAGCCGTGTTTTTAGAACTATTAGATTAACATCAGAATTTTTAAAAGCAATCTTTGTCGAATAAGAAGCTTGTTCACGCTTATCTTTAGCATGGATATAGAATAAGATATCTTCATTATTCAGAAAAGTAAAATTGATTAATTCAAATTCATCTTCTGAAAATTCTTTGTAATACTCTCTAATCAAAAGACATAAAGTAGCATCATGATTTTTTGAAAATAAACCTTTCTTCAGCAATAAAGCCAAAGCCGCATGATACAAAGTGTAATAACAGCCTACCAACACCCAATCGGAAAAATCTGTTTTTGTAGTGTGCTCTACAAATCTTAGATTATGCCCGGCTTTTTCCAAGTGCCCTTTTATTTCGTTAACTTCTTCAGAAATAGTAAAAATCTGTTTATCATGCAAGTAAGTGTCTATTTTCTTATTTAGCTCATTTTTAGATGCTAATAGCAAATCTCATTAATTATTGAACATTTGTGAGATTTGCTAAATAGTAAATTGCACATAAAAAGTTCCATTATTTTTGCAATTTACTATAATAACTTTTTTAGATGAAATTCATCCATTATAAATCAACTCATAAAAAAATTTATTATTGAATACGGGGAATCCAGTATTTAAAGCCGATTGTATCACCATATCTTCTTTCATTTTTAATTCTTTATAAAAATCTGCTTCAGTTATCTGAAATGACTGGATCTTTAGCCCGGTAAGTGATCCAGCATGAGACTTTGCTTTGGTAGTCTCAGTCTTGTTAGAAAATATTTCTAAAATATCAACATCAGAATTATCGGTGTAATTTCCTTTTGCTGTTGAGCCAAAGATAACCATCAAAATGGGCTTGTTTTTTAAAGCAGCTAAGTATTCTTTAATAGCATTTTTTCTTAATAATGGTAAATGCCCTAGTTTTTCATCGTCAAACAATGAGAAAATTTCCGGTATAGCTTGTTTTTTTAAACAATATTTCCTAAGATTAGCATCTTTTTGACTTTTAAGAATATTATTATTTTCTAAAGCGTGTAAATGCCTGCTAGTAGCACTTTCTTTTAATTTTATCTTTCTAGATATATCTCGTAAATGTAAAGGATTATTATGATTAGCATAAAATAGCTGGAAAATATTCCAATACTGCTTAGAGATTATTGTTCTAATCATTATAACAATTGTTCTAAATAGTATAACATATATAAATATTTCGTATTTATACTAACATTCGTGATAAACCGAATCCTTGCTTAACCTATATACCCGATAGTAGAAATCTTTTTATAATATTCTTAGGCATATTTTACTTTTGATGACAAAATTAATAGCTTCTTCACAACAATTTAAAGGTGTATATATTAAGAGTTTTATTTATTTCAAGAATTTTGTGAATCAAACAATTAAGGAGACGATGGGATAATGGATTATTTTGAAGAAGGTAGCGGGGTTTTTGTCCATCCCACATTAGAACAAGTAGTTGCTCAGATGCGGAATAGAAGATTACAACAATCTAGTGCATTGTTTAGAAGAAATACTCAAACTGTCGGAAAGGAATTGGCAGCTAAAGTTCGGCAGGATTTGTTTCAGCAGAGTACGCCTGAAGGATTAAGAATTAGAGAAGTAGTAGGACATGGAGGAACTGCGGATTATAGACAATTAAAAGGAAATGTAGGGATACTTTGCATTCTTCGAGCAGGATTATCCATGACTTATGGTGTGCAAGAAGTGTTCGAAGAAGCTCCAGTAGCGTTTGTTGACGCAAAACGTATCGAAGATACCTATGATGGAAAAGGAGCGATTGGAGTAAAATTAAATTATGTTAACGTTCCCCCGGCATTGCGGGACTTGACTGGAACAACCTTATTGATTCCCGATCCAATGCTGGCAACAGGATGCAGCTTAGTAACAACTTGTCAATCATTATTCGAACTTTATGGCACGCCAAAAGAAACTATTGCACTTTCAGTAATAGCAACAACTCAGGGAATTGAGCGATTTTTAGGTAGCGTCCCTAGGAGCAAAGTCTATACTGCAGTAATAGATCAAAAACTAGATGGGCGAGGATATATTGTTCCTGGGTTAGGGGATGCGGGAGATTTAAGTTTTGGCGGTGGAGTTAACCTATTGGATACCAATACATAATATCTCTGACAACATCAGCGGAAAAAGTAAATTATACTCTTAATAATAATAATAATAATAATAATAATCTACAGATAATATGTCAAATCAACTATTTAATCAGAAATTTTTTAACTCTTTAGTTCTAGGTCAAGAGTTAGTTGGCTTTGCAGAAAAGTCCATCCCCTTAAAATCTGGCAGATCATCCCCTTATTACGTAAACTGGCGCAGGGGAACGGAAAATGCTGTTACGATGGACTTATTAACAGACCAGATTATTTATTTTACTAGGCAATTAGGGCTGAACCCAGATTGTTTCTATGGTGTTCCTGAAGGAGCTACCCCAGTTGGATTACTTACTCAATTCAAATGGGCTCTGCGCTCAGGAAATCCTGAGAAATATAGTTTAGCAATGGGTCGAGGAAAAGCAAAAGAGCATGGCGCTTCAAAAGATAGATATTTCATCGGAGAACCAAGAGGTAAAGTAGTAGTTATTGAAGATGTTACTACGACCGGAGATTCTCTGCTGAAAACATTGGACTCCTTAGACTGCCTAAGAGATCAAGGAGTAGAAGTCATTGCTGCATTAGGATTAACGAACAGAAATGAAACAAGGGACGACGGAAAAACAGTAGAACAAGTGTTGCAAGAACGAGGGGTGAGATATCATGCCTTAAGTAATGCACGAGAATTACTACCCTTAGCTTTTCAGAGACAAAGGCCTAGCTATCGAGTTGCACGAGCAGTAGAACGATATTTTGACCAATATGGCACAGCGCCATTAAGCTTGCTTGAACGAATCGAATTGATGAAGCTAGAGCAGTTAGCTAGGGAAAAATTATGCCTCCCTTTAGACGGTCTGCAGACATTAGAACAACTAGAGGAAAGAGTAGCAGAATTAAAAGATTATGTAGATATATTTAAAGTAGGTTTAGAATCATATATTGATTTTGGTCCGGCTGCAATAGAAGCAGTTCAAAAATATGGCGCAAAGGTATTCTTAGATTTAAAATTACATGATATTCCTAAAACAGTATATAATGCCGCTTACAAAGCGGCCAAACAAGGTGTTTCTATGTTAACGGTGCACACGTTAGGTACGGTAAAGATGATGAAAGCAGCAGTAGACGGAGCAAAAAAAGGGGCAGAAGAAAGAGGTTATGATCGTCCAAAAATTTTAGGGGTAACTATTCTTACCAGTACAAACCAACAGACAATGAGCGAACAAATAGGGTTATCTGGAACAGTGGAAGAACAAGTTTTGAGGTTAGCTTGCCGTGCTTACGAAGCAGGCCTGGATGGAATTGTCTGTTCAGCAGCAGATCTGCCAAATATTAAACACAAACTACCAGCAGACCTATTATATGTCACTCCTGGTATTGAAGGCCCTGATGGGGCTGTGGGAGCTGATCAAGCAAGAGTTGTAACTCCAGGAAATGCTCTCAGAAATGGCTCATCTCTTTTAGTCGTAGGAAGGGCTATTAATGACAAGCCAACTGCAGATGAACGTATTTTAGCAGCTTATAATATATTAAAAGATATGATTTAATGTTTTTTGTCATCATTTTTTGACTGAATCCTCTCTGAAAATAAAATGGTAAGAATAGACCCCCATGTCCATTTTCGTGATGAAGAACAAAAATATAAGGAAACCATCATTCATGGATTAGAGCTAGCTAAAGAACAAGGAGTGGACATTGTCTTTGATATGCCAAATACATTCAAGCCAATTTTGTGCGAGGCTGATGTATTGCGTAGAATTAGTTTAGTTCCGGAACAGGAAAAAAGCAGATATTTTCTGTATATAGGGGCTACTGCTGATGAGCACCAGTTAAAAGAGGCAGTGAGAACGGCAGCTGCGCGAAAAGAGGTGATTGGATTAAAACTATATGCAGGAAAATCTACTGGTAATTTAGCGGTAGTTGAAGAAGTATTGCAACGGAAGATTTATTCACTTTTGGCTCAGGAAAATTACCAAGGAGTTTTAGCAGTGCATTGTGAAAAAGAAAGTTATATGAGTTCAGCATTTGATCCTTCTATACCTATTTCCCACTGCCTCTCCCGCCCTAAAATAGCGGAGATTGAATCAGTAAAAGAACAGATAAAAATGGTAAAAGAAACTGGATTTTTAGGAACACTGTATGTTTGCCATATCTCTGTTCCAGAAGCGGTAGAATTAGTCTGGCAGGCAAAAAAAGAAGGTGTAAACATCGTCTGCGGGGTTACACCTCACCATCTTCTATGGGATGATTCTATCATGAATTTATCAGGAGGCTTGCTCTACAAGATGAATCCCCCCTTGAGAAGTAGGGAAGATATGCTAACCATGAGGAAACTATTGAAACAAAGGAAGATCGATTGGATTGAAACGGACCATGCTCCACATACAGTCGGAGAAAAGCTTCATGGACCGTATCCTTCAGGATATCCTTCACTTTACTTGTATAGGAATTTGGTGGAGAAGATACTTCCGGAATGGGGGTTAACAGAAAAAGAGATAGGACAGTTGACGTATGGAAATATTGTGAAAGTGTTTGGACAGAAAATAGTACAAAACAAAAATTAGATAGAAGTAATATTTTGCTTAAAACCATAATACATTTAATTCTTCTGCATATAAAATGCTCTTACTAAAAATTTAGCATTACTGTTAGGAAATTCATAGGTTTTAAGGATGTTGAAGTCCTTGCTGAATTTTCTCTGGATTTCTTTTTCAGAAAAAAAACAAGTATAATGCCCATGCCTTACCCGAAAATAATTACTTTTTTTTATCCTTCCAAGTAAAAAGCTTTGGTTGCTGAAACCATGTAAATAATAATATCCTCCTGATTTGAGCAAACGCGTAATATTTCTTAAGTAGCGCTGCCAATATTTTCTCCGAAGGTGATGCAGACAGCCACAGTCAATAATAACATCAAATTTGTTTAAATTATTTTTTGGTGATTGCTTATTGTCAATTTTAGCGGATAGTTTGTTGTTCATTCTAGTCGATAGCTTCTTCACAATATTTTCGTTTAATATATCTGCAACTAAAAACTGCACATTAGGATTTGGTTGATTAATATTAGTAGCAGCATAATTGTTTATAACATAATTTAATGATTTCTTGATAGCGTTAGGGGCAAAATCTATGCCCACTGCTGAAAAACCATTATTTGCAAAGAAAACAGAATTTTTTCCATTCCCGCAGCCGATGTCCAGCAGTCTGCCGGTTATTTTTTTCTCTTTCAGAAAATTGTTGAAGGAAATTATGGAGTTGTCTATATTATCATTGCGATAACCAGAAGTATGTTCTTTCTTCCATGATTTATTCATCAAACGCTGTTCAAATTCGTTCTCTGCGAGATAATTACTGCTCATTTTAGTAGAATTGATGTATTTAATTATAATTTTATGGAAGGAAAAAAATATTTAGCTAATAAAAACTATTTAGCTAATGAGAACTTTGCAAAATTCAATAAATTATGTGCAAAGTTCTAAAGAGCACGAAATGAAACAACGATTTCATTTGTGCCCCAGTGAAGTAGTTTCTTCACTCAGGGAATTTGAAATAGCCATAATTTTGGCGTAAAATAATAGTTAATTTGCCAAAATTACTATTTTTCAAACTTCTCTAATCAAAGAAGAAAAGAAAGAAAACTATAAAGTTAACTCCATTCTATTATCAACATACGCCTGCAGTGGTTCTGTTCCAGAATGTAATCTTTCTGCCTGCGCAACGCGTAACACATCAGTAAGACGATAGCATAGCTGCGGCGGCCTTCTGCTGTTCGGAAATTCCATCTCATAGGAATGTACTTCTCCAGTTATAATTAATTCCCTCATTCTTCGGTGTAGATCGCGGTTAACTGTTGCTAAGGCGCCAGCATGAACAAATTCTTGGTGCATACCTAATCTTCCTGCCTGGACTAACAGATTAGATATAGAATTATTCTGGATTGCATACGCACTTGTGTCCAAGTCCAGTTCAAATATTTCGTGATATTCCTGCTTCAGTGTGGCAAGATCAGGGATATTAGAGATATCGTCAACTAAACCATGCTTCAAGATAAGAGCTTCAGAAAGAATCCTTACCGTTCTAGTTTTCCAAGGATTATTTTCAACTTTTTTACGCCGATCGAAACGATAAGCGTCAAATTCTTTCTCAATCATGCTTGCAGGAATAGTCCCGCTAAAATAAGCTGAACAAACAGCTTTTACTATTGAAAATAAATTCCCCGGCTGCACATCATCACTATCAAATTCACCATATCTTTCCTTTATGGCAGCATCAATACTTTCAGGACGCAACAGAATAGTGCTCTTCATGATTGGTCTGTATGGTTCTATTTCTTCTCCAATATCTCCTACTCTTATAGCTCCGGTTTCCTTAACCAGTTCTGTTAGCTCTATCGGTCGGCTCGCCAATAACAAGCGTTTGATTTCTCCATGCCCGATCGGCAAGCCTCTAGCTGTAAAATATTGACGGACAGTTTTAAAAGCTTCTTGCTGAGGTAAGGTAAAGGATTCTTTAACTCGCTGATAAAGTGAAGCTAACAGTGAATGAACATCTATAGTATCTTCAGCGCTGTTTCTAGTTATTCTAAAATCTAGTTGATCCAAAAGATCAGTTTTATCCGGCCTGTCTTCTGATTGGTCGAAAGCATCATAAAGATGTTCCCTAGCGCCATTACCGTTTCTACCAGAACTTTCCAAATATGTCCTAAGTACCCGCCATGCTCCCCGTCTCCCTACCTCTTTAGAGCTATCAGCAACTTTTTCCTGAACCCTTAAGCTTCTAGCTCCGATCTCTTCGGGTGTTATCCATTCTCTTCTTTTTGCTGCTTTAGCTTTAACTAATTCCGCATCACGATAAGCTCCTGGATGGGATAATCTTTCTTTTAATTCTGTTATAACTACATCATTAAAGCTCTGTTCTCCTTCTTCTGCAGGTTGTTCAGCTAATTGTTCTAAGAATAAAACTAGGTTTTCTAAGCGGTACGTCCGTTTCATACCCGGCTCAGGAAGAATCACGCCCATCCGTTTTAAGTCGGGCAGGTGATATATAACTAAATCTTTTGCTTCTTCACCATAAACTTCAAGGAACTTAGCTTGAATTACTGCTTCATCGACCAGTAGATGAGGTGTATAACGAAAAGTAACAGGGGCAGTGCTTCCACCGGATATTTTTGGCACGGAGCATTCCCGGGACGTAGAATCCTTCAAGGTACTCACACCTAAATAAAATTCACCACCACTCTTTCCAAAACCAGATATTTGAGCTAATATTTCCGCAGGAAGGGTGGTTGTTCTCAAAGAAAATCTTACCGGTTCAACTTCATTAGTTTCAAGCTGAGAAATTGTCTGCCTCATCTTCGGCCTTACTGCTGTATACCCATGATGTTCATCAAAAAAGAATGTCTCAACCTGCGTCTTAGGGAAGAGATAATTATATGCTGCTCCACTTGACTCCAGCCTGCCAATGACCCTATCTCTAAGTGTGCCTGTTGTAGCACTTCTCATCCGTTCATAATAAAATTTATCATGCTGTCCAGAAAGCCCTTGTTGACGGTCAAAAATCATCATCAATACGCGCATCTCCCCAGAAGTTAATTCTATTGTTTTCCCTAACCCATCAATGTACTGTCTTAAATCAAAATGACCTAATTTTTGAGGGCTATCTAAAATTGCTTCCAACCCATCTTGGCCAATATATGTTCCTAAATCAATTGCTTCCTGATCATCTTCCACTCCTTCAAAATGATCGTCACCGAAGTATCGCCGAAGTAAGTTCCTACAGTGCCCGGTAGTAAAACGCAAGTGTTTAGGCTTGCCAAGATAACCCTTTTGATGGGCTCTATCAATGATGGACGTTGCTTTATTTTCAGGTTTAGGGCTTCCATCTGTTTCACGAATAACATATTTTAGAACTGCTAACAGCTCAGAGCGAGGAACACGATGGTCATTGTCTTCTACAGCTTCCAAGCGATCTAAAGCTTCTTCAAGTAAAAGTTCCCTGTCTTTTTTAGGACCAAGTTGTGAGACCATGGTTGTTGTTTAGATATTTTTGAACGTTTAGTTAAGTATAGACTTTGAGTACCTTAAAGAGTACTATCCAATGTATTATAAAAAACATATCACCTATGCTATTTAGTAAAAAAGTTTAGGGTAAAGTTAGATTGTTATTTTTAAATTTATGTATATATAAAGATAGATATTGCATTTATTAGCCAGAGTAGGTAGCTTCAATGGATTAAAGAGCAATAAATTAAAGAGCAATGTTTTTAAATTGATTTTGATTACTTCTATCTGATGTTAGCGGTAAAGGCACAACTAAAAGAGGCGGAAAAGATTAAGCAGTTTATTCTAAAAAGCAACTTAGGCATACCAGAATTATTGCCATTTAAAGAGTTTGAGTTTATGTACTTCCCCTTAAAAAAGAAAGTGAAGATCCCTAATGCAGAAGTAATCGAGGTAAAGATACATTTTCCTGAAAAGCCAAAGCCATTGACCGTAGAAAAAATATTACAAGGAAAATTAACTGAAGAAGAGATGCAGCTACTCCCTAAAAGCCAAGAGATAGTTGGAAAAATAATGATCTTAGAAATTCCAAGGGAATTGGAAAGCAAAGAAAAGCTTATTGCTGAAGCTTATTTGAACGTTAATAAGCAGATAGAAACAGTAGTAAAAAAAGAACATATGCACGAGGGTATTTTTAGGACAAGAAAAGTGCGTATTTTAGCCGGAAAATTAACTAAAAAAACAACTCATTTGGAAAATGGAGTAAAGATTTTTCTCCATCTGGAAAAAACATATTTCTCTGCCAGGTCATCTGGAGAAAGGTTAAGGATTGCTCAACAGGTTAAGAAAGGAGAGGAAGTATTAGTAATGTTTTCTGGGGCAGGGCCGTATCCATTAGTTTTAGCTAAAAATTCACCTGCAAAAAAAATTTACGGGATTGAAATAAATCCTTTGGCGCATTATTATGCTGAAACAAATATTGAAAGGAACAATCTTAGCGATAAAATTGCTATCTATTTAGGCGATGTGCGAAAAGTGATGCCAACTCTGAAACGTACATTTGATAGAATTATTATGCCGCTGCCGAAAACTAGTGAGGAATTTCTGGATATAGCTCTCCCGAAAATAAAGCCAAAAGGGATCATCCATTTGTACAGTTTTATAAATGAAAAGGATACCACTTTGGAAGCAAAGAAAATAAAGAAATTGTGCTCACAATTAGGATATTCTATAAAAGTGCTGCGGGCAGTAAAATGCGGACAGTTTTCTCCTGGAGTGTTTAGGGTATGTTTTGACCTGAAAGTGCCATCTAGGGATTTATAAGAATCATAAAAATGCGTGAAACCGTCTAACCTCGCACTAAAGTCCTAAGAATTGCTTAACAATTCTGGGACGCTAGAAAAGTCGTTGCTTTTCTCCGCGTGCGAGGTTTGAACTGAGACGGTTTCTAAACTACGCATTTTTAGGATGCAAAATAGCCAGAAAAATAGTGCCATTCATCCAGCGACTAAAGCCGCTGGTTTTCTGGCTATTTTTTGCATAATAAAAGATAGAGAGTAAAACTTTATAAGTGGCCTTTTAATACCTCTAAAAGAGTAAAGAACGTGGAATGTGCGATGATTAGGTGAACACCATTCCCTCAATGGGATACGGAAGTAACTGCTGAGCACACACAAAATTTTCAAATAAGTTAGGGTATAAGCCTTACAAGAAAAAAGGCCTTACGAGAAAAAGTTGCTAAACCTAGTTAATCTCAAAAAATGACCATTGTTTAAACTTCTATCCAATTATTAATGCGGAGAATTAAACTATTGATCTGGGGATTAAAGACCAAGTAACCTTACCCAATCATCCCTTCTCCGTCATCTTCTTCTTCTTCAACACAGACCTTATCAATAGCATTACGGAAATCCTCTTGTGTAACGTAGTCGCGGTCTTCCCTAATGGCAAAATATCCTGCTTCTGTACAGACAGCTCTAATTTCAGCTCCGCTCAGGCCGACAATATTTTCCGCAATCTCTTTTAAAACAACTTTCTTTAGGTTCATCTCCCCAGTATGCACTTTTAATATTTCTAAACATTCCTCTGCATCAGGCAGACCTACTTCGATTAATCTATCTAATCTCCCTGGACGAAGAAGAGCGCTATCTAAAATATCTATACGGTTGGTAGCACCAATAATCTTAACATTGTCTAAGTGCTTAAACCCATCAAGTTCAGAGAGAAGCTGCATAAAAGTCCTGTTTACCTCCCTTTCTCCAGAAGTGCCAGTATCCATTCTGGTAGCAGCCAGCGCATCAATTTCATCAATGAAAACAATAGCAGGAGACTTTTTTCGAGCTAATTCAAAGATATCCTTCACTAATTTTGCCCCTTCACCAATAAATTTTTGCACTAATTCTGAACCTACTGCTTCTATGAATGTAGCATCAGTAGAATTAGCCACTGCTTTTGCCAGTAAAGTTTTCCCCGTACCGGGAGGCCCGTATAATAATACCCCTTTAGGTGGTTTTATCCCTATTTTTTCAAAAAGCTTTGGTTTTTTCAAAGGCAATTCAATAACTTCCTTGATCTCACGAATCTCATCTTTAAGGCCGCCTATTTCTTCCCAGGTTTCAGTAGGCTTCTCTACTATTACAAATTTTTCTACTTCTAGATTTTCACTAAGGTTTATTTTTTCGGTAATGTTTAGTGATTTTTGCTCGACAAGCACGGAATCGCCAATTTCAAGACCCTTCACATTTTTGGAGACATAACAATAAAACTTGTTGCCGTTAGGAAGTTTAATTACTGCCTTATCCTTATCTTTATGAATGCTTAACACCTCGGAGACAAGCAAAGCAGGCTTTTTTAAATTAGAAAGCTCATGGCTGGCTTTATCGAACAGTTCTCGCAGCATAGCTCCTTCTTCCTGTAATTTAGTAAGGGTACTATAGATATTTTTTCGCTCTTCTTCCAGTTTAGCGAGGGAATCTTCAACATTCCTGCTCTGCTCTTTTATCATCGGTAAATCCTGCCCGTCGTGATAAAGTATCTTTTCATCAATTTTTTCTTCAGTCATAAAGAGATTAAAATGATTCTTTATTTTTAAACATTTCTACCTCATTATGCACTAATATATCACTTCATCAGTTTACTGATAATCTTGTTAAAAAAAATAAAGAATTTGAAAATTAGATAAAATAAAAAATATCAAAAAAGAAACGTTTAAAAACTTCAACATCTTTCTTATTTTTTAAAGAGGTGATATCATGGCTAAGAAAAAAGCAACTAAGAAAGGAAAGAAGAAGAAATAATTTATTTCTTCTTTTTATTTTTTTTATATTTTCTAACTTACTACCAAATTAAATAACTGATTATCCTTCAAAAAAAGCTAAAATTCTATTCAAAAACATATTCAGGGATTCAATAAAGCTGCCAGATGTCCCTTGTATGTTTATCTCTTGAGAAAATGATTCTGCCTGCCCCTGCCAAACTGCATTGATAATCAGTACATTATTTTTCATTAACCTGCTGCCAGGAATAGTTATCTCTAATTCTTGTTCATTGAGAAGTTCATCAATCTCCCAACGCTGCTCTATTCCCAACCCATTTAAGGTAAGAACTAATCTTTTAGGTGTGCTAAAAGAACTTTTCTTGATAGTTAACCCCATAAGGATATCTTTACCAAATGGAACTATCTTAGGAACGTCTACGAGAATATCAATGTCTGGCTCATCTAAAACGACGAAGGAAAGGGCTGATTTCTTCTCTATCAGCTCATTTTCTGCGCTAACGATAAGATGATGCCAGCCTATTTTCTCTTCTGAAATAGTTATCTTTTGCTCTTTTTGATCACCAGCATTTAAGTCTATTACTTCACAAGAATCATCAAGGCAATAGTGAGTGTTCTTTAAATTTTCAGAACCTATGTTTTGGATGGTACATGAAAATACATTTTGTTCTTTTGGCTTAACTTCCCGAGGATAATTGCAGTCAAAGAATACTTTTCTAGAGTAAGATTTTCTTTCATCAACTACTGTAAGATCTTCTATCTCTTGAAGGGAGTACATGCTTTCTCCAGTTTTAGCAATAAATTCATCATTCACTGATATATTTTTTTCAGAGTACATCACCATAGGAAAAGTATACCAGTAATCTTGCTCTAGTTTTTCTGCTACGTTAATTATCCAGTACGTTTCCCGTACTTCTCGAGGAGCAAGTAAAACAGTTCTTTTATTTCTTCCAATGATCTCCACTTCCTGAGGTGCGGCTAAACTAAGAGTAGTTGCAGTATAGTGATTTGCAGTGTTTTTAAGGATGCCTTTAACTAAATTATAACTACCAAAGGAAACTGATTTAGATAGTATTTCCTGCTCTAATTGAATTTCTTCCGGTACAAACTGTCCTTGCTGTAAAACGTCCACATCTAATTCTAATTTTTCTGTTGTTAGGTTAACATTGTTGGCAAGCCATTCAAATTTAGTTGCAGGATCGTCAGGATCAAGCGATTCACGTAATTTGATATGAGTTACATCAATATAGCCATACTCATCAAAAGCAATATCAAAACTTACCCAGCCAATGGTTGGAAAATAAACTTCTGCCCATCCGTGCCCAGCCCAATTCTTGCCTAAAGCAGCAAGAACCTGCTTATTTTCTGTATAAGATATCCCTGAAACAAATTTAGCAGGAATACCTAAAGAACGGCACATAGCTACAAACAAAGAAGTCATTTCATCGCATACTCCCTGTTTATTTTCCAGCACCCAACTAGCCGGCTGAGCTACATTAGTTGTTAATTCATTTAAATTATAGTCAATATTTTGACTAACCCAGTTAGCTAGGTTAAACACTACCGAGAATAAATCATCTTCTCCAGCTGCTAGTTCTGTTGCTTTAGCAATTATTTTAGGGTTGGCAGAGTCAATTTTTCCTGTTGGTAATGTATACGCTTCTTGGCCTTCCAGATTACTTAATGGAAAATTTATTTTTTTGCTTACTTCTACTCTCCCATTATTATTATTGATCAACGCCCGATACCCGAAGTTGTAACCTTTTAACAAGGGATTTTCCCAGGTGTAGATTATTTTATCCTTCTCTATTTTATTTGTAGCGCCAAACTGATCTGCTTCAAGCTTTGTGATCTTTTGCCTAAAATCATCGCTGGGAAATAGGAGCAGCTGGACAGAAACATCTTTTACCGATGATGCAGTCGTTTCTGGAACAAGTTCAAATCCACTTTTAACAGATAATTCTAGTTGAAGAGAGTCCTGCTGGTAGAGATTTTGAGCTAAAACTAAAGGTGTTGTAAACAATATGGTGAATAAGAACAAAAAACACCTGGTTATTTTTTTCATACATAGATTAATCTACTATGGTATTTAAGTTTTTTTAATGAACTACCAATTTGTTAGAAATAGTCACTCAAATCCTTCTGCCTCAACCGTTAGTAATATGTGCCTTAACTCTTTAATCACTATTCCTCTAAATAAATTGAGAAATTTACCTTTATTAAGATTAATTTCGAGAGTTTCCATTAGGTCGATGATCTTGTTAGTTTCAGCTTTAGAAAACTTCTTTATTATCTCTTTAACTAGACTTTCAACTATTCTTACTATTGGCACTAATTATTAATCCCCTTTCTAGCTTCCTTTAGAGAGATCGTATTTTTAGGATAGAAAAATTTCACTCTGAAGAGCGGGCTTTTAAACCCAGCGAAATTTTTTGCATAATTTGAGGATTATGGAAGAAAAACTCTCCCTTCCTTCTGGATAATGAGTTTATCTTTGGATAGCTGATGAAGGATATTTTGAATTTCCTTATCTTTTGGCATAACCTTCTCTAATTCAGCCATAAAAATTCCATTTTTCTTTTGTACTTCTTTTAAAACTAGGCTGCGGTAGTATCTATTTGAACCTTCAAATTTGCTTTGTTTCGTCTTAAAGATAGTTGAGGCCATGGTTTCCATTTCTGTTTTACTGTATTTTTTGAAAGAAACGCACTGATCAGAGAACATGCAAGATTCACATTTGGGAGATCGGGCTGTGCAGATCGCCGCTCCAAAATCCATCAACGCGTTATGGTAATCTCGGCTCCTATGTTGAGAGATATGTCCGTTAATGGTTGATGGCAATGTAGGCAGCAAGTCTTCTTGACCTAAGAACATCCTAAAGAAAACACGCCGAATATTGGTATCAATAACTAACGCGGGTCTATTATAAGCAAAAGCCATGATAGCTGCTGCAGTATACGGGCCGATTCCGGGCAATTGCTGCAATTGTTCGATTGATTCCGGAAATTTCCCAGAGTAATTCTGCATGACAGCCTGAGCGCATTCATGCAATTTTATGGCTCGTCTATTATATCCCAACCCGCTCCATATCTTGATTACTTCTCCTCCAGAAGAAGAAGCTAAAGATTGGACATCGGGAAATCTATTTAGAAAGGCTAAATATTTAGGGATAACTCGGTCCACCTGTGTCTGCTGGAGCATGACTTCTGAAATTAGTATCTGGTAAGGGTTTTCTGTTTTCCTCCAAGGGAGATCCCGCTGTTGAGAAGAATACCATGATAATAATTTCTGCTCAAATACTCTTCTATTATTTACAGAACAGGAGGTATTCTGTTTTTTCATTGGATGAGGGTCTTTCAGAATAGTATAAAACAGTTTTGGTGTAATTTTACACCAATTTTAACAGGTTATATCCTTTTGAGAGATATTTAGTTGGCCATCTAACTAAACACGTACTGCTTTGAGTACTAGTGATCAAGTAATTCTTTGAAGAAATAGTCCACAATATTTATTAACTCCTTTTATGTTTTTCATAACATGGAAAAAGCGGTGGCTTTACTTAGCGGAGGAATTGATTCTCCGGTAGCGATACATTTAATGCAGAAACGGCTAGAAGTAATTCCTGTCCATTTTCACCAGATGCCTTTAACTGATGAAAAGGAATTAGATAAAGTTAAGGAATTGGTAAAAATACTTGAGCTTAGCAAAGTGTATCTTATCCCCTTTACTAAAGTGTTAACGGAAATAACTAAAAAATGCAACCATAAGGATTATTTTATTTTATCAAAAATTCTGATGATGAAGGCCGCGGAAATTATTGCAAAAAAAGAAAAGGCAGAATATCTTATCACCGGGGAAAATCTTGCCCAGGTAAGTAGCCAAACGTTAAGCAACTTAGTGACCATCACTAAGCATGTTTCCTTGGAAATATTTCGGCCAGTATTAACTTTCGACAAAGTAGAAATCATAAAAATCGCCAAGGAAATAGGCACGTATGATACCTCTGCTGGACCGGAGATCTGCTGTCTGCTAGGGCCGAAGCATCCGGCAACTAAATCAGATCCTAATGAAATAGGGAAAGAACTGGAAAATATCAACTTTCAATTGGTGGAAGATAGTTTAAAGGAAGCAGAAATAATTAAAAATTAGCCTAAGAATCAGAAAAATGCGTGAAACTATCTTACCAGGCAATAACGTAAATTATATTAAATTGAAAATAGCTTAAGAGAACTTTGCAAAATTCAATAGATCATATGCAAAGTTCTAAAGAGAATTTGAAATAGCCATAATTTTGGCGTAAAATAAGAGTTAATTTGCCAAAATTACTATTTTTCAAACTTCTCTTAAGGAATACCTATGAAATTTACTA
This sequence comes from uncultured Methanosarcinales archaeon, assembly GCA_964576385.1. Taxonomy (GTDB): domain Archaea; phylum Nanobdellota; class Nanobdellia; order Woesearchaeales; family GW2011-AR9; genus JACOZM01. The sequence goes on along the minus strand of CAZNUS010000001.1, from coordinate 62,633 downwards.
CCATTAACCCTGCTACGGAAGAAGTTATTGCTGAATATAGTACTATGGCGCAAGAAAAGGTAAACCATATCATTCAGGAATCACATCAAGCCTTCCTTCACTGGAAAGACAGTTCATTAAGCCAACGATCAACATATTTTGTACAGTTAGCAAAAGTGTTAAGAAAAAATAAGGACAAATATGCCATCCTAATGGCTACGGAAATGGGCAAGCCCGTTAAGGAAGGGAGAGCAGAAGTTGAAAAATGCGCATGGACCGCAGAAGTTTATGCACAACATTCTGCACACTGGCTCCATGAAGAAATTGTTTCTGCCGATGGAAAAAAACATGCAGTTATTTTTGAGCCATTAGGCATCATTTTAGGTATAATGCCTTGGAACTTTCCATTCTGGCAGGTGCTTCGTTTTGCCATCCCTACCATGATGGCTGGAAACACCATACTGCTTAAACATGCCCGGGCAGTTACAGGATCGGCATTAGAGATTGAACAGCTTTTTCTGGAAGCAGGATTTCCCAAACATTTGTTTAAAACGATCATTATTGAACACAATGCTATAGATTATATCTTATCATCTCCATCGGTTGCAGGTGTTTCCTTGACGGGAAGCACTAATGCTGGAAAAAAGATTGCAGAGACAGCCGGGAGACATCTAAAAAAAGTGTTGTTAGAACTGGGGGGCTCTGATCCATTAATCGTTTTAGAGGACGCAGATATCGATTTAGCAGCTAAAGGAGCAGTCCAAGGACGGATGCAGAACTGTGGGCAAAGCTGTATTGCCGCCAAGAGATTTATCGTTTCAGAAAAAATAAGTGCCGCCTTTTTGGAAAAATTTAATGATTACCTATCACATAAAAAATTAGGCGATCCTTTACAAGAAGATACTGACATTGGACCGTTGATAGATTCTGCTGCAGTTCTAGAAATGGAGAAGGTTGTAGAAGATGCCATCAAAAATGGAGCCAAACTATGTTATGGAGGAAAACGCCTGCCTAAAGGTTTCTTCTTCCAACCAACTATCTTAACTAATGTACAGGAATCCATGAAGGTATTTTCCGAAGAAGTTTTTGGACCGATTGCCCCAGTGATCATTTTCAAAAATGAAAAAGAAGCAGTAAGACTAGCCAACAATACTGAATTTGGTTTAGGCGGAAGTATTTGGAGTAAGGATTTAGATAAAGCAGAAAAAATTGCTCGGGAGTTAGAGTGTGGAGCTGTGTTTATTAATTCCATCGTTAAGTCTGATCCCAGAATGCCTTTTGGCGGAATCAAGCAGAGCGGGTTAGGCAGGGAATTATCCCATTATGGATTAAAAGAATTTGTTAATATCAAAGCGATAAATGTTTATTAAATTTTATCCTATTACAAGGAACTGGATCATAACCTGATCATATTAGGTTATAATTTTATAATAATAGCAAATCTCATTAATTATTGAACATTTGTGAGATTTGCTAAATAGTAAATTGCACATAAAAAGTTCCATTATTTTTGCAATTTACTATAAGAGAAGTTGGAATAGTTTTTCAAAGACATCTTAAAAAAATATTGAGGAATATTAAAAATAAAAAATGAACGCTGCGGATCTATTTGTAAAATGTCTGGAAGAGGAAAAGGTAGAATATATATTTGGATTGCCTGGAGAGGAGAATTTACAGCTTCTGGAGAGTATTAGAAAATCTAAAATAAAGCTTATCGTTAACCGCCATGAGCAAGCTTCCGCATTTATGGCTGCTACCTATGGTAGGCTTACTGGCAAGCCCGGAATTTGTCTTTCTACGTTAGGTCCTGGCGCAACAAATTTAGTTACGGGAATTGCCCATGCACAGCTAGGAGGTATGCCCCTCATAGCAATAACTGGACAGAAAGGGATTAGGGAAAACAAACAAGCCAATTTTCAAGTAATTGATATAGTTCATTTAATGAAACCGATTACCAAACGGTCTACGCGTATAAATACGTATCTTGATATCCCTAAAGAAATAAGGACTGCGTTTAAAACTGCTACTACTGAACGGCAAGGAGCATGCCATATAGAATTACCAGAAGATATAGCATCAGAAAAATGGTTAGAGCATATTTCCCCGCATCCGGCACTAAAAATCCGCCGCCCAGTTGCTGATCTTAAAGCCATAATGAATACTGCAGAGATGATAAAAGCTGCCAAGAACCCCTTGATTATCCTTTCTAGCAGAGCTCAACGCAAGTTAGTAAAAGAAAGCTTACTTCAATTTTGCGAACAAACCAATATTTATGTTGTTCATACTCAACTAGGAAAAGGAGTCTTTAGCGATACTCATAAAAATTCACTTCATGCTTTTGGGATTCATAAGAAAGATTATGTTCATTGTATTGTTGACAGAGCCGATCTCATTATCACCATAGGGTATTCTCCATCGGAATATCCTCCAAGCGTGTGGAATCCAAAATTAGAGAAAAAAATAATACACCTAGATTTTACTCCTGCAGAAAATGATATCTATTATGCTCCGGTTCAAGAATTAATAGGCGATATTGCTCATTCACTAACACAACTACGGCAGCATTTACAAGAGTACCGCTATGATGGGAAATACGAAGAAAAAATAAAGAAGGAATTAGAGCAAAAACTGTTTGTTCAAGGTATACATGAGGCACACTACCCGCTAAGGCCACGCCGCATTGTTGCGGATTGCAGAAAATCATTAAGAAAAGATGATATTATCTGTTTAGATAATGGAGTGTATAAATTATGGTTTTCCCGCCATTATCCAACTTATGAAATAGGTACTTTTCTATTAGATAATGCCTTAGCAACTATGGGGGCAGGATTACCTTCAGCGATGGCAGCAAAAATGATTAACCCTCATAAAAATGTCCTTGCCGTCGTCGGAGATGGGGGCTTTATGATGAATTCTCAAGAATTGGAAACTGCCGTACGGCTGGGACTAAACATCGTGGTATTAATTTTGAATGATAATGCTTATGGGTTTATCAAATGGAAACAGCAAGCTATGGGGTTGGCTGATTTTGGGCTAGACTATCATAATCCTGATTTTGTTAAATATGCACAATCGTATGGCGCAAAAGGGATACGTATTAACAAGGCAGAAGATTTACTTCCCACCTTAGAAAAAGCCTTTAAAGAAAAAGGTCCAGTATTGATTGAATGTCCAATAGATTACTCGGAAAATATAAAAACTTGGAGCCAGGAGTTAAACAGTATTGTTTGTCCTATGTGATACTAAAAAATGTCCTTAACCATCTATACCACATTAACTCGTAGAAAAGAAAAATTTACACCGCTGAAAAAGAATGAAGTTGGATTATACACCTGCGGCCCTACTGTCTATAATTTTGCCCATCTAGGCAATCTGCGAGCATATCTATTTGATGATCTATTAAAAAGGACACTTCTATTTAACGATTTTAAAGTTAAGCATGTTATGAATATTACCGATGTAGGGCATTTAACGGGCGAAAATGAAGGCGATGCTGATACCGGCGAAGATAAAATGCTCAAAGGGGCAAAACGTGAACATAAAACTGTATGGGAGATTGCGGAGTATTATACTGATGCGTTCAAGCGGGACCTAAAAAAATTGAATATTCTATTTCCAAGCATATGGTGTAGAGCGACAGACCATATTATTGAACAAATAAATATGATCAAAACGTTAGAAGAAAAAGGATTTACGTATTTTAAGGGCGGTAACGTTTACTTTGATACTTCTAAAGTTCCCGATTATGGAAAACTGGCAAAATTGGATTTGTCTGCTGACAAGAAAGCCCGGGTAGAAAAAGATGAAAACAAGAAAAATCCTCACGATTTTGTGCTATGGTTTACCAAATCAAAATTTCAAGAGCAGGAGATGAAATGGAAGTCTCCTTGGGGAGAAGAAGGTTATCCAGGCTGGCACATTGAATGTTCAGCCATGTCTATTAAATACCTAGGAGAGCAGTTTGACATTCATTGCGGTGGCATTGATCATATCCCAGTACACCATACCAATGAAATTGCCCAATCTGAAGCGTTTACCGGAAAAAAACCATGGGTTCAATTCTGGATGCATAATGAGTTTTTAGTTTTAGAGAAGGAAAAGATGTCTAAATCAGGAGAAGGATTTTTAACATTAGCAACGTTGGAGGGAAAAGGATTTGACCCACTTGATTATCGTTATTTTTGCTTAACGGCACATTATCGCAAACCATTGATGTTCAGTTGGGAAGCTATGGAGGGTGCAAAAGCATCCCGCAAAAAACTGTTTGAAAAAGTTCTTGAGGTCAAAGCGAAGCATGTGAAGGATAACAAAGAGTTGCAGCAAAAGTACCTCTCCCGCTTTAAAGACGAAATAAATGATGATTTGAATACTCCCCAGGCCCTCGCCACCTTATGGGAAGTTCTCAAGGATGAACAGCTCAGCAACCATGATAAGTATTGTTTAGCCCTAGAATTTGATCGTATTTTTGGGTTCAACTTAGGGGAGTTAAAAAAAGAAAGAATTCCAACAAAAGTAAAACAGTTAGCAGAAGAGCGATTGCAAGCTAGAAAAGATAAAGCTTGGGCTAAGTCAGACCAGTTACGGAATGAAATTACTAAATTAGGATGGATCGTTGGCGATACTACGGAAGGGTATGAGTTAAAGAAAATTTAAAGTATATCGAATGATAAAATATCAGGTGGAACATATGCAGCATGTTGTCGGTGCTTTTATTGTTAGAGAAAACAAAGTTCTTATGCTTTTCCGCAAGGAAGCAAAACATTATGAATCAGTAGGTGGGAAAGTTGAGCCGGAATCCTGCAAGAATTATGAGAAACCTACTGAATTGGAATTTCAGCAGAATCTTGTAAGGGAAATTAAAGAAGAGATTGGAGAGAGTGTGACTGTTAGCAGTATGCATCTTCTTGGAGAAAAAAAATATATTAACCATAAACAAAGAGAATATACTATGAGGAAGTATATCGTTATTATCCAAGGTCAGCCAATCATCAATGAACCAGCCATTTTTGAAAAAGTAGAATGGTTGCCCGTACACAAATTAGAGAGCTATCCTATCTCTTCTGGCAGCAAGCCTTTTGTTCCTTTGTTAAAGGAGATGATAAAGTTGAATGGCAACAGGCTCTGACCGGAATAATACTTTTTGGGCTGCTGGTGGACATCAAATCACTGGAGTTCGTGAGTTGCTTGTCGGCAACGACGTGAATCTGCGGATTCTCTAGTTGCTTTCATTTCATTTCAGCAACCACCAGTGGAAAAAGCAGATTTTATTGGTGGATTGCATCCTCAAAAATTATATAAAGAATCACGCAACTAATTCTCTCATGGATGATAAAGTGGTTATTAACAAAGAGCAATGTAAACTTATTGCTGAGAGGTTAATGCCATTAGAACTTAGACCAGGGCATTTCAAAAGACCATACCTTACGTTTACTTCTGACAATGAAACTAAACTTCGTGCTTGGTTCTATTCTACTGCAATTTGTCATCAAACTCATACCTTAATCAACAGAAAAAGAAACCTCAAGGGATGGGATTACTTAGAGTATGTATTTACTAATTTAGGAAAAGAAAAGTCTAAATTAATTGATCCAACATATTTAACAACGTTACAGGTAGGAGAATTGATTGAAAGATTAAAACCTCTTTTTGCTGATGATGAAAGTCCTGAACATTGCACACTTGACAGATTAGAACAACGAGCACAGTTTATCATTGATATTTCAAAGAAAATAAATGAAGACTATGATGGAAAAATTGGAAATATGTTAAAAAAATGTAATGGATTCTTGTTTAAAGATGGAACTGGTCTTTATGAATTATTAAAGCCGTTTCCTTCCTTTGATGATCCTTTACGAAAGAAAAGCACACTCTTCATCCAGTTGATTATTGACACCGACATGATTAAATTTAAAGACAAAGAAAATCTTGTGCCAGTCATGGATTATCATATGCAAAGAGTGCTTCTCCGAACAGGATGTATTGAAGTCCTTGATAATGAACTAAAAGAAGCACTTTTACTAAAAAAAACATTAAAATCAGATCAGGAGGTACGTAATGCATCAGTAAAAGCAATAAGAATAATATCAAAACTTTCAAACAAAAATATATCAATAATCCATGATTTTTTCTGGCCGCTTGGAAGAAGCTGTTGCAAAGAAAAAACACTATGCACAGATAGAACCTGCAACAAAGACCCTTGTACTTTCTTTCTCTTTGTAAATATCCCAAAACACAACAGATGTTCTTTTGAGGGAATCTGCAAAGGAAACAATGATGAAACTTATAGATTATTCTGGCAACCTATCGTAGATACACATTACTATTAATCTTTTAAAAATAAAAATGTTGTGATCGCGCCCTGTTTCAGCTGGCAAATAGACTTTTATTCAGACAGAAATTAGCGATACATAGAGAAATAAAGAGTGATAGTACTTAGTTTCAATCCACAATGGGTTTTACTTCTTGTTTAAACGTCTTGGTAGCGCGTTCACAGTAACTAACTATATTTTGTTTAAACCAAGGAGGATGATTCCTCTGTATTTTTCCAATAATGTAATAGCTTACCGCCATCATCGCGCCATAATTAGCATTCTTTGGCAGAGGAATAGATATATGATTGGCACTGTAACTTGATTCTTGTCTTCCAAAACTTACAAACAACTCATCAGCTGGTACAATCGTAGTAGCATGCTTGCTAAACTCAAACGTCTCAATATCACGAGCTATATTTCTGCCGAATAACTCGGTGAATTTTGCATGGAGCATCTTGATGATACCATGAAGATTTTCCGGAACAAAAAAATAATATTTAGTATATCGTGAGAATATAGAATAATCCTTTGGCTCAATAAGTTCTTTAATAAATATTAAGATCTCCATAGGATTTTCTTTAGTTTTACTTAAGATCATACCTAAGTACGTAGAAGTATTGTAAGAATAAGGCTCCCTATTCTTAGGAAAGTAATACACTTCATCAACAAATTCTTTTGCTGGCGCGCTTGGATTATTAGTAAGCAGAGTTATCTTTTTTCCTTTTTTTCGACAAATGTCAGCTATGATAGGAGCGTGCTTTCCACCAGAAGCTGAGATTAAAATAACCCCATCAATAGCTGGTATATTTTGTAATTTCTTCTCAAAAGAGGACTCATCGGCAAAGATAGCATCACTCTCTTCAAAGATAATTTTTCCGGTAGCAGCAGCATTTCCACTGCCTACAACTAAAGGTCGTTTGTAGGTTATTTTAAGAGGAGGTATTTTTTCCTGAGAGAATAAAGACAATGCTGACAGGACTACCTCATCTAGATCAGGCAGATCTTGAAGCGTAAACGACCTTATGCTAGATGGAGTCATGATCTTTTTTAATTATAATTAAATTGTTATTTATAATTTAGTTATTTTTTATGATTAAATTATTATTTATGATTTAGTTATTATTTAATTATAATCTAATTGTTAGTTATTATTTAGTTATTATTTAGTTATTATTTAACTACAAGTTATTTAAACGTCTTAGGAATACAACAATTTTCGATAAGCTGGAACTAAGGAGGCATCTTTAATAAATCCCTGCATCCCTTCACAAGTTTTAGGATGGTACACCATTGCTTTTAATCTTCTGTCAGGCAAGTCATCTAAATTTAATCTTGTAAAGTGAGGCTGAACACGGCTTTTTGGAATTCCTTCTTTATTATACAATCGCTCTGCTCTCTGCAACTGCATCATAACTTCTAGAGGTAACGTAGCAATATCAGCCCCAGCCATTTCTGCTTCTACCATTTGATCAAAATTTCTAGTTGAAGCGAAAATCATCTTAGAAGACAAGCCGTAAGAACTGAGCAGTAAGCGACACTGCAATGCCAGATCTACTCCCGAAACTACCCCATTATCACTTATTCTTTCTCCCCTACGGATGTACCCTACTGCAGGAAAATAATCTGATTTAGTAAATTGTCCCGATTGGGGATCAGCGCTAACTGGTTTCCAACCTAATCCTACCTCCCGAAGATAATCATCGATTCTTCCGGCAAAAGGGCTATAAAATTCTGCACCAGCATGAGCAGCTAATAAAGCCTGGGCAGGAGTAAAAATTAAGGTACAGTTTACTGGAATACCCATTTTATGCAGCTCTTTAATAGCATGAATACCATCCAAAGAGTTAGGTCCATCTTTTTCTGTTGTTGGATTAACTGGTATTTTGACATTAATATTACCTTCCTTTCCGAATAATTCAAAAAGCTTCTTTCCTTCCGCAACCATTTCCTGAACAGTAGTTCCAACTACTTCAAGGCTGACTGGATGATCTCCGGTAATATGAAGAATATCAACAATATAATCCTGAAGGTTTAACCCCCCTCTTTTCTGCACCGCTTTAAGCAATAAAGAAGGATTGGTAGTTACACCATGAGCTAAGTTTAAACCAAAAGCATGGGAAATTTCATCTATGTCCGCACTATCAATAAAATATTTCATGGTTAACACCTCTTTTCCGGCAACTGTCGGTATATTAAAATAAAATAGACATTAGGATAAAATAGCCTTATTAAGGGAATAGTTAAATATTTTTCGCCCAGATTAAAAAGTGTGTAATATCTTCTTTATAACTATTATGTAAATATGGCCTATCTGAAATGAGACACTATCTTAAATAAGAGTATGTTTTGTCTAAAAAGTATTAAAAATTTAAAACCATTAGAAATTTATCAATTCAGAACCAATTAAATTTATATACTCTTTTAAAAAATTAAACAGGTATGGAGCACCTAAAGAAAGATCTGTTGTTAAAAATAATCATAATTATTAGTATTATAGGATTCATTACCAGCGCATATCTAGTTCAACAACATTATTTTCCACCTACCAGCGGATCCTGGTGTGATGTTAATAACGCAATATCCTGCTCGTCTGCAATTGCCAGCTCATATTCTTTATTTTTAGGTGTACCTGTAGCGGTATGGAGCGGGATATGGTTCATCTTTCTGATGGCTTTAGCTTGGATGTCAATGCAGAAACAAGGCGAACTTACTACATTTATGCTGTCCTGGTTAATCCTAGGTTTTTTATTCGTAATTTACATGGTAATAGCTGAAATGATCTTAAGAGTACTATGCCCTTTATGTACAATCCTCCATATAATTATAGTGATTGCCTTAGCATTAGGAGTTATGCTCCATAAAGCATTAGAAAATCCAGAACATAAGTCATTCCTAAAAGTGCCCCAATCTTGGTTTCAATGGGTTTTAATAGTAAATGTGGTAGCATTAATTTTCTTTAATCTGGTATCTCCACAAGAGCAGAACTATGATCAACTGGCACAGTGCATGACGGAAAAAGGAGTAGTTATGTACAGCTCTTTTCGTTGCGGTGTGTGTATTAAGTCTGAAGAGATGCTAGGAGAATCTATGAAATACATAAATCGTGTAGAGTGTCATCCACAGGGAGAAAATTCCCAAGCAGGATTATGCCGGCAGAAAGATATTACCGGAACACCTACTTGGATTTTAGAACCAAATGGGAAAGAAGTTAAAAGAAATGTTGGATTTTTAGATGTAGATCAGCTTAGACGTTTCTCTGGATGCAGATAAGTTACTCCTAAGCAGAAATCCGATTCGCAGCATAAAGTTAACGATTAAAAAAAATGAAACATCACCTGATTTGTCTGACTTTAATTCTGTTCCTATTTATCTTGCTAATTAGCTGTCAGCCAAGTTCAGAACAGCAGCAAGCAGGAAAAGAAATAGAACAAAAAACAGAAGGGAATGAAGCTCAAAAAATAAAGCAAGAGGTCACTTTCCCGCCTACCCAAATAACCACGTATGCCAGCCCTTCCAATCCTGCCTTAAATCAACCTTTTCTCTTAGAGATTAGAGCAGATAACCAAAGAGGAATAAAAGCCATTGCTTGGACTTCTTCAAAACCTTTTGCGAACGGCAAGCAGCAAGACACTTTTGCCTGCAATCTCCAGACCACCTGCTACAACACCTGGGAATTAACCACAGGGAAAGAAGGGCTGCATGAAATAAAAATTTCCGTAATCAGCCAGGAATCAATACTAATGGCAGAAAGCTCTCTAAAAATAGAAGTGCAGGAACAGAGAGAAACCACTCCTGCGGAACAAGGTGAGGAAGTTCCTGCTAAAGATTCAAATGCCACTGAAACAGCACCAGTGGAAGAACCGACAGTAGAAGAACCAGAATGCAACTCAGACTATGACTGCGGAAGCAAAGCCATTTGTAGCGAGGGAGCTTGTTATAGTGTAGATTGCAAAACCGATGCTGATTGTTCCGGCTGCAGGAGATGCTCTTATAATTCTTGCGTGAAATGCGCGCAAGGGCCATATGGTTGTTCTTGTTAGCAAGCAACTAAGTATTAAATAGCGGATAGATTGATTTATTTCGATTAATTTATTCTAGACATCCCATATAGTTTAATTGATAGGTCAGATTGTTTAATAGACATGTTAGATAGTTTAATAAACATACTAGTATTACTAAGTACATAAATTACTAAGTACATAACCCAGAAAGTTGTTATTAGCTCAAGAGGTAAAATTATGGCCAAAAAAAAAGCAGTCAAAAAAAAGGTAAAAGTAATGTCAGGGAATGGATGCGGGTGCTGCTAATTTTAGTTTAATTATTTGCCAGGCTCATCCTAACTAATCTAAAATTGCATCCTAAAAAACTAATAAAATCATAAACCCTATTTCGTTCTAACAATATGAGCAAAAAAAAGTTGTCTGATAGAGAGTTAATGAGAATTCTAAAGATTGACTTAGATACTTTAAACAGGTTTAAGCTGGTACGGAGCGCAGCAATAACAGAAGCTAAACGCATGAACCAAAAAAAGAACGGCAAAATAAAAGTAGTAGGTATTTCTGGATCGGCCAGGGATGACATGGATATGGCCAAAGAGAAGTCTAATTCTGAAGAATTATTAGAGAGATGTTTAAGATATTGCAAGGACTTAGGAGCAGAAATAGAACTACTTCCGTTACGCAATTATAACATCAAATATTGTAAGGCTTGTTATTCAACAACCAACACCCAATGCCATTTCTATTGCTCTTGCTATCCCCGCGGAAAAGCAGGGGATGATATGACCAATATCCTATACGATAAGATTATCGCTGGAGATGTAATCATTTTTGCAACTCCCATTAATAATTTTAAAATTTCTACTTTAATGGCTACGTTCATCGACCGCTGTATTAGCTTAGATGGAAGCTTAATGCCTGCAGATCCAAAAAATCCCAAGGATAAAGAGCTGAATAAAAAACAGATGAAATTTATAGAATTAACTGCCGACAATGAGGTTCCAGGGAGCGGATTATTACGAAGATTCCTGGGGAAAGTTGCTGGGATTATAGTTACCGGACATGAAGCAGGAGCTGCTATGACCATCTCAAACTTATTTATGACTTTAAATCATTTTGGCATGATCTTCCCACCATTTAGCAATATGTATGCCATGTCATCCGTATGTTACTCAACCCAGGAAGATAAAAAAATAGTCTTAAGCGAATGTTATGGCGAGGAAACAAAATTATTAGCAAAAAATCTCATTGCTACTGCTAAATTGATGCGAAATGTTAAACCTACTGATTGGAAGTATGATTACCGGGCGAATTAGAATTGGTGTATTTGTTTAGCAATTCGGCGGTCGTGGGTTTTGTCGGTTTATTTACGTCGATTCATCCAAAACTAGATTGTTTTACCAATTGAACCGAACAATAGGCCTCATAAACGTTCCCAAGACAAAATCCACCATTTGACCGCGCCGAGCTAAACAAATACGGATTAGTTGGAGAAATAGACGGAAAATAATCATAACAAAAAGATAAGAAGAGGAAAAGAAAATGGTAGAAAAATTTCAGGTATTATTTCTGTTGGGTATTACGAATGTGCTTTGCTTATTATTAATTTCCTTATCCTGCAGGTGCATGGGGATGCATAAATTAACCAATCATTTGTTTAAGTATGATTGGTACAAAAAGTTCTATTCTTACCATTGTTATTATTGGTATGCGCTGTATATTTCAGTTATTTCACATGCTATTTTAGCATTTGCTATTTTTCGCTGGCCGTTTTAGACATAAGTTCAAGATAGGGGGTTTAACATGAAAGAAAAGAAGTATTGGCGTTGTAAGGTTTGCGGAGATATCCATTATGGGGTTAATCCTCCGGAGGAATGCCCTACGTGCCATTCACCGGATGCTTACGAAGAAATTAGCAAAGCTGAAGCGATGAAATGGCTGAAGTAAGCTTTTCTTAACTAATTTTGCACGTATTTAGTTGGCCGTCAATATAGAAAATTGCACAAATTGGTTAAATTTCAAAAATGCAATTTTATATGTTGCTGATGAGAGCAATGTTCAGGTGAAAATCCAAGGTAATTCTTATCGGAAATGGCAGTTATTTCGGTTATTTTCACATCTGTGCCTGTCATAACAGCCCAGCAAAATTGACCTCTTGGCCACCTAACTAAATACTTACGCTTGATTCATTACATTCTTCTTCATAAAATATATAAAGAGGCTTCAGAAAAAGAAATTATGGCTAAAAAGAAGGCTCCTAAGAAGGAAGTGATGACGGAGTTAGATATCAATGAATTTTTAGAAGAGAATAAAGAACTCGCCGGGGAATTTGATGATTTAACAGAAGTTCCTAAGAAGAAATCAACTAAAGGCACACTCTTAAGCAATAATACTGTTGACAAGAACCTAATTGATACCCCTAAACTTGAAGTAAACACGAATGAAGAACAGATAGAACCAAATAATAAAATATCTGAAGGAAAAATTATCTTAATAAGTATAATAATTATCATTGCCATGCTAGCGTTCACTCTAGGCGGATTTAAGGTTTATAACAAGATTACTGGAGCAACGGTAACTATTACTTTAGAAGACCTCCACAACATGAATCGTGAAGGAAAATTGGACGAATCAAGAGGATATATGTATAATGGGTTCAGTTTTGTAAAGAATGAAGGGTTATGGTGGGCGGAATTAAGGAGCAAAGATACTTTGTTAAAAGTCCCTTTGCACTTTGGTCCAAAAGAAGTAGAATCTATCAGTATTTCCGGGAAGCTTGATGATGTTGCTTTTAATCAAGGAGAAAAAGTATTCATAGCCATAGACCCAAATGTTACTGATAAATATTATACTTTAGCGCTTTCAGAATTGAGCTTTAATATCGTTAAAGGATTGGATAGAATACCAGTAGGGTCCTGTACTGAAAAGAATGATATTTGTACGGAAAGAGAGATAATCAACTGTCAAAACAGTAAAGGCAAGCCAGTAGTAGAATTACGATTAGGCGAGCCAAAAATAGAACTGTTAGGTACTTGCATCCTAGTTTCTGGACAAGAATATGACATAGTTAAAGCTGCTGATAGATTATTATTTCAATGGTATGGGGTTATGGGTTAAGCTTTGGTGAAATTTAAATGACAATTTAAAAATTTTCTTTAACTTAGTCATTTTATCCTCCCGTACGTATTTAGTTGGCCGTCAATTCTGGTGAAAATTCGAAGTAATTCTTATCAGAAATAGTAGTGATTTCGAAGATTTTCACATCTGTGCCTGTCACTATAGCTTAGCAGAATTGACCTCTTGGCCATCTAACTAAATAAGTACATCCCTCCTCATTCTTTATTTCCTCAACTAGTTTTGTTCTAGCAAAAAAAATTATCAAAGTAAAAAATGAAGTAAAATTAGAGAGATCATAAAAAAACTATCTTACCAAATCAACCTTTAATTCTCTAACCTCAATAGTCTTCTTAGGCTTAATCTTTAAAGAATTTGTTCCTTTTACTGCATCCTTGCTTAGGTCTAAAGCCAAGCTTACTTCTTTAGTATCAAAGTGATTCTGGAAGCCGTTAAAAACTATCTCTCCAAACTTGCTAGAGGTTACATCCACAAATTCCATCTTTAACCTTAAGTGTTCTTTACCATTAGCAAGATTGTTAAACTGCTCATGGGATAAATCAAAATAATATGTAGGAAAGTCTAGTTCCTTCAGCTCAGAATTAATTAAGACATGGGATAACAAGTATGCTCCTCGCTCCGTATAAAATTCTATCTCATTTTCACCTTTCTTAACTAGTTCTGGAGAGAATTCAATAGGAACAAAAGCTAAATCACAATCAGGGATGCCTCGATAAAGCTCATTGCCATTCACCGTAATCCTTAATGGACCTACTTCATCATACAAGCAGTCTGGCTGAAATTTTAAGACAACTTTTTCAAGATTGCTTTTCTCTGTTTCCGAAACTAAAAAGAGATATTTTGACCTTTGCGCTTCTAAATCAGTAACATCAGCAACTATCTTTAGATTTTCTATAACAATAAGGTTAGTGGACCAAAAAAATATTCCTGGTGAGGATAAACTAAACAGTAAAGTGTTTTCATCTTTTAGAAAATTTTTAGGTAAAGTAAGCGGTGCAGGATTTCCTAATTCTAGTTCTCCATTATAGATACTCTCACCATTTAAGCTGATCAAAACCCTTCCTTTAGCTCCCTTTACTTGGAAAGCCAACAATAAATTCTCAGTATGCCCTAAATCATCAATAGTAAACTTAAAACTGTCCTGCTCTTCAGAAAAAGAACTTTTCTTAGCATAGATGCTTTTTTTCTCAGCGATAACCTCGCTTTCGGTTTTAGTAAATATATTAACTACCGGAAGAGGATGTTCAATTTCTCCGTGAGTCAGATAATCAATACGCCCAGGGTTTTCTTTTAAGAGATTAACTAAAGAACGCGCTTCTTCCAGCTGACCTTCTTCATCAGAATCTGTTCCGGCTGCGCCTGTCTCAGTATCTGTTTCATCTAGAATGTTAGCCCGCTCCTCAGGGTTAACCATAACTATAAAACCAATGATCATCATACCAATAACTGCAACTAAGACTGCAGCTCCGGCTGCTTGTGCTTTTTTCATATCTGTTTCCTTTTTATGCGTCTATATTAGTTTATGTTTATCTTATGAGCTTATATCATTAAGCAGATTAATAGTTTGTAAGATAGTTTGTAAGACTTAATGCAGTCAAATAATTTTCCTATATATAAACATTTTTATATCTGTGTTTCTTCATGGTCCCAATATGCAAATAATCAATCAGGATTTCCGCAAAGGAATTGTACGGCTAAGAGTCACCGACAGCGAAGACTTATGGTATCTTAGCCATCTTATTGATGCTAAAGACATAGTTACCGCTAAAACTTCCCGTAAAATTAAGATAGGAGATGGTGAAAACGCCAAAACAGCAAAAAAATATTTTATCGTAACCATTGAAGCTGAGACTGTAGATCTAGAGCCGGAAACGAATTCACTAAGGATAAACGGAACTATTAGGGAGGGGCCGGAATTTGCTCCCGCCGGCAGTCATCAATCCATTTCCTTGGAATTAGATTCAGAATTTAGTTTAGAAAAAAAGCAATGGATGTCTTATCAGAAACAAAAATTAGTGGAAGCAGCACAAAAGAAATACTCTTACCTCATCTGTCTTCTAGATAGAGAAGAAGCCTTATTTGCTCTTACTAAAAAATCTGGCTATGAGATTCTTACCAAGCTAAAAGGAGACGTTCCGAAAAAAGCGCAGGCTAATGAAGTAAAAAATGATTTCTATTTAGAGATTTTTGGTATCTTAGAATCGTATTTTAACCGCTATCATCCCGAACAGGTTATTTTAGCTTCGCCAGCATTCTATAAAGAAGAACTGTATAAAAAAATAAGCAATAAGGAACTGAAACAGAAAATTGCTTTAGCTACTTGTTCAGATGTTGTTGAAGCTTCATTGGATGAAGTCATCAAAAGCCCAGAATTAAGAAAAGTGTTAGAGCATTCCCGCGCCAGGGAAGAAAAAGTACTGATCGATGAACTGCTGAAAGAGATTAATACTGAAGGATTGGCTGCCTATGGCTGGAAAGAAGTAATCTCAGCTGTTGAGCAAGGAGCAGTAGAAAAATTAATTCTTACTGAAGAATTTATCAGAAAAAGAAAAACAGCTAGTGATAAAAAAATAAGAGAGAAACGAGTTGAAGATAAGCTAGCAGATAGTTCAGGATTTATGGAGCTTGATCAGCTGATGAAAAAAGTTGACGATGCTAAAGGAGAAGTGCATATCTTATCTTCAGAGAATGAAGCTGGGAGAAAACTGGACGGATTAGGCGGAATTGGAGCTTTGTTAAGGTTTAAGAAGTGGTAAACTCAATTATTACTCAGGATACACTTAGTTTTTGTAAAGAGACACTCTCACCTTGAAGATGTTTAGGCATTTGTAAAATTAAAGAGAAAGAATCGGGGCAGCTAGAAGTATTGCTTGAAGTCTTGTGTCGCTTGTAATAACTCGCTTCTTATTGCCGGTTCAAAAGCTGAATGACCAGCAGTTACAACTCGGAATTCTTCATCAAGTAAATTCATTGCTTTTTTAACTTCCCATGCTGTTCCAATTGGACAAACCATGTCATACCTTCCTTGCACAATTCTTGTTGGAATTCCTTGTAACTTTGCAACTTCTCCAAGTAAATAATCATCAGATGGTAAAAATATTCCATTTCTAAAATAATGATTTTCAATTCGAGCAAAAGACAAAGCTAGATGTGGATCCTCAAACTTACTTGTTAAACTACCATCATTTTCTAGTTTTGATGTTGCTGCTTCCCATCTACTCCAAGCTAATGCAGCAGTTAATCGTACACGTTCATCTTCACTTGTTAATAATTTATGATATGCTTCAACCATATTTCCTGGTTCAATTCCAGGAATCTGTGCTTTATATCTCTCCCATTCTTCTGGAAAGACCATTTGTGCACCACCTTCTTCATAATACCATGCGATTTCTTTTTCTCTACAAAGAAAAATACCGCGAAGAATGAGTCCTTTTACTCTATCAGTATGAGAAGTTGCATAAGATAATGCTAAAGTGCTTCCCCAACTCCCACCAAAAATCATCCATTCGTCAAGTCCAAGATGCTCTCGCAATTTATCCATATCTAAAACTAAATCTTGAGTTGTGTTTTCACTAATATCTGCATGGGGCGTACTTTTCCCAGCTCCTCGTTGATCAAATAAAATAATTTTATAAAACTCAGGATCAAAAAATCTACGATATTTAGGATTTGTTCCACTTCCAGGCCCTCCATGAAGAAACACTATTGGTTTACCATCTGGATTACCACTCTGCTCATAATACAGTTCATGAAGACTTGATACCTTCAATCTTCCTTCATCAAATGTTTCAATTTCTGGAAAAAGTTCATTGAGTGTCATTTATATCTGGATTCCTCAGCTTCTTTAAATAAGTTACTATTTAACAATAATAAAAAGAAAATGCTGCCCCGATTTTGATTGTGTTACGATGAGAGTGTCTTTGATACTGTTTTTTAATTGCTCACTGTGTTCGCCTGAACGTGTGTCCTTGCGTCATAACTCTTCGTCGTCACTTCGTTCCTCCTTGTCCTCCCCACTCCGTTCCCTTCGGTCACTCGTAGGTCGGAGAGTTTAACAGCGCATAAGGTAGAACAATCCAGAGAAATAATGATGGAAATCAAAACAAAATTTAGCGATATCCTCAAAGATTATTCCGCTTTACATATTTATCAAGTGCACAAGTACAATTTCTGCCCTAGCATGCAGTATGAAAGTTGAGATAGCAAACGTGCAAAAATAATTTTGAATAATCATACTGCTTGGAGAATCGTAAAAGATTCAGGAAAGAAAAGAGGAAATAAGAAGGTAGCCTATATTTTGCAAAACCACAACCTTTTAATAGTAGTGGGATTTACTGATATCTCAGTAACAAAAGTTAAGCACAGTTAAGAAGTGAATTTTGAGTTATTTTGCTTTAATGAACTTTTGTTTATTAAAAAATTTAAAAGAGGGGGATTGGTGAAAAATGATCGTAAAAGATGACTTATTAAGTAAATTAAGGCGCTACTTCGACTTAAATTTATACGAAGTAAAGCTATGGGCTTCTTTGTTAAGCCGAGGAGTTTCTACTGCAGGAGAGCTTTCTGATATTGCTGATGTTCCACGCTCTCGAAGTTATGATGTTCTAGAAAGCTTAGAGAAGAAAGGATTTGTAATAATGAAACTAGGCAAGCCTATCAAGTATATTGCTATTCCGCCAGCAGAAGTAGTCGACAGGGTAAAAAAACACATGCACCTGACTGCGCAGGAGAAAGTTAAGCGATTGGATAGTGTAAGAGGATCACCATTGATGGGAGAATTAGAAACGCTGCATACCCAAGGTATTTCCTTAGTAGATCCAACTGATTTGAGCGGCTGCTTGAGAGGAAGGCATAATTTATACAACCACTTAGACTTATTGATAAAAGAAGCGAAGAATAATGTAAACATCATGACTACTGAAAAAGGATTCTTAAGAAAAGTAGAAGGATTGAAAGCAAGTCTAGAAAAAGCCAAGAAGAAAGGGGTAAAAATAAGGATAGCTGCTCCATTAGGTAAAGATGGACAAAAAATTGTTCAGGAATTAAAAGGAATTGCTGATGTCAAGCATAATGAAAAAGTTAAATCCAGATTTATGACTGTTGATGGAAAAGATATGGTCTTTATGGTGCTTGATGACAAAGATGTTCATCCTTCCTATGATTTAGGCATCTGGGTAAAAACCCCCTACTTTACCTCCTCCATGGACACGATGTTTAATGATGTCTGGGACGGGTTGAAATAGGTAAGTTTTTTATTTTTTTATCATTTTTCTTGTTTTTTATGTTTAGTATATAGTGAAACATTAACTTCTTCAAAATAGTTTGTTTTCTGCCCGCATTAATTTTATAAATAATTCACCATTCTTCTTTACCATGTCTACTATAAACCCTGAGCTAAAAAGCTTGGCGGTAAAGCTGCATCCTTTAGAACGAGTAGTTCTGCCAGTATTAACAAAGGAAACAGAATTGCCCAAGATCATCAGCAGCTCTAAACTTCAAGAGATAGAAGTGATGCGCGCATTACAGTGGCTAGAAAATAAACAGCTTCTAAAAATAAAGATAGAAAAGAAAAAGCTTATTTTCTTAGATAAAAATGGAATGATCTACAAAAAAACAGGATTACCGGAAAATATTTTTCTGAAGACATTGGATGATCATTTTAAAGGATTAAATGTTATCTCAAAAAAGTCCAAGCTCAGCAGGGAAGAGATCAATGCCTGTATAGGAGTTCTCAAAAGAAAAGCAGCTATCGAAACGCAGAAAGAAAACAATGAAAATGCGGTTTTGATGGTAAAGATAACGGAGCAGGGGAAAAAATTTCTCAATGAACCAAGCCTGGAAGAAAAATTCCTGCAGAAGAATTTTCCCTTGGATTCAGATCATTTAGAAGATGTGGATAAATTTGCTTTTCAAGAGTTAAAAGGCCGGAAGGAGATCGTCAAACTAGAAGAAGAAAAAAAGATATCAATTGAACTTACTGACTTAGGCAGGCAATTAGCCGCACTAGATTTAAGCGGAGAATTCATCAATCGGCTAACCATAAAAATGCTCAAAGACGGAAGCTGGAAAGAGAAAGAGTTCCGCGCCTATGATATCGAAGTAAATGTTCCAAAAAGAACTATAGGTAAAAAGCATTTTGATAATGAGGCTTTAGAATATATCAAAAGTATCTGGTTAGAGATGGGTTTTAAAGAGATGAGCGGGAATTATGTTCAATCCGCTTTTTGGGATTTAGATGCGCTATTTGTACCTCAAGATCATCCTGCCCGAGAGATGCAGGATACGTTTTACCTGCCGGGAAAAGCAAAATTACCGGCATTATGGGAAGCAGTTAAGAAAGTGCACGAAGATGGAGCTAATACTGGCAGCACCGGATGGAAATATTCCTTTAGCAAAGAAGAAGCAGAACAAATCTTACTGCGCACCCACACGACGGTATTATCCGCGCAAACATTGGCTAGGCTTAAGAAAGAAAATTTGCCGGCTAAGTTCTTTGCCGTAGGAAGAGTATTTCGCAACGAGGCATTGGATTGGAAGCATCTATTTGAATTTTATCAAGTGGAGGGCATCGTCGTAGATCCGCAAGCTAACTTAAAACACTTAAAAGGGTACTTAACTCAGTTCTATAAGAAAATGGGTTATGAAAAAGTAAGGATGAGGCCTGCCCATTTTCCCTATTGCGAACCATCGATGGAAATAGAAGTATTTCATCCGATCAGGAAGCAATGGATAGAACTAGGCGGGGCAGGAATTTTTAGGCCGGAAGTAACCACTCCCTTGCTGGGATTTGACTGCCCAGTATTAGCATGGGGACAAGGCATGGGAAGGATCATCAGCGAATATTGGAATATTTCAGATATCCGTGATTTATACAAAAATGATTTAAAACAAATAAAGGAGATGAAATTATTCCTTAAATAAAAAATTCCAATCATCGCAAGCGGTCAATAAAAAACTATGATTATTACACTCTGTGGAAGCCTGGAATTCATACAACAAATGAATGAAGTAGCAGCACACCTGCAAAAAGAAGGACACACTGTTCTCTTGCCAGATTCTGCTGCCCACGGCTGGGACAAGCAGTACTGGAATGATATCAAAGAAAAAGATCCTGTCCGTTTTTCAAAGATAAAAGCAGAACGTATGAAGATGCATTTTAACAAGATTGATCAAGCCGAAGCTATCTTAATATTGAATTATGATAAAAACAAGAAAAAGAATTATATTGGACCAAATACCTTTTTGGAAATGGGGTATGCTTTTTCCAGGAATAAGCGGATTTATCTCCTCAATGGAATTCCTCAATCTGACCTTCAAGAAGAAGTTGATGGAATGCAGCCAATTATTATAAATAATAACCTCAAAAATATCGAAGAAAAGATGATCTACTAAAAAACATAACTAATAATCTAAATAGTTATGTTTTTTATATACAAAAAATGAAAAACTATTCATTTTTGTACCTAAAATAACTGTCGGTTATTTTAGAGTATAGTAGCGATAAATTATTAGAATAAAATGAATGTTCGCTACTATCAAAGAATAAAACTACCAAAGAATAGTTATGCCAACCGTAACCTTAAACAAAGAAGTGTTTGAAACACTTGTAGGAAAGAAACTGCCTCTAGACGAGCTGAAGGACCGTATCAGCATGTTAGGAACAGACTTGGAGAAGGTTGAAGGAAATGAAATAGTTGTAGAAGTGTTTCCTAACCGCCCAGATATGCTTTCTGAACAAGGTTTTGCCAGAGCATTCTCTTCATTTATAGGAGTAAAAACTGGCTTAAGAGAATATCCTATCAAAAAATCAGGCTTTAAAGTGATCGTAGACAAATCAGTAACGATGCGGCCATATACCGCCTGCGCAATTGTAAAAAATATACAATTTACCGATGAAAAAATACGGGGAATTATGCAGGCTCAGGAAAAATTAGCTACTACTCATGGAAGAAACAGAAAAAAATCTGCTTACGGAATCTATCCTCTAAAAAGCATCAACTTTCCCGTGCGCTACATTGCTAAAAACCCCAATACGGTGATGTTTCAGCCATTGGGATTTAATCACCAGATAAAAGCCAGCCAAGTAGAAGAATTACATCCAACCGGGCAAAAGTATAAGCACTTGACAATCGGGTGGAAAGAATATCCTTTTTTTATCGATAGTAAAGAGAATGTTATGTGCATGCTTCCTTACACTAACTCTAATGATACTGGAAAAGTTGATCTTGATACTACTGAAGTATTCATCGAGTGCACTGGGAATGATTTTTTAAATGTTCAATCAGCGCTACATATGTTTGTCACCTTATTTGCTGATATGGGCGGACAGATTTACAGCTTAGATATAGAATATCCAGACAAGACTATTACCACGCCCAACTTAACACCTCACCGAATGAAACTGGACTTGACGTATATCAATAAAAGATTAGGGCTACAACTGAAAGAATTATCGGCAATAGAATTATTAGCTAAAATGGGGTATGGATATGATAAAGGAGAAGTCTTCATTCCAGCATATAGGGCAGATATTTTGCATCAGGTTGATCTTATGGAAGATATCGCTATCGCTTACGGATATGAGAATTTTACTGAAGAAATACCAAATGTGGCTACTATTGGAGAAGAAGACCTCTTAGAAAAGTTTGCTCGTAAACTAAGGGAAGTCTTGATAGGCATGGAATTGGTGGAAGCAAAAAATTACCATCTAATAACTGAACAAGAATTAAATAAAAATATGGGCCTTTCTTCACCATTAATTAAACTAAAAAATTCTTTAGGCGATTATAATCATTTGAGAAACAGCTTATTAGCCAGCCTAATGAAGACCTTAAAAGAAAATCAGCATAATGAATATCCACAGAATGTGTTTGAAATAGGAAAAGTATTTCATCAAGATAGCTCTGGAAATTATGACACGAACATAAAAGAATCAGAGCATTTGGCAGTAACATTGTCCCATGAAACTGCTGATTTTACTGAAATTAAACAAGTACTAGATGCGCTGATGTGTTCTCTTAACTTGAATTATAGCGTTGTGGAAACAGAGCATAAAAGTTACATCCCAGGAAGAGTTGGCAGAATCGTAGTTAAGGGAAACACAAGAGGACAAAAAGAAGTAGGGATTATCGGAGAATTACATCCGCAAGTGATCACCAATTGGAAACTTTCTGTACCAGTTGTCGGTTTAGAGTTAGATTTGGAAGAGCTATGGACATTGGTTTTTGAAAAATATACGAGAGGAAATTAATATTCGGATATCTAAGAGTAATTTCCTCTGGATATAGCGCCAGATAAACTACGCATATTTACTTCCGCCGCTATAAATACCAGCCTTATCTTACCACAAGACACTATCTGGTTAGTGAAGAACTCTTTCTGTACCTAAATCACTACGGCTAATTATTTGCACTCCTAAATAATCTATAAATTGTTGTTCTACTATTTTAACAGTCTCGTTTATGGAAAAATGATTTGTACCAGATATAAGATAGCGTTTATAATTACAATCAGCTAAATCGGTGTGAAGAAAAGAGACAACGTCAGACATAGCCGGTTGATCTATGGTGGAAACAACAACATTTAACCGATACTCTGGAAGTCTCTCTACAATTATTTGTTCATGTGCTTCTTTAGATGATTCTTTAAATGATTCATTAGAAGCAAGAGACTCAGTTAAGGAGTAAAAGCATTGTAAAGGCATCTCCAGATCTAATCGGTAGTACACTTCACCTAATCTGACAAGGGCATGAGCACGATTGCCTTTAGCAGAAGGCCTATTCTCTACTACACCTAAGTAGTCCGGTAAATCATCGCTAAGAAATAGCCTACTGGCATTACAAGCCCTGCTGTAAGAAAATAAATCTCTTGATTGATAAATCATTTTTCTGAACGTTTGAGAATTCCTTGTTTCAAGACCAAGACGAAGACAATAATCAGATAATTCCTTTAAATCTGAATCAACAGGAGCACCTTGAAGAGCTTTCTCCTTAAAGGAACGTACTCTTTTCTCTAAATCTTCCTCTTCTTGAGCAGTTAAATCAACACTATTTCTTATCAGCCGGCTTACATTCTCACCGACAAACTTTCCAGTTAGATATGATAATCCTGCTGCTAAAGCAGAGATACTCCAGATCATTGGGGTATCAACAGGAGGTACTCCTGAAGCCAACGGCGCAAAAATGCTAAAAGCTGTTAAAAGTGATAGATCTCCGGCAGCCATTCGATGATTATCAGAGCGATATGCCTTACCAATATCAACATGAACTGTTTGCAACTTACTCTGTTCAGAAAGATTATTCTCCATGGCTAAACCTAAACTATCTGCATCAAGCTCAACAATCCAGCCAGAATGACGATCTAAAAGATATCCTCGAGTAAACCCCACTGCCAAACTTGATAAGCATAACGTTAATTCTTGTAATAGCATAGCTCTCCTACCAGAAACACCTACTTTAAACTGTTATAACAGTGAATGTTTAACGAAAATAAACTGCCTAAATTTTTTCTACAGCTTTTTTCTCTACAGCTTTCTTCTCTTCAGCACCTTTTTCTTTAGCCTGCTTTCCCTTAGCTCCAGTATTCTCTTCTGATTTCTTTTTCTGTTTCTTTGGTCTCTCGGAAACAGATTTACTGTTATGATCCCACACCGGAAGATTTAACTTAGAAAATAATTTGGTAACCTCTTCATGCGAAGCTCCTTTCTTTAGCTCTACTACTTCAGATAACGGCTCTAAATGCTTAAGGTTTACTTTTTTTCGGCGAACTCCGCCATCAACTAATACATAGGTATTATCTAATTGTTCAACTACAACACATTCTTTTCCTGCATCCCTACCGGCAGTCTTTACACATAATCTTCCGACAGTAAATAAACTCATTTCCTTCCCCTCGCTTTTTCTATTAGTAATTGCTTAGTACAGGCAGAACAGAGGTATCCGCCATAGGGCCGTTCCGGCTTTTTAGCAGATTTAGAAATATTGCGCATGGTGCTGGACATTTCCCTAGGCACACCAGCTAAAATACCTTTGCATAAAGCGCATTTAGCCCGGGAAGGCTTTCGTTCACGATAATGGATAACCGTCCTGCTTCCTGGTGTTCTCACAAATATTTTTCTGTATCTTCCCGATTTATGCTTTCCTGCTGGCATGTTTACCTCAAAATATGATTTGTATATCCTATTTATAAGCTTTAATGATTAGCCTATATTTCCTGTCTTGTGAATTTTAAGATATGCTAAAAAATGAATGCTGCTCAGAACAAGTGATCCGAGTCGCCTCCAGATTTATAGCAACTACCACCCTTAATTATTGTTAAATAATTAGTGGTTGCTATATATAAAAGACACATATGTCTTTTAGTTTATCCCTTTAAGGATTTAAGGATTAGAACGAGGATTATTTATAAAGGTTATGCCAAGAAATTGTTATTTGCTCAGCTGAATAATCACTATAAAAAACTGAGAAAATTAGCTTACGCACGTGGAAAGGCTAGGTACGCTGCACTGAGCAGATTCATAATAATCGCAAGCAGGAACTACTGAGCTTAATCTTAAAAAGAAAGCTTTGTTTATTCCATGATTTTCTATAGGAACTCGAAAACTCTTTAACGATCCATAGCCGCAGCAATTTATATTATTCTCAAATTTTTTCTTGTCCCCTCCAGCTACACATTCTTCTGTCCTGCCAAAATTGATCTGCAGATCATAGGTGATAGGAACAGTAGAATCTTCATCCACGGGAATATCAAAATATCTGTATCCTACATTTACTCCTTCATATGTTCCATCAACAGGACAACCTTCTTGGTCATATAACTCCGAAGCATTAGCTGTTGCTAAGGTGTTTACTGGATCAATTGTTTGTAAGCTAGAACATAATCTTGCTGACCTGCCATATTCCCCATCCTGCTCTAAAACCTCATAATCTAAAGGAGTTAAATCTGCACCTACCGGCCCTATGCGCACTGCTATCACTTTATTGCTTAAGAGATAACCACTACCTATACAGGTTTGTAGATCATTAATAATTAATAACCTTCTTTTACAATGGTCAAACTCACCCCATCCTAGCGTAGAAATATCGGGAACTTCTGGTTCTGCGCAAGCATCGTTGTCTTCACAATCAGTATCGGCACAATCAGTAAACCCATCTGCATCGTTATCAAAATCATCAGAGCACCTGCTTTCTATACGATATTGGCAACGTTTTCTATCACTATCCCTTCTTATTGAATCACAGTCTGAATCACGGCAATCAATCCTATCGTCTCCATCATCATCGATAGTATTATCACAATCTTCTGCTTCTTCACAGTCAGGATCAGGATTTGGGCAATCCTCATCACAAACCCCATTATTATACCGATCATTCTGTGCACATAAATCTCCTTCTTGAGGTCGAACATCATCACCATATGGTATGGGCTCTTGTCTAAAAATAGTCCTAAAAAGAGTTCTTATCCTTTCTCCAACGCTACGTTCTTGTGGAGGCGGTACTGCTCTTAAAGCCACACATTTTTCGTCCCTGCAGATTTTACCTTCTATGCAATCTTCAGAAGTATCACAGGATCTATAACCAACAATACATACCGATGCTACACAAATTTCATCCGCAGCACACGCTTCATCAGAATCACAAGAAGAATATGTTGTTCCTTCACTTTCAGGCCCTACTAGATCTGGCTCTTCTGGATTTTCTGGCTCTACAGGAATAGCACATCTTCCGTCACTACAAATCATGCCTTCACGGCAATCTTCATCAAGTTCACATATCTGAGCGTACCAACCAAGAGGAGCATAGGAAGCGCATCTATTATTTTTGCAGACTTCATTCTCTGCGCAATCTTCGGTAGTTTCACAATAATTAGAAGCAGCGATAACTTCAGAAAGGCTTACACAGATATTTCCTTGACAGAACGGTTTCTCACTAGGACAATCGCCAACATCTTCACAAGCTATCTCATCGCTATCTTCTTCAGGAATGCTCTCATTAACACATCTGTTACTTTCGCATATTTGACCATCTCTACAATCTTCGATAGTATCACAGGAATTAGCTAATACGATAAATTCATCAAGGGTACGGCAGAATCCGTCAAAACATAATGGCTTTCCATCAGAGCAATCACCAATCGTTTCACAAGGGATGTTTTCAGTTTCTTCAGTCTCTTCACTTTCTGTTATATATTGCGGTTCCAACTGCTGAGGCTTAGGTTCGGGAAGAGGACGGACAGTATCGGAATACAGGCGCCGTTTTACATTTTTTTCAGGAACATCTTCAGGCAAATCTTCATTAACCGATTTCGGGATGGAATCATCGTTTCCAAAGAATATGGTGAGCAAGGAAGCAATAGAAAATTTAACAGTTCTAACTACACCGAGAGGATGCAATCTTATTTTATCTCCTTTCTTAGCATCAATAAAAGCCCGTATCTGATCTTGGGATGATAATATTTCTTCAATGGTAGTTGTAGTGGTGTAAATAAGCAATGTAGGATGGTCTAGTTCCCCTTTGCCAATACTTTTAACGTTACCATCCTTTGTTATTCCATTTAAAACCCATTCTTTATCCTCAACGTACAAAATAATCCGTTCATTTTTAAGCAGGGAAGAAGCGCCTTTTGGTAAATCTGTCCCTACATAATTCTCTTGAGCCCATCGCAAGCTAGCATCTAAATCTATCTCCGCAGAAGAGGATGAACTAAGTATTATCAACAGACTAAATAAAATTAGCCCTGGAATTAAACCTGGAACAGAAATGACCATACTGCCTTCCTCTTTTTTAAACATTAGGGTAGAATAGTTCCAGTTATATAAATATTTAACTAAAATTGATATTAAGACAAAGATTAATGTTGAGAAAAATTTTAAAAAAATAAAAAGAAAAGATGTTTAAAATTAGATACCACAACTGGCAGCTGCGGCAGCATCTGCACCTGTGCTTGAGCCAAACCCAGGAGAAGCACTATCAGAGCTTAACGTTTGTTGACATTCTGATGGTTCAGTGCTAAAGGCAGAACAAATAGCTTGTTTAATCGCTTCTGGATTTCTAGCTACAGAGGATTGCACTCCATTAATTATCATTGTAGGCGATCCACCTACGCTATTCTGCTGAGAATTACTTTCCTCAGCAGCGTATAAAGAAGCTCCATCTTTATTCATGCAAGCATCTACTTTTGAACCATCAATACTAAGCTTATTGTAAAGCTTATTGATTAAAGGATTAACACAAGTATCATCGCCACGACAGTTCCCGATATCGGAATCTATAGCAAAGTATGTTAAATAGTCCCAAAACTTTTTAGGATATAACTTATTGATACAAAGCTGTCGCTTTGCTTCTTTCTCTTCATAAGGACCATGCATTGCTCCAATCTGGCGGATTTTGAAGTCCATCTTATTGCCTAATAATTTAACCACGGGAGCTGCTGCTTTTTCCATCTGCAAGCCATAAGGACAGTAAGTAAAGACATATAATTCAACTTCTGGTTTAGCTGATTTAGGCACTTCTACCGGAGCTTGTTGAGCCTGCTGTTGTTGGTTCAGTAAGGAAGGGTCTTGATCTAGGTTTATTGCCTGAGGAAAAAATAATTTTCCATCTTTAGTAACATATCCAGTAATTTTTCTTCCTGAAACAGTTAGTTCCATACTGTAAAGACCAGCTTCTTCATTAGTATCCCCTAACTCAGCTACTGCCTGCCCTTGCAGAAGATTTTGATTAACAAATGTAAGCGCTTTGCTGCTGGCTTCTTTTTCAGAAAGTCCGCTGATAAGATTAAACCCGTTAGTAAATACTGATACAACCAATAGTATCCCCAATACTAAAGTTCCAATTTTCCAATAATCCAACTTATTTGTTGGTGCTTTACTGGAGTCGGCATGCTCAGGAGCATGATGTTGTTCTTGATGTTCATTCATTTTTAAAACCCCCATTTTTATTTTTTTAATAAACGTTAAACACTTTTCGTAACCCGATGCTAAAGATAATGGAAAGTATAATATAAATTCCCAACCAACCTGGCTGCCAGCCAAACATAGAAAATCCACCTAACGGCCTTAGCTTATTATAATTTATTTGGATACTGCTAATTGCGGAATTTTCATAAAAAGAGATTGACTCTTCATATTTTAGCTCTTTCGTGATAAGGACATTCTTGCTTTGTTCTTCCTTCCCTACTTTTACGGTTAATTGATGGTCGCCTTCTTTACTCTTCAAACGCCAATTGGCTTCGCTATTTATCGGTTGTTTCACTTCGCTCAACAACTCTGTTCCTTCAGCAACGATTAATTCTGCTTCTCCAGTTGTCCCCTCTGCAAACTTAGCGGTAAGACTGTAATTTTCTTCTGGAAAGATTGGTTCGTAAGCCAAATGCCCATTCATCCAGCCGAACAACAGAAGAACCGGCAGCATAGTAATAAGGGTAGCTTTAAAAGAGTGCTTCATATATTGAAAATTGGACTGCATCGCTTCTTTCTGTATTCTCATCATCTCTTCTGGCTTGTCCTTTAATCCCTTTATCTTCTGCGTATACTCTTTCTGTAGTTCTTTTAACCGTTTCATCTCTTCTTGATTAGTGAAATATTTGTAAACTAAAACAATGATTAGCGAGATGATAAAAGAAAGGACGAATATGGTAAAAAATGGACCTAACTTTAGTAACGGCAGGAGTACTGGATTCAACATAGAGTCTAAAAAGGGCATTCTTTTCTTGTTTGACTGCTCTTTTATAAAGATTATGGATTTAGACAGGAGAAATTGTTTTGATTGTGTAAGAAATAACGGATAATTAAAAACCTTCGAGTGGTAATGGTTACCTTAGAGTAATAATCTGTGAAATACTTATCAACTTCTGGTTAAGCTGATGGTTTATGGCAAGTGGAATAAAACATTAAATTGTTGAATAATATTTTAATAAAGGTTATTCACAGGTCCCTACAGATAGCTTAAAACCTTATATAGTAAAGGACATAAATAATCATATCATCAAGTCACTCCACTTTGTTTCGTTCGTGACTTTCCTTACGGAAAGAATAGTTATGTCCTTTAGATACAAAAAATGAAGAAACTACTTCATTTTTGTACAGAAAACAAATCGTTGTTTGTTTTCTTGTATAGTTGCGGGGATTAATTATTCAATTATTTATGTCCGCAACTATAAAATAGAATGATATAAGTTCCTAAGAAAATGCCTCCAGCAATAAAAAAATTTAATATTTTTAGTGAAGCAGAAATATTACAAGTGGCAAGTAGTGTTTGTTCGATTTCCCCTAGGAATATTCTTCTACTCGGAGGAGGAGCAGTGTTACCACAGGTAACTGGATTTCAAAGATTACGGGGCAGGAGCGATGATCTAGAATTTGTGGTAAATGATTATGGAATAGACGCATTATCTTCTGCATACTCATTGCAACCACAAATTAGTGTACGAGATGGATTAGCTCAACAAGATGGAGTGTTCACGTATCTGAATGGCATTTGGGTGTGTATTTTTATTAATAGCATCAGAGGTTATACTATTGGTCCAGAGATATATGATGCCGCAGCTCAAGTAGTAACTTCTGAAGGTCCGCTTCATACAATTCCTCCAGAGTTAAACATTGCCTTAAAAATAAGAAGAGGATTAAGTAATGGGCATATTTACAGAAAAGATGGATGTGATTTTGCTAGCGTTACCATAGGTTTAGATCGTAAGGGAAGATGTTTTGATCATGCTCAGTTTTCTAGGTATATGAACGCTGGCGTCTGTGATACTTGTACATTGTCTTCTCCTTATGAATGCATTGATGAATTAGAAAAGGGGAAGAGTAATCTTGCAAGAACATATTTCCCAATCTTAGAACAAACTACAGAACGCTGCCGTAAAGGATTGGAAGGGATATGCACCAGAATGTGAATAATAAAAACAAAATGATCCTACTTAGCTTTCATCTGAATTATACTTTTGCATTCCTTTTGGCTCTTCTCGCTTTGATCTTTTCGGTAAGATTAGAACGAAATAGTTCTAGTTGCATCTCCCTCTTCAAACCAGAGAGATATGGTAAGAAATCACCAACCATAGCAATATACCCCAGACGAAAATCTAATCCTTGCTCTGTTAATACTTTTTTTCTTTGTTCCAAAGAAAGAGGACGCAAATGCTCCGCAAACAATACTTGGTCCATAACTCTATCATGTTCTTTTCTACGGTAATAATACAAATCCTTTATCTCCCTTAACGATTCATCAATAGTCTCTTCTTCTCGGAGAATCTTCTGATATTGGGAGCGTACACGACGCGATTCCTCTAAAGGAAGACGATCTATTTTCCAATTATGATCATGAAGTTGTCCGAGTAAGTTACTTTTTAGAGAATCGAGTTCACGCACATGTTGTAAAAGGCCTACCAGCCGCTTCTTATGATCAACTTCTGAAAAATGATGCTCTCGTTCCACATGTGTTCCTTCATAAATAGTTCTAGCTAAAACTTTAGGTTCTACATCTGCTTTTTCCTTAGCAGTAAGACGGCCCCATAACAGTTCAGCTAAAGAATATAATTCGTCCCTTCTATGTTTATCAGCAGAAGTGCTTTCAGAAGATTTGTCTAAATGATCCAACCAATGACCAAGACGGGAACTTTGATAAACTGATTTTCTGCATAACCTGCTTAATCGCTGTATTTCTGTATGATCTAAACGAGCTAACGTTACTTCTCCTTGTACTTCCTTCCACCCAATTTGTCCTTCAGCATAAGATAATTCGAAACGACCTTCTTGAAATTCTCCTTCTTCTGTAGCAGGAAGGATATAACGAATCAGCTTACTTTGGCGCGCTACCTGAGGGATATTCGATCGTGTGCTTATTACATTAGTAAAATCATCATAATACACCATTAATCCGCATTTAACGTTCCGAACATCCCGGTGCTTATACAGTTTCTGGCCTGCTACCAACATATCCAAGGAATCTGCCGGATCACGCATTCGTTCCATTAATGCAACAAACTCTTCCTCAGAATACGTCAGCAGTTGAGAGTATTCCCTAGTAGCTGGAGGATAATCCAAACGCCTGCCAACCCTCATGAAATGCTTCCCTCTTTGATGAATTGGCCCAAAGAGGTGTTGAAAAGGGTCTATTAAATAAGGCTGCGGTTTTCCTAGGTCTACAATTACTGCAAAATGCGATTCAACAGAGTACTCTTTCTCCCCGCATTTCTTAGTCCGGCAATGTACGAATTGCACGATCTCTGGCTTTAACCCAAACTCTTCTAATTGCAAGTATACTTCAGGAATTATTGTAGTACAGTTATATCTCTGAATCTTTCCAGAGTGGACCTCATGGGGCCAAGCAGCATAATTACCCGTTAACAAATTATCTTCAAAACCATAAGGACTATTCTCTGCCCATTCCATAGATGCTAAAGCAATATGATATGCTTTAATCTTAGGATTATGCTGTCGACGACTAGACATTAAATGAGTATATATTGCTCTAGATTCTGGTGGAAATGGCATAGTGTTAAAACATCTACTCACCACTCTAGGAATACTTATTGAAAAGAATAATT
>CAZNUS010000001.1:12410-30657 GCA_964576385.1 uncultured Methanosarcinales archaeon | reverse complement strand
TAAAATAATCCATCTGTTAAATCCCGTGATCTTGGCCGATAGCTTTCTGCTCCGGATGGGGTGTCTTTTATTTCTGCTAAGTCAACTGTTGCTCTTACGCGAACAACATGTTTAGTTGGATCGTAACCTTCACGGTATCCTGCTTTGCTTACTGCAGCTTCAAATGACCTATGAACATCCTGAGTAACACTAATGGCATACCCCCCACCAGTCTGCCTTCTAACACCTACTTCATAAGTTCTTACCACCGCAGAAAAAGGGTTTTCTGGAATTATCAAACCTTTTTCGTGAGCTGCATCACCAATAGATATTCTTAAAGAGTCTAAAGCGCTGTCAAGAGTTGTACCTCTTCCTTCTACATTTAATTTTACCATAGTATTACCTCCGATAAATGAATCTAATATGCATTTATGATACTATTTATAAGATTTGTTGAAGAAGAAAACAGATAAAATAAAGCATTTAATAGATCACATCTTACAGCAATAAGGTATAGGTTTATAAAATTAGAAGAGTTATGGATCCTGATCTTATTAAGAGATTTCTTCCAAAAGCTATCTGGCCTCCTGCGATTTATGGAGTTGTTAAAGATTTAGAATTAAGAGATGAATTAACATATACATATATTAATGAAAAAGATCAGAGATTTCCGGTCTTAAAGGAAAAACACTTGCAACGGATAAGAAAACTTAAAAGATAATAATCTTATTAAAAAAGTGTTAAGAATCACTCCATCACAAACTTTTAACAAAAGTTTGATCAAAACATAAGCATTAAACTATAGAGAATAATCTTATAAAAAGATGTTAAGAATTACTCCATCACAAACTTTTAACAAAAGTTTGATCAAAACATAAGCATTAAACTATAGAGAATAATCTTATAAAAAGATGTTAAGAATTACTCCATCATCTTCTTTAACGCAGGATGCATGTCCATCATGTGATGCTTAGCAATGTCTTCGTAAAGCTTGTAGACAATCATTACCGCCAATAAAATACCTGTACCTCTGGATAACGCTCCGGTTAAATCTGCTAAAGAAGCTAGCAACCCGATGGACGCTCCACCCATAACAGTTAACGGCCAAATATACCTGCTAAGAATCTTCTCTAAAACTCTTTCATCCCTCCTAAACCCAGGTATCTGCAAACCCGAAGAAAGAATCTGTCGAGCTTGACTGCCAGCATCCATATTAGCAGACTGCACCCAAAAGATACTAAATATAATTGAACCAATTATGAAAACTAAAGTGTAAATTACTGCCTGGCCAAGCATGGAAAGAGTAAAACTACCTTTGATGATGTTCTGCAACAGGTCAGGAGGACTAACCCAATAAGCTAAACCACTTATAGGAACAGTTCCAGAAAATTTTCCGAATAATGGGTATCCCCAATTACTAAACAATGTTGCTAATAGCTGTATATTAGCCATCAAAGCAGCAACTAAAATAACAGGGATGTTAGAAGTATAAAAAAAGTTTAATGGCCAGCGCATAGCATAACCCCTTACTCTACCGAAAGCCAATGGTATTTCTACCTTCATAGCTTGCCCATAAACGCAAATCAAAAAGACAAGTACCGTAGATACTAATGCTGCCAACTGCAATGCTGCCGTTTGTACATCTCCAGAAGATAAGGACTGAAATAATGCAGGAATTGCCCCGGCAGAGATATCTGGATTAGTTGGTGATCGTAAGAAATTAAACGCTCTGATAAATATCTGTTGCGCTACACCACCGGCAATAAATAAGGAAATACCTGAACCAAATCCCCATTTGGAAATAACTTCATCCATGAGCATGATCAATATGCCGCCTAAAAAAAGCTGAAAGATCAAAATCATCTCCATCTGAAAGAAAATAGGAGTGCCTGCAAATTGAGGCGAAGGAGCTAACCCACCCATAAATACATATATCCCTGCTTCAAAGATGATGAAAAAAACAGACATCAATTTCTGCAATCCTTGAAATTTTTTCCTTCCTTCTGGACTAGCTAAGTCAAATTTCAAAATACCTGTACCAGATAACAGCTGGAGAACTATGGACGCTGTGACTATAGGGCCTATCCCTAAACTAATAATAGAACCAAAAGAAGCACCTAAAATGATGGATAAGAATTCAAATCGTTCTAAAGAGTTCTCTCCTAAGCCAAACAAAGGAATAAATCCCATCACGAAAAAAAGAATCAAGATAATTAAGGTCCACTTCAGCTTCTCGTTGAAAGGAAGCCTCTTCTGTTGCGGCCTCTTTACTTCCGGCAGAATTGATAGGATATTATCCAATAACGTCATTTTAGATAGGATTATCGTTTAATTTTTAACTGTTCTGATTTTGACAAACTTAATAAAAGTATCTCTAAGACTCAACTTTAAAGGATCTACTTTTTTAATTCCTGCTTATCTCTAGATTTCATGGAACCAGCAGTTAAAACAACTACTTCTCCACCAACCTCTTTAATTTTTTCTTCAGCCTTTTTACTAACTTGGCCTTGAATAATTTTAAGCTTTTGTTTTGTTTCTCCTAAACTTAATAATTTATCACAATCCAACTTCAACAGATCTATAATAAAAAAGGAACCTTCTTTAGTGACTTTATTTTGCTTCACTAATTGATCCAAACGAGAGGCTGTAAAATAGTTAAGATTAAGGATACGAACAGGCTGCGCTGCTCCTCGTGGCAAAAATCCATGGCTGCCTAAAACCCTGTCCTTCATCCCGGCCTTCATATGCCCGGCTCTTTTTCCAGTACCTGCATTACCTCTTCCACCACGGCTTCCTGCTCCCCTTCTTTTCTTTCTAGAGCCTGCTCCGTGAGTTATGGAACCACGATACTTAGCTGCTTTTTTTCTTCTGTTAACAACCATATTGATCTCCTGAAATAATCTCCTTAAATTATTATTATTATTATTATTTTAGATTATAACGATAATGATTTTTGTAGTTATAATAATAGGTAATAGTTATGATCTTTTTTTCTATTTAAAATGTTTCTATTTAAATAAAATGACCCTTGATCAAATCATTCTCTTGATCAAATCATTGATCTTTTCTCCCCGGTACCCTAGAGCTCCGCCAGCCTTAAACGGTATTTTAATCCCTTTACGACCAAATCCTTTCCGAGGGGGATTTAGAGTAAAATATTTCTTAAATTTCTTGCCATCAAACTCAAGATACTTGTAGTGATACAAGTTCTTACGGTCAGTTACTTGACCCAGATAATCCTTTCCCCGCTTAGACACTAACTCCTCAAATGTTTCCTTATCTATCTCTCCCCAAGTGATAAAATCTTTAACTCGTGAAAGCATCCCCTTATTGGTGGCATTATTATCGATGACTATACACATATTTTTTCTAGTTAAGTTTAACATGGTAAGGGTGTCTTCTACTGGAGAAGCTAATCTAGCTAAGCCCCTCACCAATACTACTGCTAACTTGCTACTTTCTGAAGTAGTAGGTTTCTTATTCATGTTTACATCTTTAGTTTCTTTTACCATTTTTGGTGATTAAATTTATCTGTTATTCATCTTTAAGTAATTTACCCAATCATTATTAAGTTGTTATTTAAGTAGCTCATTATTTAAGCAGTCTCAGCAACAGTTGTTTCTTCAACTGCAGGTTGTTCTACTGGTGTTTCAGCTCTGATAGGTTCTTTTAATTTTCCATCCACAATTCCCAACTTTTCTACATCTCCAGACTTGATCTTTACCCTGGACAGATTTCTTAAGGCATCCATCAATGCTTCAATAAGATTAACTTTAGTAGTCGTCTGACCAAACGTTTTACTCCAGACATCCTTTATCCCAGCCATAGCTAATATTTTTGCGCATTCCTTTTCTACGCACAAGCCCTTACCTTTAGGAGCAGGGATTAATGTAATTCTTGAAGAACTGCAACGGCCTT
The DNA here is from genome assembly GCA_964576385.1 of uncultured Methanosarcinales archaeon. GTDB lineage: Archaea > Nanobdellota > Nanobdellia > Woesearchaeales > GW2011-AR9 > JACOZM01. The sequence goes on along the minus strand of CAZNUS010000001.1, from coordinate 26,760 downwards.
CTACAGCAAAAGGAATTGAATGTGGTTCACGGCAATTGCATTGCCAACTTCCACAACCCCTTCTTACCCTTATTAAATTTAAACGGGCTTTACGTTTAGATTTGTCACGAGCAGGTACAGTTTCTTTGCTTTTTCCCAAAGCTCCGCCAACGTAGCCATTACCATTGCCCACTAAACCATACGTAGAAAAGTGAATGCTATTGCCTTCTTCAGTTTTTTTCTGAGTTTGTCGGAAGACTCTTCTTTGTCCTCCACCGAATTTTCCTTTAGCCTGTCCTATCAAAAGAAGATCTTCTTTTAGATCAGGCAACAGAGCGTCTACTACTTCCGCCTCCTGAATAAGATAACCTCTCCTAAAGACATCATCCATATCAGTAATCTTGCCTTCTTTAATCAGCTTGCCTAAGGAAGTTTTAGGATTCCACTGCTTCTCCTGTTCGGGAACTACTTCAATCTCAGGCACGTCTTCTTTGCTCCTTCTTCTCCTGCTTCTTTCTCTTTCCATTTTGTCAACCTTGTAGTATAATTTATTGTTAATCTTTGTTAATTATTATTATGATCATTATGATTATTAATTACTATTCATTTTATGTTTATGATTCATGGTATTACTTATTTCTAACTATCCTACCACTAACCACCTATCTTTTTCTTACTGTCTTCAAAACTTTTCTTTATGTTCATTTCTTTCCCTTTACTTTTAAAGTAATCGGTAATATTCACGCCGGTCAGTGCTTTTTCTTCAGGAAATATCTCGGAAGCACCATGAGGGATTTTCATCCCACTATCCAAAACTCCTTTTAGGAAAGCATAAAGCTTACCTTTTTTGTGAGGAGTTACCATACCAGTATCTAATACAGCTTCATCGACTTTTTTTTCCAATCCTTTTTTCCCAATGAGCAACCCGAATAAGTAACAGGCAGGAATATTCTTGAAGGAATGAGTCCATCCTTTTTCCTTCAAAGCAAACGAATCTGCACCAGTAATAACTACATCTCCAGCTTCCTTAAACTCAACTAGTTGAGCAATGAGCTTTTGGTTGGTCATTCTTACCACTAACCTAGGTTTGCCAAAAAATAATAATTTTAATCTTTTTTGGTAATCTGTTTTCTGCTCCCTTCTTCTCCTATATTCTACTGTTCTTGGTTTTTTGCTAGTCATGGTGTTCCTTAGTTTTAATTCATTTATGATACTTATTTTTAAAGGTCATTATTTTAAATTTATAAATTAAGCATTAGGGCTCTTTTTCTCAAACAATCCTTGCTCCGTCATGTAAAGCTTAATATGCCTTTTATTCCTAAAGTACCCTCCTTTACATTTAGAGTAAAGCATTTGAAAATTTTTGGTGGAAACTAAATTCTTTTCCTTAAGCTCCTTCAAAAAAGCGCGCTGTACCCTGATACGGGACATCCAGCTATCTTTTTTACTGATAACAGCATGCTTTCGCCCTTTTTTTCTTCCCTTACCTTTTCTTCTTCCTTTTCTTTTTTGATCCGCTCTTTTTCTTGCTCGAGAGCGAGATTGGAAAGGAGGAGTGCTAGCTTTTATTTTACCTATAGCAATTAAGCCACGGATATCTGAACGAGTAATAGCTTTCCCAATATCACCCAGCGCATCTGTACTAAACACAATCTTCTGATGAGAGGTCTTAAGGATGTCTGCGGCTAACCGTTTTTTTTGTTTCATAGTATCTTATCCCTTTATGATTTTATAATTTTAGTTTTTATCTTTTAATTTTAAGTTTAAATTTTATTTTTTAAGGGTAGTTGTTTGAGTGCATTGTTTTTTAAAAGATGGTTATTGTTTTTTAATCAACGTTTTTTCGATCTCTACAGTTTCTTTCTGCTTCTGTTCTTCAGATGAAGCAACCTCTTCTAAATCTTTCTTTTCTTCCTGCTTTTTCTCTTCTTCCTCTTTCTTCTTTTTTTCTATTGCTTGTTTCTCTTTTTCTTGCTGCTTCTTGCCTTTCTGCTTAGCTTTTTCAGTCTTATTCTTTTTTCTCTCCGCAAAATCTTCTTTAAGTTTCTGCAGGCACTGAGCATCTTTTAAATTTAATACACGAATACCTTTTTGTATCGCCAACTCTAATAAAGCCAATCTTTTACGATTGCCAACTTTTCCACTAATGACCGCTCCTTGCTCCTGCTTATTCAATTTTAACAGTTCTGAAGCAGTATGAACAGTAACAAATTGTAACCCCGACTCGTGCAGTCCCCGTACTGCTTTTGGTAAACCGTACCCTATCCTCACCAAAGCTGGTTTGCCCCGATGCTCTTGCCTGATTGGGGAGTGCCTTCCATTAGGATATCTCCATCTACTTGGAACACGCTTGGAAAATTTTGAAGCCTTGACTACGAAAAGAGGACTTCTTTTTCTGGCTTCCTTCCTTAATTTTAATAATCTAGCAATTTCTTTCATTTTTTTCCTGTCAAAACTTGTTGAGTATTACTTATTGAGTATTTTTTGTTTAAGTTAGGTATTCTTTGTTTAAACTATGGGTCTATTTTAAAAGACTATATCTCTTCACCAGCCTTATGAGTAATGTAACAGCCGTCTTGGAAAATCCTTAAATCACGACCTTTGATCTTACAGAGAAGCTCGATCTTCGCTGCTGCCAAACCAGCAATTTCTACGTCCGGACTCTTAACGACTATATCTGTCCCACTAATAGTTACTTCTGCTCCTTTTGGGAGCGTCACTTTTCTAGGGACACTTTCCCCTAAGAAATTTTTAACAATGAATTCCTGCCCGGAAACGGAAACACTCATTGGGAAATGTCCCGAGCAGATTTTTAATTTATAAACGTGAGGATCCTGAACTCCCTGTACTATATTTTTGATATGCGATGCAAAGGAATTTAATTTTGATTTTTCTTTTCTTGTTGCTTTAACTGAAGTTAACTCTACTTTATTACCTTGCAAAGATAGATTAATCCGAGGATAAAAAAATTCCCTGGCTACTTCTCCTTTTGGACCTTTTATCTTTAAGAGGTATTTTTCTAATTTAGCAGTAACACCTGCAGGCAGTTCTATTTCCTTCTTGATATCTTCTTTCATTTTTTTAATTTTTGATGATTAGTTCGTCTAATAGTTTATGATGCTTATCGATTATAGCAATAAGCCGACTAATAGCAATAAGCTAAAAGCTTTCCTCCTAACCGTTTATCTTTAGCTTGAATGTGAGTCATTACCCCTTCAGGAGTAGAGACTAGGATCAACCCAAAATCTTTTGCAGGCAAATAGCGCTTTTCCCATTTCTCAAAGCTAGTGTACTTCGTGGAGAATCTTGGTTTAACCACCCCACATCGATTGATATTCCCTAACAGATTTATCTTCAGCAGACCACCTTTGCCGTCATTTACTTCTTCAAATGAGCCTAAGTAATTACCATCATTCATGATACTGAGTATTTTCTTAAGTAAATTAGACGCAGGCTTAACTAAGACTTCCTTCTTGCCTACTTTCTCCGCATTCAATATTTTTGTTAAGGCTGCTGCCAATGGATCATTGAACATTTTTTTCCCTCATTGTTATATAAATCATATACCTTCTTGATTAACTATACTTCTTAAACCCTAAACTTAAAGCCATGTCTCGGAAACACTGCCGACAGAGATGCAGACCGTATTTATTGATGTGACCACCGTTTCGGCCACAGTTGCGGCATTTTCTTAAAGCAAGACCACAGGATCTTTTCTTTGGCTGATTAAACTTGATAAATTTAGCTTTCTTAATAGGCTTAGCATTCAGCTGCTTGAATACTTTTTTATAATCGCTGGTTGTCATTTTTTATCCCTTAAATGTCGTTATTAATCGTTTATTTTTAGTGTTATTAATTGTTTATTTTAACTGAATTTTAGTTTATTTTGATTGAACTTCCACGCCAAGACTTCTTGCAAAAGTGATAGCTTCTTCTTTAGTAATCTGATGCTTTTTTCCTAACTTTTGCGGTTTGATTTTTCTTAACTTGATCCTAAATCCTGGGCGCTCTAACGTCACCGCTACTTCCAAACCAATAATCTTTAGTTCAGGGTCATATTCTAACCCTTCAATATCAATATACTCGGGAATACCAAAGGAAAAATTTCCTTGCTGATCAAAGTTACGATCAGATAATTTATTTCCTTTTGCCACCAGTAATCGTTTTAATAGCTTTTCTGCATCTTTCCGTACAGTAACTTTACAGCCTATAGCTAAACCAGGCCTTAATCCCCAAGCGGGTATTCTTTTTTTAGCTACTGTTTTTACCGGAGCATCAACTGATAACTTTTGTAGCAACTTTAAACCTTTTTTTAACAACTCCTCATTCTTACCTGCCCCTACGTTTAAAGTGAGTTTAGTTATCCTTATTTTTTTCATAGGATTATCTAAAGACTTCTTCTCTTTGACTCCTACCTGCTTCTGCTCCAAAGGATTCATTTTTTTAGCCATTTTTTGTTGTTTATCTTTTAAATCGTTTATTTTTTGATAGTTTATTACTTATTTTTAGGTATCCAGAGAGAGACCTAATTAGAGTCATTTTTAGATACAATCCCCTTAGGAAGGAATTTTTTATCTACGACAAACAGATAATCTTTAGCAGTTTCAACTTCTTGTCCATCTTTGATGTATACCGCTTCCTTTCCCCTGATTTCTTTTAAGGTCCCGATGTCACCAAGATGCTTGCCTTTAATTAAAAGCACTTGCGCACCTGGTTTTAATTCAAGCACTGTTTTAACATTCATCGATGGGAGTTCTAATAAGATAGTTCCTCCGACACCCATTTTTTGTTCTAAAAACAAATTTTTTCCATCATGCAGATGATATTGGATCTTTCCACCAGGAACAGCAGTTTTCCCCTTTACACGACATAACTTGTGAGCAGCGTCTGATGCAGTAATTTCTTCAGCAGCGACTCTTCCTTTTAGATCAAAGGAGATACGATAAAACTTTTTTAAGTTGACAAAATGAACTACATCGAACAAACCTACTAAAAAGCGATGATCAGTACGCCTTTTTCCATCCACCATAACATTATTGCCAAGCAGAAGTTTCTTAACTTCATCCATAGTATTTGCAAATTTAAAATTGTCCCTGATAAGCACACCCAAAGGCATACCATATTCCCAAGGATGACCCGAAGATTTTGGTCTAACGACAAAAACTTCCTTCTTATTAATATCCCAAGTCTTAGGCGAGGAAATTCTTTTGAGGTGATTCTTCATTTTATAGTTTTATTTTGCCTCCTTACTTTTGCGTGCTTCTGCATTATCTTTTAATCCATGATTACTACGTTCTAAAGATTCTTTCCTTTTTTTATCGCTTAAATTAAGTTCTATAATCATAATATTGGAAGGATGTATCGCTGCTAACAGTTTGGTGCCATCTCTTTTGATGACGTCCATACCAAAAACAGATATTTCCTCGCGCTTTAAATTAACCCGCTCTACTTTACCTTCTTTCTTAGCAAATTGGCCACGCATCACCCGTACTTTATCCCCAGTTCTCACAGCTACATTTCTACAGCCATACTTTTTTCTTAGTTCCGGAGACAGATGTGATGAAATTAACTTCTGCCGAACATGTAACGGAGCGTTATAACGATATTTACGCTGCTTTCTAGGTTGCGTACTTCTGTTCCATGATCCGACAAAATCTTTATTAGCCATTTTTCTTGTTGTGTATCTTATTGATCGTTTATTGATTGATTGTTTATTATTACTTTTTTAGCTTTTTGTAACTCCGATTATTCTATCATCATATGACCATACTAGCTACCTTGGCTACTGCTGGCCAGCGTTCAGCTACTTCTTTAGCAATAGGACCTTTGAAGATAGTTCCTTTTGGATTTCCTTTTTCATCTTTAAGCACTACTGCAGCATTATCTTCAAATTTTATTCTCGTACCATCTGGTCGGCGATACTCTTTCCTTTGTCGCACAATGATGGCAGGGACTACTGTTTTCCTCATCTCTAATTTTCCCGACTTTACGGAAGCAAGAATCAAATCGCCAACGCCAGCAGCAGCTACTTGTCCTCGAGACGTTTTGTGCCCTATGACTGATACTACTTTGAGTATTTTTGCTCCAGAGTTATCGCATGTGCCTATATGCGCGCCCAAGACCAGTCCTCTAGTGATATTACTCTTTACTGCTCGCATTTTTTTTTCCTCAATTATGTCTTATTAAATTTTTTTGTAGTTATTTGAATTTTAATGATTATATTAAATTCGTTTAAGTTTATTTTTTAGTTTATTCTTTAGTTTTATGTTTTAAATGATCAGCAGCAGTTGACTCTTCGAGTTTTTCTTCTTTTTTCTTATGAAATTGCCTAACGGACTCTTCTGCCAGCAATACTTTCTTGCTCTTTCCAGCAAGGGTACCGATAATTACAAAATTTTTAGTTTTACTCAATGGCCTGGTTTTAGCTACAACTACATTATCACCAATCTCTGCATTGATACAAGGAGGATTATGTACCCTTAGCCGCGAACGCTTCTGTTCAAAACGCTCATATTTAGGAACATAACTGGAATTAAACCAGGAGATGGTAGCTGTATGATTTACGTCCTTTCTAACCACTGCTCCGGTCAGTAATTCTTTCTTCACAGCAAGACCACCATGAAAAGGACATTTTTTGTCTTCGCAAGCATGCTGAGGAGCTTTCATCCCAAATAATTCAAGTTGTTGTGCTGAATCTGTTTTGCTCATTTTATTCATCCTTTTATTCGTTCTTCCATCCGTTTCGCAAGGCTTTCCTGACCAACTAATTGATTTTTTTTAGTTAACTTAATTGTTATGCCTTTCTTAAGCAAGATCTTTAACTCTCCTTGCTCATCTTTAATTTTTAAAGTCGATTTAGTTTCATCGACTATTACTCCTTTCAAACCCAATAAATGTTTATTTTGGGCTTGGTATACTTCTACTTCTTCCCCAACCAAAGGGTGAGGGAAACTTTTTTGTGAAACCATAGTAGTTTAAGCGCGATGGTTTAAACTTGATTGTTTACACGCGGTCATTTAAGCTCGATGGTCTCTTCTGGAAGCCCCAAATCAACCAGTGCAGCTTTCATGCGCGCCTTATGATCCCCCTGCAGTTCGATTTGACCTGTCTTGGCTGTTCCGCCGCAGGCAAACTTATTCTTAAGCTTCTTGATGATCTCGTCAATATTTACTTCTTTTTCTATCCCGGAAACGATAGTATATTTCTTTCCGAATTTCTTTTTCTCAATCCGAACAGTAATTTTCTGCTGCTCTCGGGCAATCATCTCGCAAACACAGAGATCCTGGGGCAGACCGCATTGATTGCATACGCCTACCAATTTACTTTAACTTCACCCCGGAAGATTTGTTTTGATTCAATAGAGTGTTTATCCTAGCGATAGTTTTTTTAGTTACGGAAATTTTACCTGGATTGTTTACCGTACCAGTAGCTTGCTGGACATTTAATTTTAATAACTCTTTCCTGCTCTCCGACAAACGGTTTACCAACTCTTCTGAGGAAAGGCTGCGTAATTCTTTAGTTATTTTCATGTGAACCTATTGGTACTTTTTAGCCTCATTATCAGGATTAATCCTTATTATTCTTTTACCCCTATCGTTATGATTATAGTTTTTATTGTTGTTGATTCTCACTCGTTTTTTCTGAAGCGGCAGGCTTTTCAGCCCCAGTTATTCCTAAGGGCTTTTCTTCTACCGTTTCGCTACTTTCGATTCCTTCCTTCTTTTTAGCTGCTTTCTTTCTCGGCGCCCGTTTCTTAGCTGGCTTTTTCTCTTCCGATTTCTTTTCTGTCCCATCCGAAATAGAGGACTTAACTTCACTGGAAACATCTTCAGATTTTTGCGGTTCAGCTAAAATCTCGATATAGTCTGGCAACTCCAGATCAGGAGGCATGATTGCTACCTTAACACCTATTATCCCGGATTTAAGTAAAGCGGAAGCTTGAGCTTTTCTTACCCCTTCAACAGATATTTCCCCACATTTTTTTAAGTAACCTTGATAAAAACGCCAGCTTTTTGCCCTGGCACTAGGAAGCTTGCCGGAAAAAACCAACTCTACTCCCAAAGCCCCAGAGTTGATGACATTTTCCATAACTTTGTGACCGATACTCTTGAATCTTGCTGAACCAAATCGTTCTAAGGAGCTAGCGATTCTTTCAGCAACTATTTGAGCATCTAGGTAAATATTCTTAACTTCTACAATCTCCACCTGAGGATTCTCTAAACCGAATCTTTTTTTAAGCGTTTCAGTCAATTCTCGGATATTAGCTCCTTTTGAACCAACGATTAAGCTTGGACGGCTGGTGTGAATTATAATTTTCTCCCCTAAAGGGATTTTCTTAAGCTTGATCAACGATATCCCTACCCTAGGCAGTCGTTCCTGGATGTACTTCTTGATGTAATGCTCCTTTGCTTTTTGAGCGATGAATTCACGTTCAATCATTTTTATTCTTTGCCTCTTAAGTATTTTTGTTAAAGGTATTTTTGATTAATTATCTCTTATTTTTGATTAGACTTTTTAAGACCATACATTTTTTTGGCATATTTTATTTTTGATTATCGCTGCTTTTTTGCACCTATCGTAATGTTCCTTTTTTCTGCAACTCATCATATAACCCCTCGACGTTTTTAACATCAGTACTTTGCTTTTGCTTCCCATTAAAGCGTTCTGCTCTCGCTTGAACTTGCTTTAATAAATCTGCCGGTGATGGCTCAATGATCTGAGCTTTCTTAACTGATTGCGCCGCAGTTGAATGTTGAGCAGTAGGTGGTTGATTGTTTACTACAGATTTCTTTACTGCAGATTCATTTTCCACCATAGCAGGTTTAGCTGCCACACCAGAAGGTGTGACTAAGGAAGCACCCATCGATTCTGCAGGTAATCCAACACTAGTTGTTTTTTGTTTGCTTGTTTCTGGTTTTGCTTCAACGCCTTTCTGATTATCAGCTTTTTTCTTTCCTTCTTTCTTTGGAGATAATTCCTTAACCTCTACTTCTAGATGAGTTCTTTTAGTCTTATATCGATGCCTTCCCCCGCCCATCGGCAAGGAAGCACGGTTAGCTAAGATTTTGGTAATCTTTAACTCTGAAGTGTTTAATCCTTTAAATTGAGCATTAGCTTCAACAGAGTTGATCAATTTTAAAAATTGCCGAGCGGCTTTTTCAGGGAATCTCCCCGTAGACATTCCGGCTTTATGCCCTACATTACGAACGTGTCTTCGGTAAGGCACTGCTGCTTTTAACTCTGTTACTTCTTGTAAAAATTTTTTAGCATAAGCAGTAGTCTTATACCTCAAGCTATTGCATATCTCTACGCTGTGCTTGGAGGAGATATGTAAATCCAAAGATTTAGCAGTAGCTAGATGTTCTTTGCCTACACTCTGCTTATATTTTTTAGGTTTAGCCATGGTTGTTATTTATGTTACTGTAGTTTATTTTGAAATTTTATGTTTCTTATTTTTATTTTTATTTTTAAATGTTAAATGAACAATATCTATTAATTACCTTACTTCGCAGATACCGCCCTGCTAGACCGAGTAGCACCCAATCCAGCTGATCCGTGAGTAACACCTTTTCTGGTTAAAGCAAATTCACCCAAGTAATGCCCTAACATCTCTACCGTGATAGTTACTGGAACCCATTCCCTACCACTATAAATTTTGATAGTCTTGCCTATCATGGAAGGGATAACAACCATTTCTCGACGTTGTGTCCGGATATTTTTACTATCAGCATCTATTTTTTTTAATAATTTTTTTTGGCTATCATTATTAAAACTTCTTTGCAACGATCTCCTGGATCGGGACGGGATAAGCTTTAGGAATTCTTTAAAATCCATACTCTTGAGCTCTTCTTCACTTTTCCCATACCATTTAGTTGCTTTTGCCATAGTTATATACCTTTAAATTTTAACTTTACCTTCCCTTCCTACCGGTCCTTCGCGGAGCGATCTTTCCTACTTTCCTTCCAGGAGGAGCACTACGAGGAGATTGGGTAGGCCTACCTTTGATGTGTGAACATTTTCCACCGAAAGGATGGTCTACTGCATTCATAGAGATACCACACACATGAGGATATAATTTATTACGTGCACGCATCCGCTTGTATTTTGCGCCTGCCTTTAAAAAAGGCTTCTCTAATCTTCCACCACCAGATAATGCACCTATAGCAGCACGGCAGTCAGGAAGGAATAGCTTCTCCTTTCTGGAAGGCAACAATATCCTTACAGACTCTTCGGATTTCGCGATAATCTTAGCAAAAGTACCGGACGATCGAACCAGCTTCCCGCCATCACCAGGACTCAATTCTAAATTGTGAATAAGTGTTCCTTCAGGAATGTTTCTTAAAGATAAGACATTTCCTTCCCTCACTGAAACTGAGCCATTACCAATAGTTTCTAAGCCAATTTCATCCCCTATCTTAACTCCAAGTGGAGCGAAAGCATAACTGTTCTCTTTTCGTAGTTCAGGAGCATGAGCTAATTCCATCAAAGGAGCAGTATGTCCTGCACAATGCACTAAATCAATGACCGTGCCATTAGCAGAAGGGTGTTTTATTTCTCCCTTGAAGCGAAAACTAATTGAACGATAGGTGTGTGTTCCTCTTCCGCGCCTCTGCTGGATTAAGTTTTTACCCATGGTGATTTTTTGTTTTTTAAATTTTAAAGTATTATTGTTAAAGGGATATTGACTCCCGTATTTGGAATTAGATCATTCCCAAGTCTGCACTGATATCGGAAGCTAAGCTTCCAGGACCTAGTTTAACATACGCTTTTTTAATCCCAGTAAAGGAATTATCAATATTCACTTTGATTACTTTAACTTTGAATAGCTCTTCTACTGCACGTTTTACATCCCGCTTATCAGCTCGCGGATCGATAATGAAAACTAATTTATTGTCAAATTCAATCTGACGAATGGCTTTCTCCGTAGAGAGAGGAGCTTTGATGATTTTGTAAGGATCAAAAGCCACAGACTTATCAGAGGAAGTTATTACCGCCGATGGCGCAGAGCCAGGCGTATCTGATTTCGAAGCTATATCTCTAGCCCTCTTGCCAGCAACAGTCTTTACTTGGGAAGCAGTAGCTGTCTTGCGTACAGATTTAGCTTCTGTAGATTTACCTTCAACAGGCTTAGTTTCAACAGATTTAGCCCCCATGGTTTTTTTGTTTTCGAGAGTAGCAGCCATTTTTAGTTTAATCTTAGTGTTTATTTATCTATTTTTTATTGTTAATTTTTAGTAGGATTATTGTTCAGTTTTAGTATATGCTTAGTGAATTTGAGATTTGTTTATTAAATAAATAATTTTTCTTTGTCGACTATATCCATAGCTTTGTCCGTCCAAAGAGTAACCCTACCGGGAAGAGCGCCTGGAGCAAGCAATTGCACATTTAAGCTCTTAGCAGGAACAATGTCTATTCCAGAGATATTTTTTGCTGATTTCATAAGAGGACAATCTTGACTGACTACTAACAATAACCCTTTTTTATGACGATATTTTCTTCCCCTAGATTTACCCCTTCCCGCTCTTACTTTTCTAACGGAAGAGCGAGCTAATTCATCTTGGAAACCAAGTTTTAGCAACATTTCTTCTACATCTTTAGTCCTACTTAATTGTTCAACAGATGCATCAATGATAAACGGATAATCTTGAGGTAAAAAATGACCCCTTTGCTCGACAATTATTTTTTGAAGAGTAGCAGCCATAGCAGAACGGATAGCCTTCCTCCTCTCCTTCTGATTAAGACCTTGAGTGAAATCTTTCCAAGATTTTGGCGGATGAGCCCTATGGCCCCCTACAGTCTGCGGAGAAAACGCCCCCACCCAGAACATCCTCATCCCTCGACGGGAAAGGATCTTTCGATTAACTCTGCTGATACCCATACCATAACGCCCGCGATTAGTCCTTCTTCGCTTACTTACTTTTGAAGATTGGCGAAACCCAGCGTCTGGAGAAGCGCCGTACGGCTGTCTGCTCATGCTCAATAAGGAATTGACAGCCCTAGTAATCAGATCAGGACGGTACTCCTCATTGAATTGAGAAGGCAAATCCTTTTGTCCTTTAACTTTCTTTTCCGCAGTGAGGATATTTAATTTCATAGTGAGTAATATTTTTGATGTTTATTTTTTATTTTGGATTCTTATTTTGAATGTTATGTTTTAAATCAATAGTTTAACACTGTTTTAAGGTCATAAGCCCCTTTAGTCATTTTTTTATTAGGCCTTATCGCCGGAGTTAAAACTAAACTCATTTTTTTAGGACCAATAAGCGAACCTTTGATCAAAGCATAAGAATTTTTAACCAAGCCATACCTGATTATTCCGCCCTTAGGATTGATATCGTCCACATTCTCACCGATTTTCAAAAGCTCTTTATTATATTCCGTTCGCTGATGGTATCCCATCTTTCCGGGGTTAGCGACAGTATACTCCACTCTTTTAGGCGTCCAGGATCCAAGCGTACCAATACCCCTCTTCGTCTTCTCAGCCTTATGCTGTCGGATAGGTACGCCATACCGTTTTACCGTCCCTTGAAAACCCTTCCCTTTACTGATACCATGCACATCTAAAAGGTGAGTATCAGAAAAAACATCCTGTATCTTGATTTCCTTACCAAGCATCTCTTTGGCATAAGCTAATTTAGAGTCTCTGTTTCCACCAAGAACAACTTCCATCAACTTAGGCTTTTTAGCGCCAACAGAGGTCAGTTTTGGTTGAGAGTGGACTAATAATCTTAAATCATCAAAGTCGGAAATTTGGTCTAATTTTTTACCTTCCTTTTTGGGGAAAACTATCTTTTTTCCTAAATCATGATTAAGCTTTTCAGCAAGAATTTGAGTGACTTTGTTTGAATGTTTATAGAAAGCGATACCACAAACCAGCATGGGTGGACAGTCAATAATGGTGGCAGGAATAGCGATTTCTTCACCCTTAGTCATGGAGTTTTTACGGTTGTCCTGCACCAACAGCTGAGTCATGCCGGCCTTATAACCAATGAACCCCAAGACTTTTGCTTGAGTAGAGTTAGCCCAAGCACGTACGCGAGCTATACTATGTTTAGACCTCTTTCTAGGCCAAAACTGCATACTTCCTCGATGTGGATGGTGGATGTCTCCCATTTTCTTTATTTGATTATTTTGTTAAATGTGATAAGTTATTTATGCAATAATGTTATTTTTTATTTGTGTTATTTTTATTTAATCTAGATTTTTAATCTAAATTATATTACTCACTCTACCAGTCGAAATTAGAACAACATCAGAACAAATAAAGTTTACTTGCTCTTCTTCAATGCTCTACTTCTTTACTGATATATTTGTTTTAACTGCCTATAGCGGAACCCATCTGAGAAACTTTTTTCAGAGATGGATGCCTTATCAGGCCATACCTGTTAAATACTTAGCCAGTCACGATTTAATGCTGCTGACCAGTTTATTTAATGGATTTTCTGTAAGAATGGGATTTATTTATAAAGATATTGGTGGAGAAATGAAGAAATAAAGAAAATAGATTACCTGTAGATCATGAAGGTCATAATCTTGGAGGTTATAATACTAAAGACCTAAGCTCTAACAAAACCTACGGCAAGCATCTTCGCAAGTTCCACTTTCAATGTAAACACTGCAACCACTCCCGCAGGGGCATGTTCCTGCTAGAGGAGGATCAGAATAGCCTACTTTTTTTATCGCCGGTTAGTTTCTGTTTAATAATCTTCTTCTTAACCAGGATACCACCTCTTCAATGGATTAAATTAATGATACAATTTATCATCAGATACAATTTATCATCAAACTTATCCAAGTGATGTATACACACCAAATAAAAAGCATAATTCCTACATAAAAGAAAAGAATATTAGTATATAAATCTACCTAAGCCTCACATCTAATTTAGGATTACAATCCACATCCGGAACACATTTCTCTTGGCATTGTTCTTCGCTTTTAGCGAGCGTCCAGCGACAGTTTTTAATGCATTGGTCACAGGAAACCTCGCCAAAATCATTTAATTCCTTAAGCGTCTTGCTCTCTCCTTTGTAGGTGCTAGTGTCATTCTCTGGTTTCTCTTCAATATTAATCTGTATATCACTGGAGAGAAAAAGCACTATAAAGATGATCACTATTAGAACCAATGCAGCATATCCCTTTTGTCGTTCTAATATAACTACCATGTTTACCTGAGCTATAAAGATAATACTACTAAAAGTAATATAAAAGAAGTAATTATATAATACTATCGGCAGAGTACAGATATTTAATTGGCCGTCAATATAGAAAATTGCACAAATTGGTTAAATTTCAAAAATGCAATCTTATCTGTTGCTTATAATAGCAAATCTCATTAATTATTGAACATTTGTGAGATTTGCTAAATAAT
>CAZNUS010000001.1:0-12400 GCA_964576385.1 uncultured Methanosarcinales archaeon | reverse complement strand
AACATTGTTCTATTTCTTTCTCAGACTATTATTTGAACAATGACTTAACAAAAAAAATCCTTAAAAACTAGAAAGACATTAAAAAACATTAGGGGCATACCCGCAGTCGAAACAATAAAGCCTCACTGGTTTGACCCACAAAGCTTCTCGGATCTGCTACCCTTTAAACATGGATATTGAAAGTTAAGGCTGCTTCCTTCCGGACCTGACCTGATTCCTAACAAGTCCATCCCAAAGGACAGACCGTCGGCAAAGACATTGCGGACCAATAAAACTAAATTGATCCTTCCTTGGGCTTCGGCTCCGTGTGAAGTCCGTTCACGGTAACAACGCAGGACTAGCGCGCCAGCCTAGCTCTCCCCAATTTTTAGATAAGAGTTTATTGAATTTTATTTAAAGGTTTGCTAGGATTATCTTATCAATAAAAAAACTTTGAGAAATAAGGATTTAGACAAAAATATCATAAAAATGCGTGAAACCGTCTAACCTCGCACTAAAGTCCTGAGAATTGCTTAACAATTCTGGGACGCTAGAAAAGTCGTTGCTTTTCTCCGCGTGCGAGGTTTGAACTGAGACGGTTTCTAAACTACGCATTTTTAGGATGCAAAATAGCCAGAAAAATAGTGCCATTCATCCAGCGACTAAAGTCGCTGATTTTCTGGCTATTTTTTGCATAAGTTTAACCCTAGCAAAATAACGACTCTAATATTATTCGAAACTAGGAAGTTTCCTCAACAAAAATCTACCGGTTTATAATCTATCTTCAAGAGGCAAAGGAGCTACAATTTTCGCGCGCGCCTCTAACGCCTTCGGTGTTACCCCGACTGAGCGACCAGTGCCATAGAGGCAGTTATTACCATTAACACCCCGTTCGTGATTGTTAAGGAAAACCACGCGACCGCTATTTGCTGTAGAATCACCATCATTGTAAACACCAAATTGTGTCCAGCCTAATTTTTCAGCAACATCAAGAACTGCCCCTGCTCGGGCTACTCCACCAAAATCAATAGCTAAATCTTGGTTATTTCTTTGAGCAGAAATAGTTTCGCGTCCTGAACCTTGAAATCGAGCTTCATCAGCCGTTCTTAATACGACATATCCTGGCATATCTGCTAAGAAATCTGCTCTTCCCGACGCATCTGCAAATTCTCCAAAATTTTTGAAAACATAAACGGAACCACCTTGTAAAAATCCCATCTCTCGCAAAGCGTTTGCATCTCCTGATTGTACAGCATCTAAGAAAGCATTCACTTCTTTTCGATTCAAAGGCATAGCATAAGAATCGGTAAGTCTTTTTCCATTTGTTCCCAAAACAGCATCTCTTATTCGCTGATGATTGTTTGCAAACAAACCGCCATTTTGAAACTTTACAGCATATAATTCTCCTTTCTTTCCTAAAATACCTTTTTTATCAACAACGGTGTCAACCTCAGCTAATCCATCATGATATTGTGTCCAAACTGTTTTTTGTAACGCTAATCGAATCCTTCCTCGAGCCTCAGCATCTCGCCCAGCTGCTACTCTTCCTTCGCCCAGCAAATAGATCGGAACTTGAATTAAACCAGCTTGTTGAACAGCTTCAATCCCATCAGCTAATCCAGTTGTGCCAGTCCTATAAAATGAAGTTCCTCGTACTTCGAGAACATTTCCATCCTTATCAAGACCTTTTCCTAATAAAACAGTCGCTTCTGACATATTAAACCCCCAAGATAAATTCAATTTGAATTGCATATTTATAATAGTTTTGCTCACTTTTTGGTATTGTTCAATTTCATGATCATGTTACACTTTCTTTATAAATTAGCCATAATCTCACTTTTTGGTATAACATTATGTTTATCAAGCATTGAATAGTTTTCCATAAAGAATAATCTAAAATTTTGTAATAAAAACCGTAACAAAAATCCTACGGTTCGACCTTCACTGATTTGTTTTATCCAGATACATTTTCTTCACTTCAGCAAACATTTTCCACTGTTTGCTTTGATGATTTCGTAAAGAATAAAAAGGATAGAACAATTCTTTTTCTATGGAGACGGTGATCGTTGGAGCAGGTGTGTCCGGATTAGGCTGTGCAAGAACGTTATATGAACACGGTAAAGAATTTAAAATTATTTCAGAAAACATAGGGGGAAGGATACTTCCTTCAAAAAATGGAAAGGTTAATTATGGTGCTTACTTTTTTGGTGAAGATTATACCCATGTTAAATCATTTTTGAAACGGAAACGAAAAATAAGCCTCTTAGAAATGAGTTTTCACAGTAAACGAGAAAGATATTCTTCCTTAAGTATATTTTTTTATCCCCTCCAAGGATTAAGACTACTAAATGTACTCCGAAGGTTTACCAGCCATTACAAAATCATGAAAAGAAAATGTTTAAATCAGGATCAAAAAAAAGTAATAAAAGAAGACCCTTACCTCTATTACCTTTATACCACAAAAGCTGATAAGTTCATTAAAGATAATAATATTTTTGACATCTGTGATCGGTTTCTTAATGAGGCTTTTTACGCGCTTTCTTTTTGTGAAACTAGGGAGGTTTACGCCTATGAGTACCTGCGTTGGATGCAATACTTAATCTTCCCGGTGTGGGAATTTGAATTCTTAGAGAATAAAATTACCAAAGGATTTAAACAGAACATCATAATTGATTCTGTTGAGTCAATTTCTAAAGGAACACATTTTGTTGTTAAGACTAAGGACCAAATGTATCACGCAAAAAATGTGGTAATAGCAACACCCCCCCATATCACTCAGAAATTACTTGGGCTCAAAAAAATTAAAACTGGAACTAATGTCTACATGTTCCATATCTCCGGAGTTTTGAAGGAGCAAGATCAAGAGAAGTACGAATTATTCCATGAAAGAACAAAGATCCATTGCATCGCGCAACAAGAAGATGGTTCTTATTTAATCTATTCTAAAGATCCAAAGATAAATTTAAGGAAATATTTTAAGACGCACAAAATTATTACTAAAAAATATTGGAATCCAGCCTTCAATATTAAAGGACGGGAGCTCATTAGCTTGAATCCTCAAAAAAACCTTTACTTGATCGGGGATGTAAATGCTTGCGGATTGGAAGATTCGTATATTACTGGAATCTACGCAGCAAACCAAATTATAAAAAACAATAAAAAATCTAAATGAACAATGGCGCCAAGACTAATGTTACAGTCACTAAAAAATTAAATGTTTCCCGTTTTTTGTTAATTTATTATGACCCTACTTCCAAAAGTTTATTTTTTATCCAACAACCTAACTACTCCCGTATCGGTATCAACTTCTATCAAGTCTCCATCCTTTAAAATCGAGGTTACATCTTTTGCACCTGTTAAACATGGTTTTCTTAATTCACGAGAAACAATAGCTGCATGGCTCAGAATTCCGCCTTGCTCTGTAACTATTGCTGAAGATTTTTTCATTAGAGGTAAATATGCTGGAGAAGTCATAACACACACTAATATTTCACCATCCTCAAAACTGCTTTTTTCATCCTTAACAATTCTTACTTTTCCCAACACTTTTCCACTATAAGCCGGCAATCCGGAAACAAGCGGATGATTTTCTATACTATCTTGTTTTTCAATACCAACTTTTTCGATACCACCATCATATTTATTGAACAGAGATGAATCGGTTATAGATAAAGAAAATTCCGAATACATCTCTCCCAATATTCTATTGTAATCAATAAACCACAAACCATACTCTTCAGAAAATGTTGTCTCAAAATAACCGCAAAGATATCCTTGAGCAAATGTAGCGCCTAATTTCTGCCGTAATATTATTTCATTGTCTCTATTTACCTTTATCTTCTCTAAGATAAGATGCAAATGCTGCATCGCTGCTGAATCCCCCAATTTCCACTCTTTAAAATTATAACTAAAAAATAATGGCTGAGCCCCTTGGTAAAATCCTTGAGTTAAAATATTGTGCGGCCCATGAACAATCTCACCAAATATTCCTTGTTGATTTACCACAAAAATAGTTGACCACAGTGTTTCCCTAGGATGTGGGATAAAATCTGCACGGTACTGTTCAGAATTAATTTTTTGTTCTTTAAACCAATCCAAAACATCTTTGACTTTCCTTCCTCTCATCCGTAGTTTAGGTAAATGTGATTCTTTAGGAATTAATCTAAGAGCGCACAAATCTTCACTGTGTTCTTTCAAATATTCTTTAAATCGATGACTGTAATCTCCCGGGTCAGAACTTATTTCCGTAGCTTCAAAAATAACTGCCTTGTCAAAAGGAACACCAATAACTTCATTCAATACCCCTAAACGTTCTCTTTTCTCATTATCTTCCAATCTCAGGGAAGATGTATCCTTATGATTTATCTGCTCAAACCATTCCGTTACAGAAATCTGCTTATCATAATCCATCTAAATACCACCTTTTGATCAATATAAATTAATAAATTAAAATTACATTAAAATAAAAAAACAAGATTGATTGTTTAAATGAAATAAATTAAATAAAAAAAATATTCTCTGCGCAATTAGATAAACAATGGCGCCAAGACTAACGTAACCGTTGCCAAAAGCTTGATCAACACATGTAACGACGGACCAGCAGTATCCTTAAACGGATCCCCAACGGTATCACCAACGACTGCTGCTTTATGGGTATCAGATCCCTTCCCGCCTAAAGCACCGGTTTCGATATACTTTTTAGCATTATCCCAAGCTCCACCACTATTATTCAAGAATAATGCCATCAAAATCCCGACAATTGTTCCGACCATCAAAAAAGCGCCGACAGTTTCCGCGCCGACACCAAACATTTTAAAGACTAAGCCTACGGCAATGGGCATCAACACGACTAGTAACCCAGGAAGAATCATTTCTTTTAAGGCAGAGCGGGTAACGATATCTACACATCTCCCATAATCCGGTTTTTCTTTTCCCTCTAAGATACCCTTTTTTTCCTTAAATTGTGCGCGGACATCACTGATGACGGAATAAGCAGCTTTTCCTACCGCTCTTATTGCTAACCCTGAAAAAACAAAGACCAGCATCCCTCCAAGTAAAGCTCCAACAAATACTTCTGGTTTAGAAATATCTATCGCAGCCATGGTTAACCCATAATTCTTTACCTGATCTAGATAAGCGCTAAAGAGTAAAAATGCTGCTAAAGCCGCTGAACCAATCGCATACCCTTTAGTTAATGCTTTAGTCGTATTACCAACAGCATCCAGCCTGTCAGATATTTCACGAACTTGCTTTGGTTGGTTGCTCATCTCTACTATTCCCCCAGCATTATCAACGATAGGGCCAAATGTGTCCATTGCTAAGATATACGCTGCGGTAGCTAACATCCCCATAGTGGCTACCGCTGTCCCAAATAAGCCGGCATGCGGAATACCCGAACTAGCTCCTAAGAAGTATGCAGCAAGCACTGCCACACCTATAGTCAGAATAGGCAATGCTGTAGATTCTAATCCTACAGAAATCCCAGTGATGATATTGGTTGCTGGACCTGTTTTGCTCGCTTCTGCAATTGACCTTGTTGGCCTGTATTTAGATTCTGTATAATATTGAGTGATGTATAAAAATGCAATCGAAGCTAACACGCCCACAACACCTGCTAAGAAAAAATGCCACCATGCATTTGGAGCATAAGAAGTATACAGCAGCCATCTAGTAGCTAATCCAAATCCTACCATAGCTAAGATAGCCGTAATATAATAACCTCTATTTAAAGAAACCATAGGATCTTCTCCTGGTTTTACTTTAACAGTCATTATACCTAAAATAGAAGCTATAACTCCAAATGATTTAGCTACTAAAGGAAACATCATCACCCCTAAAATCCATAAAGGGTTAACATTAGGAATAGTCATAGCCATGGCCGCTCCAAGTATCATCGTACCTATGATCTCAGCGGATGTTGATTCAAAAATATCTGCGCCCCTGCCCGCACAGTCTCCAACATTATCACCTACTAGATCTGCAATGACTGCTGGATTTCGCGGATCATCTTCGGGAATACCTGCTTCAACCTTGCCAACAAGATCTGCGCCGACATCAGCTGCTTTCGTATAAATCCCACCGCCAAGTTGAGCAAATAAAGCTACAAAAGAAGCGCCAAAACCATAACCAACAATTAACAACGGAATTTTAAAAGGGTCAACAGAGGTGGTATAATTAACTAAAGCGTACAGCCCACCTACCCCAAGAAGACACATAGCTACCACTAATAATCCAGAAACGGCTCCACCCCGTAGAGCAACTTGCAATGCATCATTTACGTTTCTTCTTGCCGCAGAAGCAGTTCTAATATTGCTGCGGATGCTGATCCACATCCCTACATAACCAGCAATCAAAGAACAAATCGCTCCTAATAAAAAGGAAATCGTTACCCAGAACGCTAAACCTAAAGCAGAATTTATAGGATCAAAGCTTTTGCTTTCCCTTAGCAAGCCGTATCCTATAAATAGAATTACTGCAAATAGTACAGCAAGAAAAGAAATCGTCTTATATTGCCGTCGTAAAAATGCTTCTGCACCTTCTTTGATAGCATTGGATATTTCCTGCATCTCTTTCGTGCCAACATCCTGTTTCAAAACCCATCTAGCTAAGAAATAAGCAGTTGCTAAAGCCAGAATACTAATCCCCATAATTATTCCTAACAATAAAAATCCCATGTTCAACCCCCCGTTATTAAAATATCATATATGAACTATGATTAAATCTTTTTTTGAATATTATTTTAAATCTTATTTAACCATGATTAGATCATATATTATCTATGATTGTTTAATTTTTTGCTAATGAAACAAAGATATTTATAAATATTTGTTTTGTGCAGAAAAGTAAGGAGCAGTGTAAGGACCAGTATTTTATATCATCAATAATATTCTAAACTTTTCCAAACCTTTTTATATACTCTGTAAAATTCATAATAAAACAGTTAAATTATTAGAATAATAAATAGATAAATCAAAAAATTAAATCTAAATTGTAATAACAGATTAGAATGACTGAATTAATTATCACAGAAAAGCCCAGTTCCGCCAAGAAAGTAGCTGAAGCGTTAGCGGAGGATGGTATTGCCTCAAAAAAAAACAAGCAAGCAGTATTCTATGAATTAAAACATCAAAAAAAAAATATTATCGTAACTTCTGCTGTCGGTCACTTGTATGGTTTAGTTGAAGACAAAAAAAATGGATGGAATTATCCGGTATTTGATATTAAATGGGAACAATCGGATAAAGCTTCCAAAGAATTATCCCATGTTAAAGATTATGTTGATAATATCGCATCCCTTGCAAAAAAAGCTGATGAATTCACCATAGCTTGCGACTACGATATTGAAGGTGAAGTTATTGGGTTAAATGTTATCAGATTTGCCTGCAAGCAGAAAGATGCTCACAGGATGAAATTTTCTACGCTTACCAAGCCAGATTTAATTGAAGCTTATGAAAAAAAATCGCCCCATCTGGATTGGGGACAAGCTTATGCGGGTGAAACCAGACACAAATTAGATTGGTTTTACGGAATAAATCTTTCTAGAGCATTAACCTCTTCAGTAAAAGCTGCTGGTTCCTTTAAGGTCATGTCTGCAGGAAGAGTGCAAGGTCCAGCATTAAAAATATTAGTCGATAGAGAACGCGATATTGAAGCTTTCAAGCCGGAACCTTTCTGGGAACTTTATCTTCATGGGAGTTATAAAAAAGATGCAATAGAAGCAAAACATATCCGAGATAGGTTTACCAATGTAAAAGAAGTAGAACAAATTCTGCAAAAAATAAAAGCAGAGAAAGAAGCTAAAGTAAAAGAAGTGAAAAGAACCAAACGCCAGCAGTCCCCACCTAATCCTTTCGACTTAACTACTTTGCAATCAGAATCCTACAATCTTTTCAAAATAACTCCTAAAGAAACTTTAGCTCTAGCCCAAAATTTGTATCTTGCAGGGATTACATCTTATCCCAGAACTAGTTCTCAGCAGTTAGATCCAAAATTAGGTTTCAAAAAAATCCTGCAAAGCCTTCAAAAACAACAAGAATATGCACCTCTTTGCGAAGATCTGCTAAGACTAAAAGAATTAAAGCCCAATAACGGAAGTAAAACCGATCCTGCGCACCCCGCTATTTATCCTACCGGGATATCACCAAAGGCATTAAAGCCTAATGAAAAAAAAGTTTATGATTTAGTTGTAAAAAGATTCATGGCCACGTTTGCCCAGCCGGCAGTAAGAGAGACTATGGAAGTAAAGCTGGATGTAAAAGATGAATATTTCCTTGCTAAAGGAACTCGCACCATAGAAGAGAATTGGCACACATTCTATAAACCATATGTGAAGCTAGAAGAATTAGCTCTTCCAGACATGAAAGAAGGTGAAATTATCAAAATAAAAGATGTGCAAAAAGTAGACAAAGAGACACAGCCGCCAAATAGATATAACCAATCTTCCATCATTAAAGAGTTAGAAAAAAGAAACCTTGGTACAAAAGCAACCCGTGCTGATATTCTCGACCGATTATTCCAGCGGAATTATATCGAGGGAGTACAGATAAAAGTTACTAAATTAGGAATGGAAACTATTAAAATTTTGGAAAAATACGCTCCCACTATTATCGATGAAAAACTTACAGCTGATTTTGAACAAGATATGGAAAAAATCCGAGAAGGAAAAATTAAGGAAGAAACTATCTTAAGCAGGGCAAAACAGTTCCTGACCGGATTATTAGAAGATTTCAAAAAGAAAGAGAAGGTTATTGGAAAGGAGATTATTTCTTCAGTACGGGAAACTCAGGATGAGCAAAATTATATAGGCGAATGTCCAAAATGCAAAGGAAAATTGATGATCCGTTTTGGAAAATTCGGCCGTTTCATTGCCTGTGATGCCTATCCCGCTTGTAAGGTTACGTTTAAGCTGCCTGCGACAGGATTAGTAAAAAAATCAGAAAAATTATGTGACTTATGCCATTCTCCAAAGATAATGGTCATACAAAAAGGCAAGCGTCCTAATGAATATTGCATCAATCCGGAATGTAAAAGCAAGATCCAGTTTAGTAAAAGCGAAGCAAAAAAAATTGACAAGAAATGCCCTAAATGTGGAAAGGAATTAATATTGCGTAGATCATTTTACGGAGAGTTTTTCGGCTGTTCTGGATATCCAGAATGCCGGCATATCGAAAACGTTCCTAAGAAGGAAGATAAGAAGGAAGAGAAAAAGTAGGAATAAGACAACACGAAATAAATATAAAGTTGAAGTTTATTCCACATTATCAATGAAACAAAAAGAGGTTGTTTGTATCCTAAGTATATTTTTCTTACTCATAGTTCTCATCGGTTGCACTAAACTAGATAAAAAAGGAGATAATTTAGAGAATATAAAGGAATTAGAAGCTAGAAAAGAGTTATCAAAGGATGCTGAGATTGCTTCAGAGAACATTAAAAGTGCTAAGATAGAAACTATTAAAAGTATAGAGAGTAAGGGAATTATTTCAAAAGCATCACCCGGGCCAAGCGATTTAGGAGTAACAACAACTGATAACGAAACTGGAACCGATACTAAAGATCAACAAGTTGAAATAAAAGAAGTAGAAGAACAAACAATAGAAGCACAGTCAAAGGAAACAGATATAACGGTACAACAACCAGAAATAACCGAACAAAAACAAGAAATTCCTGCCGGAACAGTTGCATTATTCTTTACAGAAGGGTTAACGAGCATCAAAGAACGTCTACCAGTACAAGTTCAATATACTAACATAGAAGGAGGTGGTTATGCTACCAACATCCAATGGGAATCATCAACAAGCGCTGTCGTCCGCTATCTCCCTAAATTACAGCAAGTTGATCTTATGAAAACTGGAACATCAACCTCATGGAGTCAAAATAGTATGTATCCTTTCACAAGTAATGGAAGGTTTTTTGTATTAAGGGATTGGGGTTCTGAATGGAACGCTAAAAACAATCAGTGGACACTAACAGAAATAGATCCAAAAACCGGTTCAGTAGTACAAGAAACTGGATTTAATGCTGATTCTTTTGGAATTGTTGAAGACAAAATATATTTCTCAACTGGAAAAATGACTGATTTTTATGGTAGAATCACTAGTTATGGAAAATTAAAAGTAATGAATTTAGGTGAATCATCCAGTTACTATGCTACAGATCTATTTTCATTTACAGAAGATATTCCTTCAGGACAATTGTATGGAGTAGGGAATAATTTGATGTCAATAACTACCCAGTATATAGATGGAAAAACAATTGCAACTATCCGAAAGCATGACTTAAATACAGGAGAACCAACAATAGTATTTAATGATTTAACATTAACTTATTTTTCTCAGGAACATATATTCCCTGGTCAAGACGCACTATATATTGGAATAGAATATGAAGGCAGTATATGGTTCCAGAAATTTTCTATAGACGGAGAATCAATCACGATACCGGTAGAACTAGAGAGATTAGGAAATAACCCGCGCGGCTTCTTAACCCAGGATAATGACAAGCTAATCTTCGCTGAAGCTGACGGATTTGAAGTTAAAACATTAGCCGTATTTGATGTAAACACAGGTAATTTGGAAAATATAAACATAGAGCCATTTCAGGGAGAAGTCAGTTTCCCAAGAGTAGGATTCGCCGCATTAATAGTAGAATAAAATGTAATGTATTAGACCAAGTTATCCAGGATCAAACGAAGGAAGAAAAGTATAGTATCATGCGATGCAAAGTTGAAGAAGTTGCTGAACTGCCTATATCATAAGAAGAATAGAATACTCTCAAATTTTTCAAAAAAAATAAAAAAATCAGCAGCATATGACACATACACCACAGACCTATAATTCTTTTTCAAGAAGAATTCTATTATCCTCAATATTAGACTGTTCTACTACTTTTGTAAAGAAGAAGCCGTACTTTACCAAATAAGCAAGCATTTCTCTTCGGTTATTTCGAGTCTTGATCTTAATTTTATTATAGCCTTTTCCTTTTGCCCATTTATCTTCATAATCCATTAGTGCTTTTAGCATACCCCTTTTTCTAAACTCTGGATTTACACCGGCCATCCAGCAATAGAAAGAACCATCTTCAAATTTATCATATCCTACGATATAACCTACTGGTCGACCAGCAATATAGGCGACAATAATCAATTTTTTCTTATTTTTGTATCTATCCTCAAAATACTCTTTTTGAGATGGCTCATCGAATTCGACAATAGTTCTATTGACTTTTACTACTTCTTCGATTTGAACTTCTTTTATAATACATTTATTATTCATGAAATTGAATAGAATTCTTCATTATATAAAAATTAATCTAGTGCAAAGTAATAAGTCATAGAACTATATAATTAGCCGAGTGTTATAACTAATTATAAAAAATGTTTTTTCTCTTTTTCTTCGAATTTCTTAAAAAATTGGAACCTTTTACTTCCTATTCTTTCTTCAATGTTACGTGTAAAGAGATACAGCTTAGCACTTAATTCATCTAAGCGGTTAGTAAGATAAATAGTAGCATCGCTATTTAAGTATTCTAAGTCATTAGCGAGATATAACAAAACCTCAACTTCTTTTGCTGAGGCATAAGAGACATTCAAAAAATAAGCAAATTCACGATTACTTGCTTTAGCACTACCTTCAGCTATATTTAAAGGGATAGAAACTGCTGCTCTTCTAAGTTGAGAGGTGATGTTTTGCTCTTCTGACTTTGGAAAGTTCTTTGTTAGCTTATAAATATCTAATACAAATTTGTAAGATAGATGGTAAACTTCTATTTTCTTAAAGTTACGTCCCATATGGATTATAAATAAATTATAGATATAAATTTTGTGGTGGTGATCACCGTAATTATTAATGTCAGCTGGTTTCATATAAGTTAAAAAGTAAATATTAAGCAGTTTGTTTGATAACAAAAAATGTTAAGTGTCTGAAAGTTTCTAAAAACCAATATAGCTTACGCTAGTTAACAATATATTGTAAAATATAAAGAAATATAGCTCACGCTATATCATTTTTAAAAATATTTTAGAGGATATTCTTTAAGAAATTGTATGGTAAAAAAAAAGCCGTATGTAGATTAAGCACATGATTGTGGACGTTAGTAAGCGCGTGCTGAACAGGTCGTTGCCTTCCTGCTTACACACCGCTTCTATCAAACCGCTGTTCTTGCGATGTCCTAGGGTGTCTCTTTTCAAGGGATGCTTCGTGCTTAGATGCGTTCAGCACTTATCATCTGCGGCGTAGCTGCCCGGCTTACCTTGTCAGATAACCGGTAGACCAGAGGCCACGAACCTCCGTTCCTCTCGTACTAAGAGATCCTTCCTTTCAGACACCCAACATTCCCAGCAGATATCAAACAAACTGCCTCACAGCGTTCTGAACCCAGCTCACGATCCCTTTTAATGGGTGAACACCCCCACCCTTGGCGGCTT